>NZ_LYVQ01000088.1 GCF_001984095.1 Pelomonas sp. KK5
GAACATGCCGCCCGCCACCTTCGCGCACATCTACCGCGCCTCGCCCGACCTGATCTTCGCCGGCGGCATGTTCCCGCCGCAGAAGGCGGCGCTGGTGGAAGGCGGCTACGAGGTCAGCGGCCGCTGGTCCTTCGCCAGCGGCTGCATGGCGGCGCAGCTGGTGGGCGTGGGCATCGTGCCGGTCGACGGCGACGGCAAACCGGGCCCGGGCCGCATGGCCGTGATGCCGCGCGCGCAGGCCCGCATCGACGAGAACTGGGATGTGTCCGGCATGGCCGGCACCGGCAGCCATGACCTGATCGTGGACCGCGCGCTGGTGCCCGAGGACTGGACCTTCGTGCGCGGCGGCCCCTCGCAGCGCGGCGAGGCGATCTTCCGCTACCCGACGCTGTCCTTCGCGGCGCAGGTGCTGGCGGTCGTCGGCCTCGGCATCGCGCGCGGCGCGATCGAGGAACTGCGCGACATGTCGGCCGGCCGCGTGTCGATCACCGGCGCGCCGCGCCTGGCCGACCGCCCGCTGGTGCAGCAGGAACTCGGCCGCGCCGAAGCGCAGCTGCGCGCCGCCCGCCACTTCTTCTACGACGCGATGGACGAGGCCTGGGAGACGCTGCAGCGCGGCGACGCCCCCACGCCGGAGCAGACCAGCCTGCTGCGCCTCTCGTCCACCCACGCCGCCCGCACCGGCGCCGAGGTGGCCCGGGCGGTGCAGATGCTCACCGGCATGACCGGCGTCTACGAGGCCAGCCCGATCTCCCAGCAGGTGCGCGACGCGCAGGTGCTGACGCAGCACGCCTTCATGGGCGACATCACGCTGCAGAACGCGGGCGCGATGTTGCTGGGGCAAGCCCCGCTCCCCGGCTATCTCTGATTCACAAGGACACGAACGATGAGCAACACCCAACACCCGCTGCGCACCCTCTTCTGCATCGGCATCAACCAGAACTTCTTCGACGCCGCGCCGGCCGAGGCCAAGGACGTCTGGCTCGCCTTCGGCCGCATGATGAACGGCATCGGCGAGCTGCCGGGCGTGCGCGTGATCGGCAATATGGACGACGACCAGGCGATGGTCGGCCCCTCCACCGCCTGGCCCTGGACCTGCTACTTGCTGGCCGACGTGCCGGACATCGCCACCGTCCACGCGGCCTGCAACCTGTTCCGCACCATCGTCGTCGGCGAGGGCCCGTACAAGCTCTGGAAGTACGCCCGCATCGAGGCCCGCACCGGCCGCGAGCTGGTCGTGCCGCCGGACCTGCTGAAGTCATGAGAACCACGGTGGCCCAACTCGAAGCGCGGCTGCGCCGCTTCGAGGACGCGGAGGCGATCCGCGCCTGCGTCCATCGCTACATGGCGCTGTGCGACCGGCTCGATGCCTCGACGCCGCTGGCCGAACTGCTCGACTGCTTCACCGCCGACGCGCTGTGGACCGGCAACGGCGCGCGCTACGCCGCCAGCTTCGGCGGCTACCAGGGCCGCGACGAGATCGGCGCGATGTTCCGCCGCTACATGAGCGAGCCCGCCCACTTCGCGATGAACGCGCACTTCCTCTGCAACGAGCAGATCGACGTGCAAGGCGACGCGGCAACAGCGAGCTGGCTGATGCTGCAGCCCTCCACCTTCGCCACCGGCGCCTCGCACCTGAACGCCGCGCGGCTGACGCTGGAGATGGCCCGCTGCGCCGAGGACGGCCCGTGGCGCATCGCCCGCTTCGAGACCGAGAACGTCTTCAGCCGCCCCGTCAGCCACTGGCACAGCGAAGCCGCCCTGCCCGTGCCTAACCCGCCAACCGAACTGACCACGCAATGAACGCCCCGATCAACTTCCACCGCCCCGTCCAGGACCTTGTCCGCGAGGACCGCGTCCACACCTCGCTCTACACCGACCCGCTGCTGTTCGAGCAGGAGATGGAGCGCATCTTCCGCAAGTGCTGGGTCTGGGTGGCCCACGCCAGCGAGCTGCCCGAGGCCGGCAGCTACAAGACGCACTGGGTCGGCCAGGAGCCGGTCATCGTCGTACGCGACCGCAAGCAGCAGGTCCACGTGCTGCTGAACCGCTGCCGCCACCGCGCCGCCACCGTCTGCGAGCACAAGAAGGGCAAGACCGCCAGCTTCGTCTGCCCGTACCACGGCTGGTCCTATGCGCTGGATGGCTCGCTGCGCGGCGTGCCCCATCCGGAGAGCTACGGCGAGTGCCTGGACAAGGGCGAGTTCCCGCTGGTGAGCCTGCGCACCGAGAGCTACAACGGGATGATCTTCGCCACCTTCGACGACCAGATCGCGCCGCTCGAAGAGTGGCTGGGCCCGGCCCGCAAGTGGATCGACCTGTTCATGAAGCAGGGCGCGGGCTACCCGGTCAAGGTGGCCGGCGAGCACCGCTTCAAGTTCCCCGGCAACTGGAAGATCCAGCTCGAGAACACCACCGACGCCTATCACTTCCCGCTGATCCACAAGAGTTTTCTCGGCTCGCTGGACGCGCAGACCGCGCGCATGCTGGACTTCGTCGGCGGCCCCGGCTATGTGGAAGACCTGGGCAAGGGCCACAGCGTGATGGTGATGATCCCCGAGCTGATCGACCTGGACGAGAAGCTCGACGAACCGATTCCCGAGCGCTTCGTCGAACTGGCCGAGCAGCTGCGCGCTGAAGGACACGAGGAGCCGCAGGTGCGCCGCATCGTGCGCGCCGTCGGCGGCACCGGCTTCAACCTGAACCTGTTCCCAAACGTGGCCTGCTCGATGGCCTTCTTCCGCGTGCTGCAGCCGGTGTCGGTCAGGGAGACCGAGATCCACCACGCCGCGATCGTGATGGACGGCGGCCCGGCCGCGGCGAACCAGGCGCGGTTGCGGCTGCACGAGCACTTCCAGGGCCCGATGGGCTTCGGCACGCCCGACGACTCCGAGGCCTGGGAGCGCGTGCAGAAGGGTGCCGGCGCCGGCCGCGACCTGTGGATCCTGCTGAACCGCGGGTTGCCCGGCGAGCGCGTGACCGAGGACGGCCGCGCCGGCGACGTGAGCGCCGAGACCGGCATGCGCGCCGCCTACCAGCAATGGCTGAAGTTGATGACTGCGTGATCGAGGACAAGATGGACACCGAACTGCTGAACAGCGCCACCGCCTTCATCTGGGCCGAGGCCGACATGCTGGACCACGCCGAGTACGCCGGCTGGCTGGAACTCTGGGATCCGAAGGGGCTGTACATCGTCCCCATCGATCCGCAAACGACCGACTTCGCCAACACGCTCAACTACGCCCACGACGACGCCGACATGCGTGCCAAGCGCGTGGCCCGGCTGGCCAGCGGCGACTCGGTCTCCACGCAGCCGCAGGCGCGCACGGTGCGCAATGTCTCGCGGCTGCGCGTGCTGAAGGACGAAGGCACGACCGTCACGATCCGCGGCGCGCAGGACCTGCGCGACTTCCGCAAGGACGGCTTCCATCAGCACACCGCCGACGTCACCTGGGAGTTGGCCCGCCACGGTGACGCCGGCTGGCGCATCCGCAGCAAGGTCGTGCGCCTGATCAACTCGGCGGACACGCTGAGCACGCTGGGGTACGTGCTGTGAGCGCCGACAAGCTGGCGCTGGTCACCGGCGCCGCTGCCGGCCTCGGCCAGCTGATCGCCGCGGAGCTGCATGCCGAGGGCTATCGCGTCGCGCTGGCGGATCGCGACGGCGCCGCCGTCTGGGCCGCGGCCGATGCGCTCGGCGAGCGGGCGATGGCGATCGAACTCGACGTGACGCGCAAAGCCGATTTCGTCGGCGTGCTCGCCAAGCTCGGCGCGGCGCCCGACGTCCTCGTCAACAACGCCGCGCTGACGCTCACCACGCCGGTCATGCAGATCGAGCCCGAGGAATTCTCCCGCGTGCTGGACGTCAACCTGCGCGGCACCTTCCTCGGCTGCCAGGTCTTCGGCCAGGCGATGGCCGCGGCCGGCCGCGGCCGCATCATCAACGTGGCCTCGCTGGCCGGGCAGAACGGCGGCACCGCCTCGGGCGCGCACTACGCCTCGTCCAAGGCCGGCATCCTGACGCTGACGAAGATCTTCGCGCGTGAACTGGCGGCGCGCGGCGTGACCGTCAACGCGGTGGCACCGGGCCCGCTGGACCTGCCCTCGGTCCGCGCCGCCGTGCCAGCCGAGCGGCTGGAGCAACTGGTGAAGAACATCCCCGTGCAGAAGCTGGGCAACCCACGCTTCATCGCCCGCCTCGTCGCCCTGCTCGCCAGCGAAGACGCCGACTCCGCCACGGGCGCCGCCTGGGACGTCAACGGCGGCATCTTCATGCGCTGAACGCAACAACACCATCATGACGCTGAATCTCATCGTTAGCCGCCGCCAGCTGCAGGGCCAGATCGCCGTGCTGGAACTGGCCGATCCGGCCGGATCGCCGCTGCCGGCCTTCAGCGCCGGCGCCCACGTGGACCTGCACCTGCCCGGCGGCGTGATCCGCCAGTACTCGCTGTGCGGCGATCCGCGCTCGCGGGCCAGCTACCGCCTGGGCGTGCTGCGCGACCCGGCCTCGCGGGGCGGCTCGCTGGCCGTGCACGAGGCCCTGCATGAAGGCGCGCGCCTGACCGTCAGCGCGCCGCGCAACCATTTCCCGCTGGTGGACGAAGCATCCTACAGCGTGCTGGTCGGCGGCGGCATCGGCATCACGCCGATGCTGGCGATGGCCTGGCAGCTGCATGCGGCCGGCAGGCCCTTCGAGCTGCGCTACTGCGCGCGCAGCCGCGAACACGCGGCCTTCCTCGACGAGCTGGCCGGCGCGCCCTGGGCGTCGCATGTGCACCTTCACCTGGCACAGCGCATGGACCCGATCGCCACGCTGAAGGCAGCGCCCGTCGGCAGCCATCTCTACGTCTGCGGGCCAGCCGGCTTCATGGACTGGATGCTCGATGCGGCCCGCAGCGCCGGCCTCGGCGACAAGCAGCTGCACAAGGAACACTTCGCGGCGCCGACCTGCGACACCAGCGCCGACACGGCCTTCGAGGTGATCGCACAGCGCAGCGGCAAGACGGTGACCGTCGCGGCGAACCAGACCCTGCTCGCCGCGCTGAAGACCATCGGCATCAAGGTCCCCGTCTCCTGCGAGGAAGGCGTCTGCGGCACCTGCTGCTGCACCGTGCTCGACGGCACCCCCGAGCACCGCGACGCCTACCTGACCGACGAGGAGCGCGAGGCGAACGACCAGATCATGGTCTGCTGCTCGCGCGCCCGCTCACCCCGCCTGGTCCTCGATCTCTGAAAGGCTGGAGATGAACCCCATGAGCCCCACGACGGCCGAATTCCGCGCCGGCCTCTCGCTGCTCCCCGGCGGCGTCACCGTGATCACCACCGACGGCCCGGAAGGACCGGCCGGCTTCACCGCCTCGGCCGTCTGCAGCGTCACCGACAGCCCGCCGACGGTGCTGGTCTGCATGAACCGCAGCTCCTTCGCGCATCGCTTCTTTGCCGGCAACGGCGCGCTGTGCGTCAACGTGCTGAGCGCCGAGCAGCAAGACCTGTCGGCCATGTTCGCCAACCGCGAGATCACGATGGCCGAGCGCTTCCAGCGCTGCCCCTGGCAGCGCCTGGCCACCGGCGCGCCGGCACTCGACGGCGCGCTGGTGAACCTGGACGGCCAGATCGTCGCCACCCACGAGGTGGGCACGCACAGCGTCTTCATCGTCGAGCTGCGCCAGGTCCGCAGCCGCGACACGCAAGACCTGGCCCCCGGCCTCGTCTACTTCAACCGCGGCTATCACGCGCTGGATCGGTCTCACGCATGAACACCCACCATCCCGCGCCGCTCTGCCTGGTCCGCCACACCCGCGCCAGCGACATCGACGAACACGTCGAGCAGCTGACCGACTGGACCATGCGCTACGACCAGCTCGACTACGGCCGCTTCGACGGCCGCTTCACCGACATCCGCTGGCCCGGCCTGCAGCTGTTCGCCGAGTCGACGACGCGCCGCATCCGCCAGCGCGGCGACCTGCCCGAGGGCACCACCAGCGTGGCGCTGCTGTGGGACGAGCAGGCGCGCGGCGAGATCGCCGTCAACGGCATCCGCGTCGGCAGCGATGCGTTGATGGTCTGCGAGGCCGCCGAGATCGACATCTGCACGCCGACCGACTGCACGCTGGTGGGCCTGGTGGTCGAGACCGAGCTGCTGCGTGATGCGTCGCAGGGGCTGCCGATGGCGGTCGACCCCGGCGAGCTGCTGACCTTGCGCCCGCCGCCGGGCCTGCTGCGGCGCTGGCGCATGCAATTGGTGGAGACCGTGCAGACCTTGGCCACGCGGCCGGAACTGCTGGCCGACGAGCGCGCCCGCGCGCTGATGCAGGACGAGCTGCTGCAAGGCCTGGTCCAGGCGCTGGCCAGCGCCGGCGACGAGGCCGTGATCCGCGCCGACCAGCGCAAGCGCGTCGTCGACCGCGCCTGCGAGCTGATGCTCTCGCGGCTGGAGGATCCGCCGACACTGGCCGAGGTCTGCCAGCGCGTCGGCGCCAGCCCGCGCAAGCTCGCCTACTGCTTCCAGGACCAGTTGGGCGTGAGCCCGGCGCGCTATGCCAAGTCGGTGCGGCTCAATGCGGTGCGCCGCGAGCTGGCCCGTTCGCGCCAGGGCGCCGACTGCGTCTACGACGTGGCCGCGCGCTGGGGCTTCTGGCACTTCGGGCATTTCTCGTCGGACTACAAGCGGCAGTTCGAGGAACTGCCTTCAGAAACCTTGCGACGAGCCCGCGAGCCCGTCGCAGCATGATGAATCAGCCGACCGCGCGGGCCATCCGGGCCAGCGGCTTCGATTCTTCTTCGTCGCGCGCCACCTGCATCGTGAAGTCGAACTGCACGCGGGTGAACGGCGCGCTGATGCCCAGCGACTCGTAGCCCGCAGCCGGCGTGCCCGGCTCCAGCGTGACCACCAGCCCGTCGCGCGTGGCGAAGGCGAAGTCATCGTCGATGAAGGTGTCGCCGGGCAGGTTGACCTGCGTCGTCAGCACGCGCTGGCCCGGCGCGGCGATCAGGAAGTGGATGTGGGCGGGGCGGTTGCCGTGGCGGCCGAGGGCCTGGAACAGCTCGGCCGTCGGGCCCACCGGCGGGATCTCGTAGCCCGGCGGCAGGTAGCTGCGGAAGCGGTAGCGCCCCTGCGCGTCGGTCTCGATACGGCGGCGCAGCGCGAACTCCTTCTGGTCCGGGTCGAAGTGGGAATAGCGGCCCTTCTCGTTGGCATGCCAGACGTCGACCAGCGCACCGGCCACCGGCCGGCCCTGCGCGTCGCGCACCACGCCTTCCATCACCATGACCTCGCCGGGGATCTGCTCGCCTTCTTCGTCGACGCGCGCCTCGTAGCGGCTCAGCGGGGCGCCGGCGATGTAGAGCGGGCCTTCGATCGCGCGGGGCGTGCCGGTGGCACGGCCGGCGGCGCGGTCGGCCTCGTCGTCGCGGATGTCCAGCAGGCGATCGAAGCCGAGGCCGGCGGTGATCAGGCCCATCTGGCCGCTGGCGCCCAGGCGCGAGAGCCAGTCGCTGGCGGCCCAGAATTCGTCGGCGCTGACGTCGAGATCGTCGATCGCGCGGAACAGGTCGCCGACGATGCGGGCGGTGATCGTGCGCACGCGATCGCTGCCGGCATCGCCGGAGCGGCGGCGGCTGTTGACGCGCTCCAGCAGCTGCTGGAGGGTGAATTCGTTCTTCTGGCTCATCGTGTTGTCTCCGGGGTGGTTCTGTCTAGCGGTCGTCGTCATGGATCGAAGAGACATGCCGGCACAGCGGCTGCACCTCGATCTCCATGTAGGGGAACAGCGGCAGGCGCGACAGCGTGTCGTGCAGCTCGGCGGGGCTGGCGACGTCGAACACGCTGACGTTGGCGTAGCGGCCGGCGATGCGCCACAGGTGGCGCCATTTGCCTTCGTGTTGCAGGGCCTGCGCCATCGCGCGCTCGCGGGCCTTCAGTTCATCGGCGCGGGCCTCGGGCAGGTCGTGGGGCAGGCGCACGGTCATCTGGACGTGGAAGAGCATGGCGGGGTCAGTCCTTGCGTCGGTAGAAGTCCAGCCTGTCCTCGTCCAGTTGCAGGCCCAGGCCGGGCTTGTCGGAGAGGTGCAGCTCGAAGTCGCGGAAGTCCGGGCGCTCCAGCACCACGTCCTCCTTCAGCAGCAGCGGGCCGAACAGCTCGGTGCCCCAGCGCAGCTGCGGCAGCGTGGCGAAGACATGGGCGGCGGCGATGCTGCCGACGCTGCCTTCGAGCAAGGTGCCGCCGTACAGGCCCAGGCCCGCGGCATCGCCGACCGCCGCCGCGCGCAGCGTGGCCATCAGGCCGCCGGACTTGGAGATCTTCAGCGCGAGCACATCGGCGGCGGCGGATTGCGCGATCTCCAGCGCATCTTCTGGTCCGTCGATGGATTCGTCGGCCATGATCGGCACATCGAAGCGCGCGGCCAGTCGCGCCATCGCGGCCTTCTGACGGCGGGGCACCGGCTGCTCGACCAGGCCCACGCCAGCTGCCTCCAGCTGCGCGATGGCACGCGTGGCCGTCGCCTCGTCCCAGGCCTGATTGACGTCGACGGTGACCAGGATGTCGTCGCCCAGCGCCTTCTTGATGCGCGCCACGTGGGCGATATTGGCCTGCGGCTCGCCGCGGCCGATCTTCAGCTTGAACACGCGGTGGCGGCGCGCCTCGATCAGGCCCTGAGCCTCCTCGATATCGCGCCCGCTGTCGCCGCTGGCCAGCGTCCACAAGACCGGCAGCGAGCGGCGCACCGCACCGCCCAGCAGCGCATGCAGCGGCTGTTTCAGGCGCCGGCCGAGCGCGTCGAACAGCGCCGTCTCGATCGCCGACTTCGCATAGGACTGGCCCTGCACCTGCTTCGCCACGAGCGCCATCGCCGCATTGATGTTGCCGGCGTCCTGTCCGATCAGCAGCGGCGCGATGTAGCGGTCGATCGCCAGCTTCACGCCCTCGGGGCTCTGCTCGCCATAGGCGAGGCCGCCGATGCTGCACGCTTCGCCGAGGCCTTCGATGCCGTCGCTGCAGCGCAGGCGCACGATCACCAGCGTCTGGTGGCTCATCGTCGTCATCGCGAGCTGGTGGGCGCGGATCGTCGGCAGGTCGACGAGCAGGGCCTCTATCGATTGGATGGTCTGTGGCATGGCCACGACTGTCGCGGCCCCATCGCCCCCAGCGTTATCCACTTTGCGCAATCCATCTGCGCATCCGGGGCCGCCCAGCTGTTCCACCGCATAGGGTTATTCCGGTTCTGCATAACCCCGCTCAATTCAGCGGTTACGGCGTGATTACATTGGCTTGAAAATGGCGCGAATCCCACGCGGCATTGGGCCAGGCCCGTCAAGCCACGAGCCTGACCCAATCCCGCTTTCATGTAATCAAAGGAAACTCCGATGAACCGTCCCGTGATGGAAGGCCTGCGCCTGAACACACCCGCCTACGTCAAGCATGCCCGGCTGATCGCCTGGGTCGCCGAGGTCGCCGCGCTGACCGAGGCCCGCGAGGTCTACTGGTGCGACGGCAGCGAGGAAGAGTACGACCGCCTGTGCCAGCAGCTGGTGGACGGCGGCACCTTCAAGAAGCTGAACCCCGAGCTGCGCCCGAACAGCTATCTCGCCTGCTCGGACCCGAGCGACGTGGCCCGCGTGGAAGACCGCACCTTCATCTGCACCGCCGACAAGGCCGACGCCGGCCCGACCAACAACTGGGTGCCGCCGGCCGAGATGCGCGCGCTGCTGCAGACCGGCAAGGCTGATGGAACTCCCGCGCTGTTCCGCGGCGCCATGCGCGGCCGCACGCTGTACGTCGTGCCCTTCAGCATGGGCCCGCTGGGCTCGCCGATCGCGCACATCGGCGTGGAGCTGTCCGACAGCCCCTACGTGGCCGTCAACATGCGGATCATGACCCGCATGGGCCGCAAGGTGCTGGACGTGCTGGGCGACGACGGCGAGTTCGTGCCCTGCGTGCACACCGTCGGCGCGCCGCTGGAAGCCGGCCAGGCCGACGTCAAGTGGCCCTGCAACAAGACCAAGTACATCGTCCACTACCCCGAGACGCGCGAGATCTGGTCCTACGGCTCCGGCTACGGCGGCAATGCGCTGTTGGGCAAGAAGTGCTTCGCGCTGCGCATCGCGTCGACGATGGGCCGCAAGGAAGGCTGGCTGGCCGAGCACATGCTGATCCTGGGTGTCACCTCGCCCGAGGGCAGGAAGTACCACGTCGCCGCCGCCTTCCCCTCGGCCTGCGGCAAGACCAACTTCTCGATGCTGGTGCCGCCCGCCGGCTTCGAGGGCTGGAAGGTCACGACGATCGGCGATGACATCGCCTGGATCAAGCCGGGCAAGGACGGCCGCCTGTACGCGATCAACCCCGAGGCGGGCTATTTCGGCGTCGCCCCCGGCACCAACCTGACGACCAACCCGAACTGCCTGAAGAGCCTGACCCGCGACGTGATCTTCACCAACGTGGCGCTGACCGACGATGGCGACGTCTGGTGGGAAGGCCTGGAAGACGACGTGCCGGGCAAGCAGAAGCCCGCCCACCTGATCGACTGGCAGGGCAAGGACTGGACGCCCGAGATCGCCAAGGCCACCGGCGCCAAGGCCGCCCACCCGAACTCGCGCTTCACCGTCGCCGCCACCAACAACCCGGCGCTGGACCCGGCCTGGGACGATCCGGCCGGCGTGCCGATCGACGCCTTCATCTTCGGCGGCCGCCGCTCGACCACGGTGCCGCTGGTGACCGAAGGCCGCAACTGGGTGGAAGGCGTGTACATGGCCGCCACCATGGGCTCGGAGACCACGGCCGCGATCGTCGGCCAGGTCGGCGTGGTGCGCCGCGACCCGTTCGCGATGCTGGCCTTCGCCGGCTACAACATGGCCGACTACGTCCAGCACTGGCTGGACCTGGGCAAGCAGTTGGAAGCCGCCGGCGCCACGCTGCCGCGCATCTTCACCACCAACTGGTTCCGCAAGGGCGATGACGGCAAGTTCGTCTGGCCCGGCTACGGCGAGAACATGCGCGTGCTGAAGTGGATGATCGACCGTATCGAAGGCAAGGGCCAAGGCCAGGACAACGCCTTCGGCATCACGCCGGAGTACGCCGACCTGAACTGGGACGGCCTGGCCTTCACGCCCGAGCAGTTCGCCACCGTCACCGGCATCGACAAGGCCGCCTGGGCCGCCGAGTTGGGCCTGCACGGCGAGTTGTTCGCCCAACTGGCCGAGCGCCTGCCGGCCGAGCTGCCCGCGACCAAGGCCAAGATCGAAGCGCGCCTGGCCGCGCTGTAAGCAAGCAAGCGGCGAAAGCCGCAAAGCAAAAAGCCCGCTGAAGCAGCGGGCTTTTTTATTGCTGAAATCGACCGATCAGCGGCGGGTGTTGGCAGCGCGAAGTTCGGCGGCGAACGAGGGCATGCTCTTCTCGTATTGAGCGGCCAGGGCCAGCAGTTCGCGCTCGGCGCGGGCTTCGGCGTTGGCGGCCAGGCGAGCCTGGATCGAGCGGATCATGCGGCCCCAGACGCGGGCACCGATGACGAAGAAGGAAGTGTTGCTGGCACCGCGGTTCAGCGGCAGACCAAAAGTTTGAGTTGCGACGCTCATGGCTGTGTCCTTGGGTGGTTAAGTGGTTCTTTTGGAACCGACGGAACGAATTATGGGGTAAACCCTAGACATGATGAAAATGAATTGTTTGAATCTTTCATATAAATGATTCATATTTCATGGCCTGCGAGGAGATGACAACCCGATGAAGTTCCGCCACCTGGACCTGAACCTGCTGAAGGTGTTCGACGCGCTGATGGCCGAGCGCAACCTGACGCGCACGGCGGAGCGCCTGTCGATGACGCAGCCGGCCGTCAGCCACGCGCTGAAGCGGCTGCGCGAGTCGCTGGGCGAGGAGCTGTTCGTGCGCCAGGCCTTCGGCATGAAGCCGACGACGCATGCCGAGGAGCTGTGGCCCGAGGTGCGGGGCATCCTGGCGCGGCTGGAGGCGCTGTTCGACCCTGCCGAATACCGGCCCGCCGAGCAGGAGCACACCTTCCGCCTGGCCATGGCCGACGCCACCGCGGCGATGCTGCTGCCGCCGCTGGTGGCGCAGCTGGAGGAATTGAAGGCGCTGGCGAACGTGCACGTGCTGCCGCTGACCACCCGCGACCCGCGCGCCATGCTGGAGCACGGGGACACCGACTTCGCGCTGGGTTATTTCCCCGGCGTCACCGCGGCGCTGCAGATGCAGGGCGCGGCGCCGCTGATCCGCCAGCACCGCCTCTACGAGAGCCAGTACGTCTGCGTGATGCGCAAGGATCATCCGCTGGCCGATGGCGAGCTGACGCTGGACAAGTTCTGCGCGGCGCACCACCTGCTGGTCAGCTTTTCCGGCCGCGCCCACGGCTTCGTGGACGAGGCACTGGCTGCGCTGCAGCGCAAGCGCCGCGTGGTGCTGACCGTCAACCAGTTCTTCACCGCCGGCCGCATCGTCGCCCGCTCCGACCTGCTGACCGTGCTGCCCGCCACCTTCGTCGAGGCCACCGGCTACCGCGACAAGCTGATCGAGAAGCCGCTGCCGATGAGCCTGCATACGGTCGAGGTGGACATGCTCTGGCACCTGCGCAGCGAGGGCCGCGGGCCTGAGAAATGGATGCGGGAACGCCTGGTCGAGGCGGCCCGGCGCGCCAAGGTCTCGACGGCATTAGCGGCGACAATCCCGGGATGAGCACCACACGCAACACCGACCTCACCGATGCCGAGTTCGCCGAACTCGACGAACTGCTGGCCACCACGCCCGCCCCGCTGCAGCCGCTGGACGCCTCGATGCTGGACGGCTACCTCTGCGGCGTGCTGGTCCAGCCCCGCCTGATCGAGATCGACGAGTGGCTGCCCAATATCTTCGACTACGACGGCGGCCTGCTGCCCGAAGCGGGTGTCGACGCGGCCTGGCTGGCGCGCATCCGCGAGCTGGTCGAGCGCCGGCACACCGCGCTGAACCGCCAGCTGGTCGAAGACGGCTGGTTCGACCCGGTCGTGCTGGACCTGGAAGGTGGCGAGGAAGAGGGCGCCGAGCAGCCGAAGCCCGAGAACGAAGACGCCGAGCAGGCCGCCGCCCGCGCGACCTACGAGGGCATGAGCCTGATCTCGCGCACGCTGATGCCCTGGGTGGCCGGCTTCCAGCATGCCAACCTCTGCTTCCCGGACCTGAACGAAGTGGACGACGAGGCCGTCATGGCCGCGATGGCGCGGCTGTACCGCCACCTCCCGGCCGAGACCGACGAGGAAAAGGAAATCGTCGCCACGCTGGACCGCGAGTACCCGCTGAAGGACCTGGACGACGCGATCGAGGAACTGGTCGTGAGCGTCGCCGACCTGTGCGACCTGACCGAACAGCAGCGCTACGCCGTGGAGACCATCCGACGGGCCGAGCCCAAGCTGGGCCGCAACGACCCCTGCCATTGCGGTTCCGGCCGCAAGTACAAGCAGTGCCACGGCGCTAACTGAGGATGCTGCTGCAGCTGCTCTCGGACCTCCACCTGGAGACCGAGGACTACGACCCCGAGCCCGCACCCGGCGCCGAGCTGCTGGTGCTGGCCGGCGACGTGGACAGCGGCTGGACCGGTCTGCAGCGCTTCCGGGACTGGCCGGTACCGGTGCTCTACGTGCCCGGCAACCATGAGTACGACCGACGCGACATCGACGAGGCCCGCGCCGGCCTGCACCGGCTGGCCGGCGAACTGGGTTTCGTCACGCTGGACGACGCGGCCTGCATCCGCACCGATGCCCAGGGCCGCCGCGTGCGCTTCCTGGGCAGCACCCGCTGGAGCGACTTCGATGCCTTCGGCACCCAGCACCGCGACCGTGCGATGCGGGCTGCGGGCTATTTCCAGCGCGTGATGGCCTCGACGCGGCACGGCCGGCCCTTCGACGCGGCCGCCGTGCGCGACGAGGCGCTGCGCTGCCGCGAATGGCTGGCCGCCGAACTGGGACGCGGTGAAAATGGGCCGGATTGGGACGCGACAGTCGCCATCACCCACTTCGCGCCCAGCCTGCGCAGCGCGGATCCGCGCTATGGGCGCCAGCCGGGCACGGCCAGCTTCTGCAATGCCGATGACGACTTGCTCGCCGGCGCCCGGCTGTGGCTGCACGGCCATCTGCACTGCCAGTTCGACTATCGGGTCGGCGGCACGCGCGTCGTCTGCAACGCCCGCGGCCACCAGCGCAGGGGTGAGGCGGAACGGTTTCAGCCGCGCTTGCGGCTGGAGGTCTTCGAGTAGCCGCTCAGGAGCGGCGGTTCAGCCAGGCCAGCGGCGACGCATCGGCAGCGGCGCCCGACGCGGCGGCCACCTGCCGGGATTCGAGTTCGTACTCGCCGGCGCTGCTCTGGAAATCCATCGGCTCCAGGCTCGCCTCCATCCCGAAGGCGGTGCCCAGGTCAGCTGGGTCCGGTTCTTGCAACTGCGAGGCTTGACGACGGAAGAAGCGCAAAGACGGTGCGAATCTCATACGAACCTCACGGGGTTGACTCGCGGCGACACGACTGCCTCGCCTTAGATCAAGTGTCCACGAATGTGAGGACGCCGAATCCCCTGAAGTCGGTGGAAATACCGGGGGAGTTGGTAAAAAAACACGTGATGTAAGTTCGTGTATCTCTTGCAAATGACCCAAAAAAGTCATGAGGGTCAAGTAGGATACTAGTGATAACCCGCCGCCAAGGTAGGCGGGGCCTTTCAATCCGACCAGACCGGACCTGAGCTGGTACTCAGCAGCAGGCCCACAGGGAGTTGGGTCGTCGTCGAAATCGCACATGAACGAAGCAATCCTGAAGTGGCTCGCCTCGAGCACGATCGGCCTGGTGGTCTGCGGATCCCTGTTGCTGGCCGGCACGATCCAGCTGGAAAACCTGCGGCATCGGCCGCTGGTCGGTCGCGCGCACGCGGCTCCGGCGCGCCAGGATCTCAGCGTGGCGACGGCCACAGCGCCGGTGGCTCGACCGGCCCCGGCCAGCGTCGTTTTTACGTCGCTGTCGCTGAACTGATACTGACGCCAGCGCTCCACCTCATCCGAGCGCCTGCTTCGCCCCCGCGGCCAGGGCGTGGCCGATCTGGTCCAGCAGGGCCGCGCGCGGCGGCGCGCTGACCTGGTCTGCCATCAGCTTCCACTGGTGCCAGTACAGCGCCACGTCGATGCTCAGCTCCGGTCGCAGCGCCACCAGCTGCCCGCTCTCGATCAAGGGCCGCAGCTGCAGCTCAGGCGCCACGCCCACGCCCCATCCCATGCAGGCCGCCCGCACATAGGCCTCGCTGGAAGGCACATAGCGCTCCATCAGCCGTGGCGCACGCACGCCGAAGGCCTTCGTCACCCACAGCGCCTGGCTGTCGTCCTTGCGGTTGAAGACCAGGAAAGGCGTGCTGCTGAAGTTCCCTGCATCGAGCCCGCGCGGCAGGCGCTCGCGCATGAAGGCCGGGCTGGCGACCGCAACGTAGCGCATCACCCCCAGCGGCGTCACGGTGCAGCCGCGCAGCGCCTGCCTGACGGTGCTGACGCAGCCGAGCACCTCGCCCTGGCGCAGCCATTCGTGGGTGAAGTCCTGGTCGTCGACGATCAGTTCCAGGCCGAAACCCTCCTTCAGCCCCGCCTGCACCACAGGGTCCAGCGCCGGCGGCACCCAGGTGGCAAGGCTGTCGGCATTGACGGCGATCGGAATGCGCTCGTTCGGCGCCGTGCGAGCCCCGAGCTCGCGCGCCACGTCGGTGCGCAACGCCTGCAGCTGGCGCGCGAAGCGCAGCAGCACCTTGCCGGCCTCGGTGAGTCGCAACGGGCGCGAGCGCACGACCAGCAGCTGGCCGACCTGCGCCTCCAGGCTGCGCAGCCGCTGCGAGACGGCGCTCTGCGTCACCGACAGGCGCTGGGCGGCGCGCTCGAAGCTGCGTTCGTCAGCCAGCGCGGCCAGGCAATCCAGGCCGGCGGAATCCAGGTCTTTCATAAGAATCACTAATGAAGTCGCTGAAATATTAATCGACCTTCATACTTTCGATGGCGCTCGCGACAATTCCCGGTTACCCCGGAGAAGGAATCCAAGCTATGAAGATCGTCGTCCTCGGCGCCGGCATCATCGGCATCAGCACCGCCTGGTATCTGCTGGAGCAGGGCCATGAGGTCACCGTCGTCGACCGCCAGCCCGACGCCGCCCTGGAGACCAGCTTCGCCAACGGCGCCCAGATCTCGGTCTGCTTCTGCGAGCCCTGGGCCAATGCCGGCGCGCCGTTCAAGGTCGCCAAGTGGCTGCTGCGCGACGACTCGCCGCTGCTGTTCCGCCCGCGCCTGGACATCGCCCAGTGGCGCTACGGCCTGGCCTTCCTGGGCCAGTGCACGACGAAGGCCTTCGAGCGCAACGTGGAAGAGCTGGTGCAGCTGGGCCGCTACAGCCACGAGTCGCTGAAGGCGCTGGTGACGCAGACCGGCATCGAATACAACCGCCTGGAGAAGGGCATCCTGCACTTCTTCTCCAGCCAGGCCGATTTCGACAACGGCGTGGTCGCCGCCGAGATCATGAAGAGCCATGGCGTCGACCGCCGCATCCTCGACCACGACGAGGTGCTGAAGGTCGAGCCGGCGCTGGCCAATTTCCAGGGCCGCATCTACGGCGGCACCTATACGCCCAGCGACGAATCCGGCGATGCGCGCGTGTTCACGCAGAAGCTGGCGCGCCTGTGCGCCGAGCGCGGCGCCACCTTCCTCTACGAGCACGACATCCTGCAACTCGCGCGCGCCGGCCAGGGCATCGAGGCGGTGCAGGTCGCCGACAGCCGCACCGGGCAGAAGAAGACGCTCAAGGCCGACGCCTTCGTCGCCGCAATGGGCTCCTACACGCCGGCGCTGGCCAGGCAGGTCGGCGAGTTCCTGAACATCTATCCGGCCAAGGGCTACTCGGCCACGCTGAAGCTCAAGAAGCCCGAGGCGGCCAGCGTCGTCAGCCTGCTGGACGACACCCGCAAGATCGCGATCTCGCGCCTGGGCGACAGCATCCGCATCGCCGGCACGGCCGAGCTCAGCGGCTTCGACCTGCGCCTGGACACGCCCACCGCCAAGGTGCGCTGCGACGCGCTGGTCAAGCGCTACGAGGAGTTGTTCCCGGGCGTGGCCGACCTGTCCGAGCGCAACTACTGGACCGGCCTGCGGCCGAGCACGCCCAGCAACATCCCCTACATCGGCCGCAGCAGGAAGGCGTCGAACCTGTGGATCAACGCCGGCCACGGCACGCTGGGCTGGACCCACGGCGCCGGCTCCGGCCACGCGCTGGCGGAGCTGATGGCGGGCCGCCGGCCGGCCATCGACTTCGACTTCTACGGGGACGTGCCGGGCAAGGCCTGACCCTAGATCAGCCGCGCCAGGGTCTGCCTGATCTTCGCGGCATCACGCAGGCGCTGTGCGGAGCCGTCCGCATCCAGCAGCACCACCGTGTAGTTGCGGTCGGCCGCGCGCATGCGCATCGTCAGGCAGCGGCCGGCCTCCTCGGTATAGCCGGTCTTGGAGAGCAGGATGTCCCAGCCCTTGCCGCCCACCAGGCGGTTGGTGTTGTGGACCTCGCGCATGCGGCCGCTGACCGGCAGCTGGGTGCTCTTCAGGCTGGTGATGCGCTCGATGTCGGGGTACTTGGCGGCGGCCTGGACGATGCGGGCCATCTCGCTGGCCGTCGAGGTGTTCTGCGGGGACAGGCCCGTCGGGTCGGCCAGCGCGGTATGCGTCAGGCCGAGGCTGCGGATCTTGGCCTGCATCGCCAGCTCGAAGGCCGGCATGCCACCCGGGAAGGTGCGGGCCAGTGCGGCGGCGGCGCGATTCTCGGAGTTCATCAGCGCCAGCTTCAAGGCGTCGAGCCGCGACATCTCGGCGCCCACGCGCAGCCGCGAGGCGCTGTGCTTGAGCGTGTCGACGTCGTCGCGGTCAATGGTCAGCGCAGCCTGCGGATCGAGCTTCGCGTCGAGGACCACCATCGCCGTCATCAGCTTGGTCAGCGAGGCGATCGGCACGACCGTGTCGGCGTCCTTGGACAGCACGATCTTGCCGCTGCCTTCCTCGATGACCAGCGCATGGCGCGCGTTGACGCGCAGGCGCTGGAGCTCCTTGACGGCCTCCTCGGGGCTCAGCGTCGGCTGTTGTTGTTGCTGTTGATGCTGGGCCGGGCGCGCCACATGGCCATGCTGGCGCGCCTGCGCCGGCTGCAGCAGGAGGAACGAAGACGCGCACAGCGCGACGGCAAATCTGATCGGAAAAGACACCATGTAATCTTCAAGTTATGGCCCGCTGCGGTCGCGGGTCCGAACGACAGGGAACATTGTCCCAGCAGAACCTACAATCCGCGGCCCTTTTGAGCACCTGGCCGTCATGAATCGCCCCACGCCCTGCGCCATCGACTTCGGCACGTCGAACTCCGCCATCGCCATCGCCAAAGCAGACGGCGCCATGCGCCTGGTCGAGCTGGAAAACGGCCAGACCACGATGCCGACGGCGGTGTTCTATTTCGCCGAGGGCAAGCACGATGCCGACGGCCCGCCGCGCGCCTTCGGCCGCGCCGCCGTGAAGGCCTACGTGGACGGCCACGACGGGCGCCTGATGCGCTCGATGAAGAGCATCCTCGGCTCCAGCCTGATCGACCAGACCACCGACGTCGGCGGCGGCCGCGGCGCGCGCTACTTCGACATCCTGGCCGGCTACCTGAAGAAGCTGCGCCAGACGGCCCAGGCCGCCGCGCCCGGCGCCGCGCTGGACCAGCTGGTGCTGGGCCGGCCGGTGTTCTTCGTCGACGGCGAGCCGGAGCGCGACCGCGCCGCCCAGGCTTCGCTGGAAGCGGCCGCGCGGGCGGTCGGCTTCACCGACGTGCATTTCCAGTTCGAGCCGATCGCGGCCGCCTTCGACTACGAGAGCGGCATCGACCGCGAGCGCATCGTGCTGGTGGCCGACATCGGCGGCGGCACCTCGGACTTCTCGGTGGTGCGCGTCGGCCCGCAGCGGCGCGAGCGGCTGGACCGCCGTGACGACATCCTCGCCAACCACGGCGTGCACATCGCCGGCACCGACTTCGACCGCCACATCGAGCTGAACGGCATCCTGGCCGAGTTCGGCTACCGCTCCTTCGGCCCCGAGCGGGGCGACGGCAGCCCGCCGCGCGAGGTGCCCAGCGCGGTCTACTTCGACCTCGCCACCTGGCACCTGATCAACACCGTCTACAGCCCGGGCCGCATGCACGAATTGCGGCAGATGAAGCCCTTCTACGGCAATCCGGTCCACCACCGGCGGCTGATGACGGTGGTGGAGGACCGGCTGGGCCACGAGCTGGCCGCGCGGGCGGAAGGCGCCAAGATCGCCGTCTCGGGCGGCGGCGACACGGTGATCGACCTGTCGCTGGTCGAGCCCGGCCTGGTGGTGGGCTTGAGCGAGAGCGTCGCGCTGCAGGCGCTGGAGCGCGACGTGGACAGCATCGTCCGGGCCGGCCAGGAGACCGTGGCGCAGGCCGGGCTGAAGCCGGAGCAGATCGACGCGCTCTACTTCACCGGCGGCTCCACCGGCCTGCGGCTGCTGTCCGAGCGCATCGCCGCAGGCTTCCCCGCAGCCACGCAGGTGCGCGGCGACCGCTTCGCCTCGGTGGCGACCGGCCTGGGCCTGCACGCGGCCCGGCTGTTCGCCCGATAAAGGAAAAGGCCTAACGCCGACGTCGAGCGGCGCCGGCCGGCACCCGCCGCGGCGACGGCTCGGTGGACTTCAGCGGCCGGGTGATGTCGGCCAGCAGCAGCGTCGAGCGCACCAGGCTCTCCACCGCCTCGGCCACGTCGGCCGGCGGCTCCAGCGTCTCGATTTCCTCGAGCAGGTCGTCCGCATCTTCGAGATCGTCCGGGTCCAGGTGCATGAACAGGCTGGCCAGCGGCTCCAGCAGGTCGGCGGCGTCTTCCTTCATCAGCTCGGGGAAGAGCTCGGTGGCCAGCGCGAAGCCGGCCACCCAGGGCAGCACCACCTCGGAGGGCTCGGCGTCCTCGTCCAGCTCGAACACCAGCGGGTCGAACCACTGGCGTTCGGCGATCGCCTGGTTCAGCTCGGCATAGCGGCGCTTGACCAGGGCGAGCAGCGGCCGGTTGTCATAGCTGTCGGGCGGGTTGCGGCCCTCCTCGGCATCGAGGACATGCCGGGTCCAGCGGAAGGACTGGACCGGCTTGGGCTGCAGCAGCACGCCGCAGAGATAGCCGTCCAGCATGCTGACGTCCAGCGCTTCCAGCGGCTTGGGCACCTCGTCCAGCAGGGCCTGCAATTGCTCGACTTCGTCGTCGTCCAGCGGCTGCAGCGGGGCCTTGGCGGGAGCGGCCGCGCGAGGCGGCGAGGCAGCGGCGGGGCGGCGGCGGGGCGGCTTGGGAGGATTCATGGGCGCTATTGTCGGTCGCGCTTGGCGAGGGTGATTTTTCCCTCCGCTTGGGGATGCATTTCTACGGGTCTACCACTACAGTGACCACTCCCAACGACGTCCTTTCGAGGACTTCCAACGCTCCACCGGCCCGCCGGCGGGGCGTTTTTTTTGCCTCATCGAAATCCCCGTCCCAACTGCGACTTCAGGTGCTCGATCAACAGGCGCAAGGGCCGTGGCGTCGCGCTGCTCCAGCGGTGGATCGCATAGATCGCATCGCCGAAGAAGCCCACCGGCCGCCAGTCGGGCAGGACCTCCACCAGCCGCGCCTCGCGCAGCGCCGAAGCGGCGCTGAAGTCGGGCAGCAGCGCCAGGCCCAGGCCGTCCAGCGCGGCATCGCGCAGCAGCTCGCTGTTGCCGGCGCTCAGCGGCCCGGCTACCGGCACCCGTAGCCGCTGCTCGCCCTGCTCGAACAGCCATAACGGCGAGCCCGAGCGGAGGTAGGGCAGGCAGGCATGGCGGGCCAGTTCGTCCGGATGGGCCGGCGTGCCGTGGCGCTCCAGGTAGCCCGGGCTGGCCACCAGCAGCGAGCGCGAGGCGCACAGGCGCTGGGCCACGAGGCCGTCCGGCGGCGCGCTGGTGTGGCGGATCGCCAGGTCGAAGCCCTCCTGCGTCAGCGGCACCAGCCGGTCGCTCAGGTCCAGCTCGATGCGGATCTGCGGATGGTGCTGGAAGAAGCCGGCCAGCAGCGGCCCCAGGTGCTGGCGCCCCAGCGCCACCGGCGCGGTCACGCGCAGCAGGCCGCGCGGCTGCCCCGCGGCGTCGCGGGTGGCGCCCAGTGCATCGGTGATGCGGGCGAAGCTCGGCGAGGTCTCCTCGACCAGTTGCCGGCCGGCCTCGGTCAGGCGCACCGAGCGGGTCGTGCGCGCCACCAGGGTCTGGCCCATCGCCCGCTCCAGCTCGGCGATGCGCTGGCTCACCGCGGCCTTGGACAGCCCCAGGCGCTGCGCCGCCCGCGTGAAGCTGCCCAGCTGGGCGATCACGGTCAGCGCATGCAGCTGGCCCCAGAGCAGCTCGTGGCGGAATTCGGGCGTCGTCGTCATTGTTCAGATTATTGAACAATCAAATCGCCAGGAGCCGATTGGCAGCGCCCGCATCGCTGCCTAGACTGGCTGCAACGCAAGACAAGGACCCGAGCCATGAGCACCTCTGCCTACACCAGCACCACCGACATCACCCACTTCATCGGCGGCAAGCCGCATCCGGCCAGTTCGGGCCGCAGCCAGGCGGTGTACAACCCGGCCACCGGCCAGGTGGCGCGCCAGCTGCAGCTCGCCAGCGTGGAAGACGTGAACGCCGCCGTGGCCTCGGCGCTGGCTGCCTTCCCGGCCTGGGCCGACGCCCCGCCGCTGCGCCGCGCCCGCGTGATGCAGAACTTCCTGGTGCTGCTGAACCAGCACAAGGACGAGCTGGCCGCGATGATCACCGCCGAGCACGGCAAGGTGTTCAGCGACGCCCAGGGCGAGGTGATGCGCGGCATCGACGTGGTGGAGTTCGCCTGCGGCGTGCCGCAGCTGCTCAAGGGCGACTACACCGAGCAGGTCGCAACGGGCATCGACAACTGGACGATGCGCCAGCCGCTGGGCGTCGTGGCCGGCATCACGCCCTTCAACTTCCCCTTCATGGTGCCGATGTGGATGGCACCGGTCGCCATCGCCACCGGCAACGCCTTCATCCTCAAGCCCAGCGAGCGCGACCCGTCGCCCAGCCTGTTCGTCGCCGAGCTGTTCAAGAAGGCCGGCCTGCCGGACGGCATCTTCAGCGTCGTGCAGGGCGACAAGCTGGCCGTCGATGCGCTGCTGCACCACCCGGACGTCAAGGCGATCTCCTTCGTCGGCTCCACGCCGATCGCGCAGTACATCTACGAGACCGGCGCGAAGAACGGCAAGCGCGTGCAGGCGCTGGGCGGCGCCAAGAACCACATGGTCGTGATGCCCGACGCCGACGTGGACCAGGCGGTCGACGGCCTGATCGGCGCCGCCTACGGCTCGGCAGGCGAGCGCTGCATGGCCATCTCGGTGGCGGTGCTGGTCGGCGATATCGCGGACAGGATCATCCCCAAGCTGGCCGAGCGGGCGAAGACGCTGAAGATCCGCAACGGCATGGAGCCGGATGCCGAGATGGGCCCGATCGTCACCCGCGAGGCGCGCGAACGGATCGAGAACTACATCGGCATCGGCGTCGAGGAAGGTGCGAAGCTGGTCGTCGACGGCCGTGGCCATCAGGTAACGGGTTATGAGAGCGGCTTCTTCACCGGCGGCACGCTGTTCGACCACGTCACCCCGCAGATGCGCATCTACAAGGAAGAGATCTTCGGCCCGGTGCTGGCCTGCGTGCGCGTGCCCGACTTCGCTGCCGCCGTGAAGCTGGTCAACGAGCACGAGTACGGCAACGGCGTCGCCTGCTACACCAGCGACGGCAACGTCGCCCGCGAGTTCTCCCGGCGCATCCAGGTGGGCATGGTCGGCATCAACGTGCCGATCCCGGTGCCGATGGCCTGGCACGGCTTCGGCGGCTGGAAGAGGAGCCTGTTCGGCGACATGCATGCCTACGGCGAGGAGGGCGTGCGTTTCTATACCAAGCAGAAGAGCGTCATGCAGCGCTGGCCCGCCAGCATGGGCAAGGGCGCCGAGTTCGCCATGCCCACGAGCAAGTAGCCGCCCGGAAAATTTGTTGCCCAATCGGCACGCCCCTGCATTCCGAGGGCTCGCAACCCCCAGTCTGATCGGCTAGATTGGCGGCTCTTCCAGAGGCGCCGGCAAGATGCGAGACACGTTCAGCAGCATGGGGCAGCAGGGCCGGCAGATTGCCGAGGGGCTTGAACAGGCCCGGAGCCTGGGCGACGGCGACCTGCCGCTGGGCATCGCGCTGGCCCGCCAGGCCTGGGACGAGGCCGTCGAGCAGGGCTATGTCGAGGAGCAACTGGAGGCCGGGCGGCTGCTGTCGCGCTTCCACATGCGCCGCGGCGAGCTCAGCGAGATGCTGCAGGTCGCCCAGCAGCTGCTGCCGCTGCAGCGCGCCCAGGGCGCCAGCACCCCGCTGTGCCACCTGCTGCGCACGATGGCGCTGGGCGCCGCCGAGCTGGGTGATTTCGAGACCGCCCTGGCCTGCGCCAACGAGAACATGGCCGCCGCCCGCGAGCTGGGCGACCCGCGCCTGGTCAGCGTCGCGCTGAACGCCATCGGCGCCTGCTTCGAGCGCATGGGCGATCCCTGGCAGGCCGTGCGCCTGATGAACGAGGCCACGGCCCTGCTCGGCGGGCAGGCCACCGACTACGAGCTGATGGTGGCGCAGAACAACCTCGCCACGGTCGCCCTGGGCACCTACCACCTGCTCAACCACAGCGGCCACGAGCGCGAGTGCAAGGAGGCGCTGCAGCGCGCGCTGGACCATGCGCTGCAGGCCCGGCCGCATGCGCTGGCCCTGGCCGACCCCTATCCGCTGGCGCTCACCGACGGCAACCGCGGCGAGGTGCTGATGCACCTGGGCCGCCTCGACGAGGCCGAGGACCTGCTGCTCTCCGCCCTCGAGGTGGACCGCCAGTGCGGCTACCTGGCGCTGAGCTGGCGGGTGCGCTGCTCGCTGGCCGAGCTGGCGCTCAAGCGCGGCCACCTGGCCGAGGCACTGGCCGACCTGCAGGCGCTGCTGCACGAGACCCAGGGCCGCGACCTCGGCGGCACCACGCTGATGCGGCTGCAGCAGGCCAGCTACCGTGCGCACAAGGCGCTGGGCCATGGCGAGGCGGCGCTGCTGCACTTGGAGCAGGTGCAGTTCCTGGAGCACCGGCGCGGCGTCGCGCAGCTGATGGCGCAGGCGCGCTTCTTCGTCAGCCGGCTGGAGGCCGAGCAGAGCTGCGGTGGCGCCGGCGCCGAGTCTGCCACCGTGATGCGCGCCCAGGTCGACGACGACGAACTGCTGCGCGACCCGCTGACCGGCCTGGGCAACCGCCGCTGCATGGAATCCCGCATGCCGGCGCTGATGCGGGCCGCCGAGCGGGGCGAGGCGCCGCTGACGCTGGCGCTGATCGACGTCGACCGCCTCGCCGCCATCAACGCCGAGCACGGCACCGCCGTGGGCGACCGGGTGCTGCAGGCGCTGGCCCAGATGCTCAAGGACAACACCCGCGGCCGCGACCTGCTGCTGCGCTGGAGCGGCGAGGAGATCCTCGTCGTGCTGCCCGACACCATCCCCGACCGCGCCTTCGAGGTCTGCGAGCGGCTGCGCCAGGCGGTCGAGGGCTGCCGCTGGAGCGAGCTCTCGCCGGGCCTGGACGTCACGCTGAGCATCGGCCTGGCCAACGCCCCGCCCTATGCCACCGACCTGCTGATCGCCCGCGCCCACAGCGCGATGGAGCGGGCGAAGCACCTGGGGCGCAACCTGGTCGCGCTGGCTTAGCTGCCGTCCGCCTGCACCACATTCCGGCCCTGCGCCTTGGCCCTGTAAAGCGCCCGGTCCGCGCGGCGCAGCACTGCGTCCGCGCTCTCGTCCTCCGCCAGCGCCTCGGCGATGCCGAAGCTGGCCGTCAGCGGCCAGGGCCGGCCC
>NZ_LYVQ01000089.1 GCF_001984095.1 Pelomonas sp. KK5
CGCGGTAGATGTGCGCGAAGGTGGCGGGCGGCAGCGCCGCGAGATAGGTCACCGCCATGCCGAAGCTGGCCACCCAGCCGGCCGAGCCGTCGGCCTGCGAGATGGTCTCGACCAGCTCGCAGAACTGGCGCGGCGATTGCTCGCTGCCGCCGAACTCGCGCGGCACCAGCGCGCGATAGACGCCGGCATCGACAAAGCGCTGGATCACATCCGGCGCGATGTGCCGCGCCTGCGTGAACTCGCGGCGGCGGCGGCGGATCTCGCTGCACAGCAGGTCCAGCGCCGGCGGGGTGGCGGGCGCGGCCACCTGGGCCGGCTCCACGTTCAAAAGGCTCATGAGTGTCTCCGTTGACAGCCTCTGCAATGCCTGAACGATACGAATTTATTACGTGAATAGTCAAGCAAATGATTGGTCGGTGAAAACCCGTGATCGCCGATTTAATGCGACATAACTGGGTTTTCACCATGACTTGGATGTGATGGAAAAGTGGATGATCGTCGCCATGCGACGCTTCGCCTCACCCACGGTCACCGAGGTCACGTGGCCATGCCCTAAGATGACCTTCGCCCCAGCTGCCCGCGCGCCCGCCCGTGACTCGCTACGACCCCACCGATCCCGACTTCCACCGCGAGGACTACCCCTTCTACTGGCTCGCGCGCCTGCATGGCGTGTACACGCTGGAGATGGAGAAGGCGCTGAAAACGGTCGACCTGGACGTGCCCACCTGGCGCACGCTGATGATCCTCAACGAGCAGGGTGCCAGCAGCATCTCGGACATCGCACTGCATGCGGTGGCCAAGCTGTCGACGGTGACCAAGACGGTCTACCGCATCCAGGACGAAGGGCTGGTCACGACGGGCACGTCCAAGCAGGACGCGCGGGTGACGGTGGTCGACATCACGTCAAAGGGCCGCAAGGCGCTGGAGCGAAGCCGCCTGGCCACGCAGCACATCGCTTCGCGCAGCTTCGAGGGCCTGACCGCGACGCAGGTCAAGCGTCTCAACGACACGCTGCGCGACATCCTCGACAACCTGTCGCCCCGACACGCGGCCGTGCCCACGCGCCGCGGCGATCCCGACAACACCTGACCCTCGCGGTCCTCCGCTGATGAAGATCATCGATTCCACCGCCCCCGATGCGGTGAGCACGCGCTCGTCCCTGCTGGAAGGCCGCGCCACCGCCGAGTCCATCACCCGCGCCGCGATCGAACGCGTCGAGCGCATGGAGCCGGCGCTGAAGGCCTGGGTGGCCTTCGAGCCGGAACTGGCGCTGGCGCAGGCGCGGCGGCTGGATGCGGCGCTGCGCGCGGGCGCGAAGATGCCCGGGCTGCTCGCCGGCGTCCCGCTGGCCGTGAAGGACATCTTCGACACGGCCGACTGGCCGACCGGCCACGGCTCGCCAATCTACGCGGGGCATCGTCCGGTTGCGGATGCGGACGCGGTCGCACTCGCGCGCGCGGCCGGTGCCATCGCGATGGGCAAGACGGTGACGACCGAGTTCGCCTATTTCACGCCCGGGCCGACCGCGAACCCCTGGAACACGGGCCACACGCCCGGCGGCTCATCGAGCGGCTCCGCCGCCGCTGTCGCCTCGGGCATGGTGCCGATCGCCTTCGGCTCGCAGACGGCGGGGTCACTGATCCGTCCGGCCTCGTTCTGCGGCGTGTTTGCGCTGAAGCCGACGCATGGCGCGTTCAGCCTCGGTGGCGTGAAGCCCTTCGCGCCGTCGCTGGATACGCTGGGGTGGCTGGCGCGCACGGCGGACGACCTGGAACTGATGCGCTGTGCCTTGTCGGGCGAGCCCCATGTGCCGCTGGCGCCGCGTGGCGAATTGCGCATCGCAGCCTGCCGCACGCATGAGTGGACGTCGGCGGATGCAGCGGGGCAATCGGTGTTCGAGGAGGGGATCCGGCTCAGCGGCGCCACGCTGGTCGAGATGCCGGCATCGCTGGCGGGCTTGCTCGACGCGCAGAAGACGATCATGGCCTGGGAGGCTGCGAGAAGCCTGGCGCATGAGCACGAGGCCCGCGCCTCGCAGCTCAGCGCCCCGATCATCGAGCTGCTGCAGCGCGGCGCGAAGCTCGATGAACAGGACTATCGCGCGGCCCATGCACTGGCGGCTGCAGGCCGCGCCCAGGTCGCTCAGCTGATGCAGGGCCTCGACGCGCTGCTGGTCCCCGCGGCACCGGGGGAGGCGCCGGCGGGCCTGGCCGCCACCGGCGACCCGGTCTTCAGCCGCGTCTGGACCCTGTTGGGTCTGCCCTGCGTCAACGTGCCGGGCCTGCTGGGCCCGAACGGCCTGCCCATCGGCCTGCAGCTGGTCGGCCATCCCGGGCAGGAGCGTTCACTGCTGGCGGCCGCGGCCGCCCTGCACCTCAGCCTTTGCCGACGCTGATCACCTGCGTCCGCGCCATGCCCTTCAGCCCGGCATGGCCGAACTCGGCACCCCAGCCCGAGGCCTTGATGCCGCCGAAGGGCACCATCGGATGGACCATGCCGTGCTGGTTGATCCAGACCGTGCCGGCTTCGAGGCGGCTCGCCACTTCACGAGCACGCACGATGTCCGGCGACCAGACCGAGGCGCCGAGGCCCACGTCCAGCCGGTTCGCGCTGGCCACGGCTTCATCGACTGTCCTGTAGCGGATGATCGGCAGCACCGGGCCGAACTGTTCCTCGTCCACCAGCGCGTCGCCGTCCTTCAGGCCGGTGACCAGGGTCAGCGGGTAGAAGTTGCCCGGGCCTGTGGCGGGTGTGCCGCCGCAGACGATCGTCGCGCCGGCCGTGGCCTTGGCGGTCTCTACCAGCCGGCTCACCTTGTCGAACTGCATGCGGTTCTGGATCGGGCCGATGGCCGTGCCGGGCTCCAGGCCGTCGCCCATCGGCATCGCCTCGGCCAGGCTCTTCAGTTGCGCGACCACGGCGTCGTGCAGCTCATCGGGTACGTACAGGCGCTTGGCCGCGGCGCAGGTCTGCCCCATGTTCAGGAAGGCGCCCCAGAACAGGCCCATCGCGATGGCCGCGGGGTCGGCGTCGGGCAGCACGATGGCGGCGTCGTTGCCACCGAGCTCCAGCGTCGTCGAGATCAGGCGCTGCGCGGCCACGGCGGCGATGCGCTTGCCGGTGGCGGTGGAGCCGGTGAAGGTGATCTTGTCCACGCCCGGCTGCTCGACCAGCCAGCCGCCCACTTCGCCCGCGCCGCTGACCGTGTTGATCACGCCTGGCGGCAGCACTTCGGCGATCAGCTTGACCATCTCCAGCGTGCCGATGCTGGTGTACTCGGAAGGCTTCAGCACGACCGTGTTGCCCATGCGCAGCGCCGGGATCACCTGCCAGATCGCGATCAGCAGCGGCCAGTTCCACGGCGCGATCGCGGCGACGACGCCGTGCGGCTTCAGGTGCACCTCGTCGCGGCGGGTCTCGTCCTCGAAGACGACCTCGACCGGCAGTTCCAGGCTCGCCGGCACCTGCGTCCACACCTCGCAGCCCCAGGCCTCGAAGCGCGCGCCCGGCACCTGGCCGGGGCCGACGCCGCCCAGCGGCTTGCCCTGCTCGCGGGTGACCCAGTGGGCGAGGTATTCGCTGTTGGACTTGATGACCTCGGCCACCTTCATCAAGAGCGCCTGGCGCTCGCTGTCAGGGCGCGCCGCCCAGGCCGGCTGCGCGGCGCGGGCGGCGGCCACGGCGGCGGCGACCTGCTCGCGGGTGCTGCTGTAGACCTGGCCCAGCACCGCGCCGGTGGCGGGGTTGCGGGAGTCGAAGGTGGTGGGCGAGGTTTCGGCGTGTCCGTTCAGGACATTGGCGTGGACTTGCATGGTTCGTTGTCTCCGGGTCAGTGATCGATCTCGATTCCGGCTGCATGGCCGCGAGCGATCAGCTCGCGGCGCAGGGCGGGGATGTCGGCGGGCCGGCTGGCGCGCAGCCGGGCAATCTCTTCAGGCGTGTAGGCCGGGTTGGATGCGGCGGGCGACATCACAGGCACCAGCCAGTTCATGACGGCCGCGACCTCGCGGTCGTTCAGCGGCGAATTCATCACGCCGGGCACCTGCACGATGTAGGCTCGGCCGCCGTCCAGCTGCAGCAGCCGGCCTAGCGTGCCGCGCATCGTCGGGATGCCTTTGGCCGGCGAGCCCGTGCCGTCGGGCAGGTGGCAGCCGGAGCAGTATTGGATGTATTGCAGCTGCGCACGCTCGCCGGCTTCGGCGGCGCCGAAGGCGAGAACAAGACCGGCGAGCAGCAGCGCGCGCTTCATTTCAATAGACGCTCGCGCAGTTCGCGCAGTTCCTTGTGCGGGATCTTCGCGGCGCGGGCGGTGGCGAAGTCCTCGGCGGTGAAGCTCGTCGCCGCGCCGTTGAGATCCTTCGTTATGTAGTTCGCCACCTCGGCCAGCTCCGCATCGGACATCGCCGCTTGCGAGGCCATCGCGCCCATGAAGGTGTTGCCGTCGGAGACGATCTTCCCGCTCAGCCCGTTCAGCAGCACGCCGCTCAGGTAGCGCTTGCCCTCGGGCTTGGCGAGGATAGGCGCCAGCGGGCCGGCCAGCGCCGGCGCCATGCCGGGCATGCCCTTGCCACCGGCTTGGTGGCAGGCGACGCAGGCGCGATCGAATACCGCCGAGGTCTGGGCCTGTGCGGCGCCGGCGATCAATGCCAGGCAGATAACTGAATACTTCATCGTCACTGCTCCGCCACGCCCACGATCACTGACACCGTGCAGTGGTACACCGAACTGTCGTTGGCCATGCACCAGTTGACGTCGTTGTGGACGCCCATGCGGTAGCCGGGCCGGTCGCCGTCATTGGTGTTGCAGAAGCAGCGTCCACAGGAGGTGCGGCCGCAGCAGTCGTTGTAGCTGACGAGGTAGTCGCGGCCGTCCGCCGGGTTGTGGCAGGTGCCGACCCAGGTGACCTTGGACGGCGTCGTGCCGGGCGGGCAGGTGGTCTGCGAGCCGCCGCAGCAGGAGCAGAGAAAACCGTCGACGGCGCAGTAGCGCCAGTAGTCGCAGTCGGTGGCGGTTGGATCCTTCTTCTTGCCATCGCCGCCACCGCCATGCGTCGCCGCGAAGGCCTGCGAGGTGCGGTCGAAGGGCAGCACCGGCAGCACAAAGGCCCCGGCCACCATCACCCGGCCCACGCGCACCAGCGCGCTGCGGCGCGAGACAGTGCTGGCCAGCGAGCGGCTGCGGCGTTCGGTGAAGCTGTCGATGAAGTCCAGGATGCGCTGCAGGAACTTCATGCGTGAACCTCCAGATAGTCCTGCACCGAGGCCACGCCCAGGTCCATCGCCGTGAACAGGCTTTCCAGCTGCTCGCGCGAGTTCACCAGGCCCTTGGCGCGGATGCGGCCCTGGCCATCCATCAGCACCGCATAGGGCAGCTTGCTGACCTGGTAGCGCATGCCCAGCTCAGGCGACAGCACGTAAGGGAAGTCCTGCAGCTTCGCGCGCTGGCGGAACTGCTGGTGCTCCAGCGCATCGCCGTCGGAGGCGAGCACGACGCGCTGGCCCTCTGCCTCGCGCACCGACTTCAGGATCGGCAGCAGCTTCTTGCAGACCGGGCAGGTCGGCGAGAGGAAGAACAGCAGCGTGGCCTTCGCGTTCGAAGCGCCGCCGATCTTCACCGTGGCCGCGCCGGACAGGTCGCTCAGCTCGAAGACCGGCGCCACATCGCCCACCTTGGGGCCGCTGTCCATCATCAGCGCGCCCATCGGGGCGATGCGTTCGTAGAGGATGCCGATCTGGCGCGACAGCGCGATCACGGCGACGAGCAGGGCCAGCACGAGGGCCCAGAGCAGGATGTTGGAGACGACGAGGGCTTCGTTCATGGCGCGTTCCTCAGGGCAATGAGACGGGAGTGGTTGCGCAGCAGGCCGTTGGCCAGCGCGTAGAGGGCGATCAGGGCGAGGGCGCCGGCGATGGCGGCGACCGGGTCGAGCCAGACGGTGGCGCGCGGCGCGACAGGCAGCGTGGCCAGCAGGGCCAGCGCCATCAGCACCGCATTGCGGGCCAGCAGGCCGGGGCCCAGCGGCAGGTGCTGGTCGCCGCCGCAGCCGCAGTCGATGCGGGTGCGGCCGCGCAGCACGTTGACGAGGACACCGGCCGTGACGATCGCCAGCAAGGCGAGCGCCAGCGGCGCGCCAAGCGGGCGGGCGAACAGCAGGCCAAGCGCGGCGGCCAGCTCGGCAATGGGCAGGACGCGGGCGAAGGCCCAGTTCAGCGACGCGGGCAGCAGCTTGTAGTTCTGCACCGCATCGAGGAACACCTCGGGCGCGCGCAGCTTCTCGACGGCCGCCTGCAGGAAGATCAGCGCCAGCGCGGCCGAGGCGGCGTGGCCGATGACGGGATCGACGTTGATGATCATCGCTTCACCCCCAGATAGACAGGCGTCTCGCCGACCGGCTCCGAGGCGATCGTCGGCTTCTTCGGCGCCGCGTCGCCGCGCAGGTCGTAGGCCAGCAGCTTGTTGTCCGCACCGCTGAGCAGCACCAGGCGCGAGACCGGCTCGGTCGGCAGCATCGTCATCGAGATGGCCATCTGGCCCGGCCAGCGCGCCACGCGCTTCTTCGCCGCCAGGTCGTAGACCCACAGCTCCTTGGCCGGCGTCTTGTGGCTGCCTTCCTTGGCGTGGTCGTGCATCGCCACGTAGAGGCGCTGCGTGCGCGGGTCGATCGTGAACAGCTGGTAGCCGCTGGGCGCCCACTTCTGCTTCTTCTCCGCGGCGGCGGTGATCAAGGGCCAGGTGGCGATCTGCGCGGGCTGCTCGCCCTTCAGCGCGATCTCGTGCATGGTGCCGTGGTAGGAGACGAAGCGCAGCGTCTCGCCGACCAGTTCGTAGTGCATGAAGACCGGATCGGTGTCCGGATCGAAGAAGGCCGCGCTGGCCTTGCGATCGGCGGCATTGCCCTGTTCATCGAGGGTGACGGTCATCATCGTGCCGTCTCCGCAGACGGCCGAGAAGCGCCGCGCGTCGCCAGGCCAGGCGATCACGCCATAGCAGCCGGGCAGCGGGATCTCGGCCGTGACCTTGCGCGCCTGCATATCCACCACGGTGACCGAGGTGGCCGGCGTGGCGTTCTGCACCAGCAGGAAACGGTCGTCGCTCGTCGTGGCCAGCAGCGCCTTGATCGGCAGCGACTGCACATGCTTGGGCGGGATCTCGATCTCGCCCTTCAGCGCGAGATCCTCGCTGCCGTAGATCTCCACCACGTCGGTGCGGGCGCCGCGCTGCAGGCGGCTGTGGTACGTCGTCGCTACATAGATCGAGCGGCCGTCGCGCGACAGCGTGCTCGAGCCGGCGAAGCCGGTGCCCAGCATGCCGAGGTAGCGCATCGTCCTGGTGTCGATCACATGGCTGCGGCCGTCGACCAGGTGGCCCATCGTCGGATCGCCGACGTAGAGGCGGTAGGCGTCGGGCGGGGGCAGCTTCTCGACCGTCATCGTCTCGAGCGGCAGCGGCTCGGGAGCGGCGGCAAAACAGCCCGGCGCCAGCAGCGCCAGCGCTGCAGCGGCGAGGGCATGGCGGGGATCAAGCATCGGGTGGAACTCCGTGGCGCGGACGGGCTGTCCGCTTGAATTCGATGCTAGGACCGGCCTGCCGTGGCCCTTATCCCGTTCCGGCAAAGCCAGGGGGCGGGATTGTGCTGAGGGCCGGTTGCCGGATTCGGATAACGACAGTGCCGTGACGGGACCCAGACTGCCGGCCAACCGCATCCGAGGAGATCTCGACCATGAGCTTGTGCAGTCTTCGCGTTTCCAGTCTTTGCCTGGCCGTCCTGGCCGCCACCTCGGCCTTCGCCGCCGACCCCGGCCGCCTGGGGCAGGAGCTGACCCCGTCCGGCGCCGAGAAGGCCGCCAGCAAGGACGGCAGCATCCCGGCCTGGGCCGGCACCAACGCCGCCAAGCTGGAAAGCGGCTGGAGCTACGGCAAGTTCCGCGGCGACGCGTGGGTGCACAAGGGCGAGAAGCCGCTCTACACGATCGATGCCTCCAACGCCGACAAGTAAGCAGACAAGCTCTCCCCCGGCCAGCTCGCGCTGATCAAGCAGGTCAAGGGCTACAGGATGGACGTCTACCCGAGCCACCGCGAATGCGGCGTGCCGGACTTCGTCGCCGAGAACACGAAGAAGAACGTCGGCTTCTCCAAGATCGGCGCCAACGGCTGGAGCCTCACCGACGCCAATGTGCCGGGCTACCCCTTCCCGATCCCGGAGAACGGCATCGAGGCGATGTGGAACAGCAAGCTGCGCTACCGCGGCGTGGCCACCGAGTACAAGCAGGTGTACACGTCGGTCTCGCCGCGCAAGGGCGGCAGCGACTGGATCCGCGCGTCCTCCGAGCAGACCATGTTCTTCCCCTGGGGCGCCAAGGGCACGGCCCAGCTCTCCAAGCTGCCCCAGGTCGAATACTTCACCTACTTCGGCTACAACGCGCCCGCCGCGCTGGCCGGCCAGGCGCTGATGGCCGCGGTCTTCACCGACCAGCCCGGCAGCGAGACCTTCTACTACTTCCCCGGCCAGCGCCGCGTCCGCCGCATGCCCTCGTATGCGTACGACAGCCCGCAGATCGGCATGGAGAACCAGTACGCCTTCGACGAGCCCTTCGTCTTCAACGGCACGCCGGATCGCTTCGACTGGAAGCTCATCGGCAAGAAGGAGATGCTGGTGCCCTACAACTCCTTCGGCGCCTACAACTTCGCCGCCAAGGTCGACGACATCATGAAGACGGACTCGATCGACCCGGCCTACCGCCGCTACGAGCTGCATCGCGTGTGGGTGGTGGAAGCCACCGTCAAGGCCGGCAACCGCCACACCTCGCCCAAGCGCACCTTCTATCTCGACGAAGACAGCTGGGCCCCGCTGCTGGCCGACGACTACGACGCCCAGGGCAAGCTCTGGAAGATGCGCGAGGGCTACCTGATCCCCGTCTACGAGACCGGCAGCTGCGACGTGTCCGCCTTCGCGCAATACAACCTCTCGGAAGGCCGCTACGTGTTCGACATGAACGCCGCCGGCACCGGCAAGGACGTGCAGTGGGTCGTCGAGGGCAAGAGCCCGCGCTACAAGCCGGCGTTCTATACGTCCGACAACCTCCGTTCCATCTCTGACCGTTGAGGCGACGCGCAAACATGAAGCTCACTCCCATCGCCCTCGCGCTGGCCTTCATCGGCAGCGCCGCGCAGGCCACCACCTTCCAGACCGAGTCGATCAGCGGCAACTTCGACTCCACGCTCTCGCTGGGCCTCGGCATCCGTGCCAAGAACCCGAGCTGCGGCCTGATCCTCGACGGCGCCACCGGCAGCGATGCGCCGGCCGGCTGCCTCTCGCCCACCTCGGCCCTCGGCGACCAGGGCAACCTGAACTACAGGAAGGGCGACCTGTTCGCGCTGCAACTGAAGGGCAGCCACGAGCTGCTGCTGAAGCTGCCCGAGCAGTGGACCGTGATGGCCCGCGCCAACTGGGTGGCCGATGCCGCCGCCACGCACACCAGCGGGCTGACCAGCGCCACCACGCCGCCGGACCTGCAGGACAACCTGGCGCCCGACGCCCGCCGCGACCTGAAGTTCAAGGCCCGCCTGCTGGACCTGTGGGTCAGCAAGACCTTCACCGTCGGCGACCAGACGGCCCGCGTGCGCGTCGGCAACCAGGTGATCAGCTGGGGCGAGAGCCTGTTCCTGCCGGGCGGCATCAACAGCACCAACGCGATCGACGTGATGCGGCTCTCGCAGCCCGGCACGCAGCTCAAGGAGGTCTACCTGCCCGCGCCGATGGCCAGCATCGCCTCCGGCCTGGGCCACGGCCTGAATGCCGAGGCCTACTACCAGTTCGCCTGGAACGAGAGCTACTTCCCGCCCAGCGGCAGCTACTGGTCGCAGGTGAACGGCCTGGGCAAGGGCCATGACACCTATGGCCTGGCCGACGAGAAGGCGCGCAACAGCGGCCAGTGGGGCATGCAGCTGCGCTGGCAGCCGGAGGACACGCAGCTGAACTTCGGCCTCTACGCGATGAACTACCACGACAAGGTGCCGCAGTTCAGCACCAACATCAAGAACACCGGCGCCGTGGGCTGGACCTATCCGGAAGATCGCAAGCTCTACGGGGTCAGCATGAACTTCCCGTTAGGGGACTGGGCCATCGGCTCCGAGCTGTCCTACCGGCCGAAGGACGCGGTGGCGCTGAACGCCAACGCCAGCGGCTGCGCCTCGCAGAACGGCAACTGCTGGATCGACAACAAGAAGCTGCAGTGGAACCTGACGGGCCTCTTGAGCTTGACGCCCAGCGGCACCGGTGGCGGGCTGCTGCGCGCGATCGGCGCCGACACGGCGACGCTGCTGGCCGAAGCGGTGGTCGTCCAGTACCCGGGCCTCAAGCAATCCTATGGCGGTGACCCGATCGCCGCCGGCGGCTGGGGCTGGGGCCAGGAGACCGACCCCACGGCCTCGCCGCGCGCCGGCGGCAGCAAGACCTCCAGCGGCTTCAACTTCGACTTCAGCGTGGTCTACGACGGCACGCTGATCCCGGGCTGGCAGGTAGTGCCGGAGCTGTACTACTTCCGCGCGCTGTCGGGCCGCACGCCCAACACGATGGCGCAGTTCATGAAGGGCGCGCAGTCGGCCAACCTGACGGTGTCCTTCATCCAGAACCCGGCCACCTGGCAGTTCGCGATCAACTACGCGGCCTTCTGGGGCGGCAGCTCGGTGTTCGACCAGCCGTACCGCGACCGCAATTTCGTCGGCGCGGTCGTTTCCAGGAACTTCTGATCATGAGCACCGGTTTTGTCGTTCGCCAGGTCGCGCGCCTGGAGGCGCTGCTGTTCGCCCGCAAGGGCCCGGTGCTCGCGCTGTTCGCGCTGCTGACACTGGTCATGGCGGGGTTCGGCGCGCAGCTGCGCATGGACGCCGGCTTCGAGAAGCAGATGCCGATCGGCCATGAGTACGTCAGGACCTTTCTGCAGTACCGCGACGACCTGATCGGCGCCAACCGGCTCACAGTCGTCGTACGGGCGAAGCGCGGCTCGATCTGGACCCGCGACGGCCTCTCGCGCCTCAGCGACGTGACGCAGGCGGTCACCTTCCTGCCCTACGTCTCGCGCGGCAGCGTCCAGTCGCTGTGGACGCCCAACTCCTTCGTCAACGAGATCACCGAGGAGGGCTTCCGCGCCGAGCCCATCATCCCCGGCACGGTCACCGCCGCCGCGCTCGACGACAAGACCATCGCCGCGATCCGCCAGGCCACCAGCCAGGGCGGCTTCGTCGGCAGCCTGGTCTCGCGCGACGAGGCTGCGGCCATGATCACGGCCGACCTGAACGAGTACGACCAGAACGGCCAGCATCTCGACTACGTCGCCTACAACGCGCAGCTCGACGCGCTGCGCGCGAAGTTCGAGAACGCCGACTACGAGATCCAGATCATCGGCTTCGCCAAGCAGATCGGCGACATCGCCGAGGGCGCGCAGTCGGTGCTGGTGTTCTGCATCATCGCGCTGGTGCTGACGGCCGGCGCGGTCTACTGGTACTGCCACTCGCTGCGCTTCACGCTGCTGCCCATCGTCTGCTCGCTGACCTCGCTGGTCTGGCAGTTCGGCACGCTGCGCCTGCTGCACTACGGGCTCGATCCGCTGGCGGTGCTGGTGCCCTTCCTGGTGTTCGCGATCGGCGTCTCGCACGGGGTCCAGCAGATCAACTTCATCGTGCGCGAGATCTCGCAGGGCAAGACGGCCGAGGGCGCGGCGCGCGCCAGCTTCACCGGCCTCCTAATCCCCGGCACGCTGGCGCTGGTGACCGCGCTGGTGTCCTTCGTGACGCTGATCCTGATCCCGATCCCGATGGTGCGCGAGCTGGCGATCACCGCGTCCCTCGGCGTGACCTACAAGATCGTCACCAACCTGGTCATGCTGCCGCTGGCCGCGGCCTACTTCAAGGTGGACCCGGCCTACGCGCAGAACGCCGAACGCAAGCGCGAGGCGCGCGGCCGCTGGCTGAAGGTGCTGGCCCGCGTGGCCGAGCCGCGCACGGCGGCGCTGGTGCTGATTGCCAGCGCCGCGGTGTTCGCGACGGCCGTCTGGCAGAGCCGCGACCGCGTCGTCGGCACGCTGCAGGCCGGTGCGCCGGAACTCAGGCCCGAGGCGCGCTTCAACCGCGATGCCGTGTCCATCGCGAGCAGCTTCGACTCCGGCCTCGACCTGCTGAGCGTCGTCTTCGAGGCGAAACCCGACTCCTGTGAGAACACCGCCATCGGCACCTACCAGGACCAGTTCGCCTGGGCCATGCAGCCGGTGCCCGGCGTGCTGTCGATCAGCTCCTACGCCGGCCAGCTGAAGCAGTACAACGAGGGCTACAACGAGGGCAACCCGAAGATGAGCGTGGTGCCGATCGACAGCGGCAACTACGCGGGCCTGTCCACCGAGATCAGCCGCGTGCCCGGCACGATGCGCAAGGACTGCTCGATGACGGCGGTCCACCTCTACCTGGCCGACCACAAGGCCACGACGATCAACGGCGTGATCGCCGCGGTGAAGGCCTTCCGCCATGACCATCCGCAAGCGGGCGTCGAGATCCGCCTGGCCGCGGGCAATGCCGGCGTGCTGGCCGCGATCAACGAGGAGGTGGAGATCAGCGAGCTGCCGATGATGCTCTACGTCTACGCGGCCATCGTGCTGCTCGTCCTCGTCGTCTACCGGGACCTGCGCGCGGTGCTGGCCTGCTGCCTGCCGCTGACGGTCGGCACCTTCATCGGCTACTGGTTCATGAAGGAGCTGCAGATCGGCCTCACCGTGGCCACGCTGCCGGTGATGGTGCTGGCCGTGGGCATCGGCGTGGACTACGCCTTCTATATCTACAACCGGCTGCAGCTGCACCTGGCGCGCGGCGAGAGCATCGGCGTGGCGATCGGGCACGCGATGCAGGAGGTGGGCATGGCGACGATCTTCACCGCGATCACGCTGGCCATCGGCGTGGCGACCTGGTCCTTCTCGGCGCTGAAGTTCCAGTCGGACATGGGCAAGCTCTTGGCCTTCATGTTCATCGTCAACATGGTGATGGCGATGACCGCGCTGCCGGCGCTGGCCGTGTGGCTGGAGCGGCTGTTCCCGCGCCGCGGGCCGGTGGCTGCGCCCGGGCTGCTGGCGCATTGAGGAAGGAAATGGCGATGAAGTACTGGCTTATCTGCGCGGCATTGCTGGGTGCCGCCGCGTCGGCGCAGGAGGTGCTGAAGCCGCAGCCCGCCGCGGCCTCGCCGATCGCGGCCAGGGCGGCGATCCTCGGTACGGCCAAGGCGGGCGACAAGCGCCTGGTCGGCGTCGGCGAGCACGGCATCGTGCTGCTGTCCGACGACGGTGGCCGCACGCTGCGACAGGCCGCGCGCGTGCCGCTCAGCTCCACGCTGACCTCGGTCAGCTTCGCCGACGCGAAGCACGGCTGGGCCGTCGGCCACTGGGGCGCGATCCTCGCCACCGAGGACGGCGGCGAGAGCTGGAAGATCCAGCGCATCGCCGCGCAGGAAGACCGCCCGCTGTTCTCGGTGCACTTCATCGATGCGCAGCACGGCGTGGCGGTGGGCCTGTGGTCGCAGTTGCTGGTGACCAGCGACGGCGGCGCCACCTGGGCCGAGCAGAAGCTGCCCGCCCCGCCCGGCGCCACCAAGGCCGATGCGAACCTGCTGCAGCTCTTCGCCGCGCCGGATGGGTCCGCGCTCTACATCGCCGCCGAGCGCGGCCTGGTGCTGCGCTCGCGCGACCATGGCATGAGCTGGGACTATCTGCCCACCGGCTACAAGGGCTCGTTCTGGACCGGCACGGCGCTGGACGACGGCAGCCTGCTTGTGGCCGGCCAGCGGGGCGTCGTCTACCGCAGCGGCGATGGCGGCGCGCGTTGGGAGCGGGTGGAACTGGGCGGCAGCACCGCCTCGATCACCGCGCTGTCGGCCCAGGGCCGCGATGTGCTCGCCGTGGGGCTCGACGGGTTGGTCGCCGCCAGCCACGACGGCGGCCGCAGCTTCACCGCCCGGGCTCGCGAGGACCGCCTGGCCCTGACCGCGCTCGCCGCGCAGCGCGATGGACGCTGGGTGCTCTGGTCCCGCACGGGCCTGGCCGAAACCTCCTACAAGCCGTAGGACGCCAACTACGCGGCCAAGCGGCACCGTCCGCTTCGCGCCGCCGCTGCATCGCTTGAGACTGCGTTCATCGACGGCACGCCCGTCGCACAGATCGGAGTCAAGCGATGCAAGTCAAGACCTCTCTGAAGATCGCCCTCGCCGCCGCCGGCCTCATGGCCGGTGCTCAGGCGATGGCCGACATCACCTTTTACGAGCGCGAGAATTTCAACGGCCAGTCCTTCACGGCCGAGCGCCAGGTGCGCAATTTCGAGCGCTACGGCTTCAACGACCGCGCGTCCTCGCTGACGGTCGGCCAGGACCGCTGGGAAGTCTGCGAGAACCCCGGCTTCCAGGGCCACTGCGTGATCGTGCGGCCGGGCAACTACCCGTCGCTGCGCGCGATCGGCCTGAACAACCGCATCTCCTCGGTGCGCATGGTGGCCCGCGACGACAGCGAGCCGCCGGTGCCGCCGGTGTCCTACAACAACGGCGGCGACTGGCGTCCGCGCGATGGCGAGCGGCTCTATGAAGCCGACGTCGTGGCCGTGCATGCGGTGGTCGGCCCGCCCGAACGCCGCTGCTGGGTCGAACGCCAGAGCGCCGTCGAGAACAACGGCAACCGCGCCGGTGGCGCGATCGCCGGGGCCCTGATCGGCGGCATCCTGGGCCACCAGGTGGGCGGCGGTTCGGGCCGTGACCTGGCCACCGCTGGCGGCGCCGTCGCCGGTGCCGTGGTCGGCTCCAACCTCGCCGGCAACAGCGACCGCGTGGTCTCGCAGAACGTCGAGCGCTGCCGCGTGATGCCCAGCGACGCCCGCCCCGACTACTGGGACGTGACCTACATGTTCCGGGGCCAGGAGCACCGGATGCAGATGACCCAGCCTCCGGGGTCGACGGTGACCGTCAATCGTGACGGTGAACCCCGCATGAACGGCTGAAGTTTGGCCATCCCTAGTTTTCTAGCCGAAAGAAGGTGACACCATGAAATTGTTGTTCGCACCCACGTTCCTCGCCGCTTCGCTGATGGCCTGCGCGCCCTTCGCCATGGCGATGGACCACGCCGAGTACTCGGCGGCCAAGACCCGCATCAGCGATGCCTACAAGGCCGACAAGGCCTCCTGCAAGTCACTGGCGCACAACGCCAAGGATGTGTGCATGGAGGAGGCCAAGGCCAAGGACAAGGTCGCCAAGGCGGAGCTGGAGCACGACTACTCGGGCAAGGAGTCCGACTGGGTCAAGGTCCTGAAGACCCGCGCCGAGACCGGCTACGACGTGGCCAAGGAGAAGTGCGATGACCGTGCCGGCAACGACAAGGACGTCTGCGTCAAGGAGGCCAAGGCCGTGAGGGATTCCGCACTGGCCGACGCGAAGGCCGGCAAGAAGATCCATGACGCCCGCGCGGATGCTGCCGACGCCAAGCGCGATGCCGACTACAAGGTGGCTGCCGAGAAGTGCGACGCGCTCGCCGGCCAGGCCAAGAGCGATTGCATCGCCAGTGCCAAGGCCAGCTTCGGCAAGAGCTGATCGTTCGGAATGAAAGCGAGAGTGAACCCATGAACAGCAACTTCAGGAAGACCGTCGTCGGCGCCCTGGTGGCAGCGATGACGCTGGGCTCGGCCGGTGGGGCCTTCGCGCAGCGCCATGACCGCGACCGCCATGACAACGACCATGACCGCTGGGGCAACCACGTGGACGTGAGCCGCGGCTACGGCCCCGATCACAACTGGCGCATGGGGCAGCGCATGCCGCGCGAGTACCACAGCCGCCAGTACGTGGTGGACGATTGGCGCGGCCATCACCTGCGCCCGCCGCCGCGCGGCTACCACTGGGTGCAGAGCGGGGGCGACTACCTGCTCGTGGCCGTGGCGACCGGCCTGATCGCATCGGCCATCATCAACTCCGGACGCTGATGATGACGTCGATGTAACAAGTTAGCCAGACGGTCTTCCGTTTGCCATGAGGCCCGGCCGATGTCGGGCCTCTTTCGTTTTGTTGCTGTCTTGGTATTTTTCTTGCGAGCCCTTCTTCATCGCGCCGAAATTCTTCTCCTGCACTTTTGTGAGGTAGCTGTCATGAAGATCCTCTGTACCGCGGTCGTCGTTGTCGCCGCACTGATGTCGTCCACGGCCCAGGCGGGCGTCACGATCAGCGTCGGGCCGCACCAGAACGATCCCACGTCCGGCAAGATCTCCCCGTATTGGGGCCTGCCGACGGTGTTCATGGAGACCTTCGACCTGCCGGGTGGCGGCTGCGGGCTCAATGCGCCGGCGTCCTCGGTCAGCGGCGGCCCGTGGGGCATCGTGCAGGGCTCGCTTCAGGCGGCCTATGCCGCGCCCGCGGGCGACTCGAGCTGCTACGCCTACGCGCCCGTGCACAACGGCATCGGCCAGTACCCGGGATCCGCCCTGCCGGCGGGCACGGCGCCCGGCGTGCTCTCGGTGGTGGACATCAACTACCAGCCGCTGATCAGCACGCTGCCGGCGGGCACCTACCTGAATTATTTCGGCTTGTATTACGGCTCAATAGATACCTATAACACGCTGGAGTTCTACAGCGGCAACACCAAGGTCGCCACGATCACCGGCAAGAGCATCCTCGCCGCCTGCGGCAGCAGCTGCACCTCCGGAGACCGCACCAGCGACGACACCAATGTCTTCGTCAACCTCTACTTCACCGAGGACGTCGAGTTCACCCGCCTGCGCTTCTTCAGCACCGGCGTGGCCGTCGAGGTGGACAACCTGACCGCGGGCTTCAACGTGACGCCGGTGCCCGAGCCGCCCGCCATGCTGCTGGCGGCCGGCGGCCTGATGGCGCTGGCGGCGGTCGTGCGGCGCCGCAGCCGCTCCTCCTGATCACCGGCCGCTCACTCGTGCCAGCAAGGCCGGGCCATGTGCCCGGCTTTTTCTTTTCAGTCCCAGCGCTTGCCGTCAATCTTTCCGAAGGGCTCGCATGCAGTGCCGAATTTGCGCGTCGCTGGTGCGGCTTTGTCCGAATTTGCGCACTGCGCCCGCCTGCACCGGCACGTGAAATCTGCCGCTGAAGCTGGAAGTTAGGTGATTTGCACCTTCCTTCCTCTGCTTTGTGTAACGGCGTGTAGGACAGCGCAGCGGGAACGCGCATTGCTGCAGTGCATCAAAGGAGCCGGCCGCACCGCCGACGCGAATCGCCGCACAGCCGCCGTGAAGAACGGTTCGTGATGGCGCGAGTTGGATGGGGAATGGTGCAGGCGGGCCCTTGCCGGGGAGTGATGCGCTGAATTTGGGCGTTACTTTTTCACGAATCGTGGCGCGTGTCTTGCAGATACGGCCCTGTTTGTCGGCCCAAGTCAGTTTCCGCTCAGATCTTTTTCTGTCTGTCCACCCACCTGTTGTCGAGGGAGATGGTTCATGAACGCTGCGAACTTTGTGGCGCAAGCCCGTGATGTGCATCCTGCCGCCGATCCGGCGCTGCACCTGCGCGATGCGCTCGAACTGCGGCTCAACCAGGCCGCCGCGCTGGTGCTGCTGCTCATGTTGAGCCCGCTGATGCTGCTCGTGTCCTGGCTGATCTGGCGGCGCGACGGCGCGCCGATCTTCTTCGGCCACTACCGCGTGGGGCTCGATGGGCGGCTGTTCCGCTGCCTGAAGTTCCGCTCGATGCTGCTCGACGCCGACCGGGTGCTGGAGGAGCTGCTGCGCGACGACCCCGAGGCGCGCGCCGAATGGGAGCGCGACCAGAAGCTCACCAACGACCCGCGCATCACGCCGGTGGGCCATTTCCTGCGCAAGACCAGCCTGGACGAACTGCCCCAGCTGTTCAACGTGCTGCGCGGCGAGATGAACCTGGTGGGCCCGCGGCCGATCACCGTCGGCGAGCTGCCCCGCTACGGCCGCGTGCGCTGGCACTACCTCAGCGTGCGCCCCGGCATGACCGGCCTGTGGCAGGTCAGCGGCCGCAACAACACCAGCTACGAGGAGCGCGTCGCGCTGGACCGCAGCTATGTCGAGCAGCGCTCGATCGCCGGCGACGTCGGCATCCTCTTCAAGACCGTTCGCGTGGTGCTCTTGCGCGAAGGCGCCCGCTGACCATGAAACGAGCCCTAGACATCGAAGTCCCTGGCCGTGTCGTCCACGTGCTGGGCACGCTCACCGACGAGGTGTTCAGCTTCCTCGGGCCGGCCGCGCAGGCGGTGGCGCGCAGCGGGCGCGAGCAGTCGGTCGTGATGATCGACCTGGCCGAGCACCGGCATCACATGGCGCGGCTGCACGAGTCGGCCGAGCTGGTGCTGGTGCCCAGCGAGCGCAACCCGTTCAAGCAGTGGTCGGCCCTGCACCAGGGCTGCTGCACGGCGATGGCCCGCGGGCCGCTGCATGCGGTGCACCTGCACGGCCTGATGCCGGCGCTGGTCGGCGCGCAGGCGGTGCGCGCGGTGCATGCGCATGGCGCGCCGGTGTTCTTCTCGCCGCACGGCTCGGTGGTGCTGGGCAAGCTGCGCAGCGCCGAGCGGCTGCTGCGCGCGCTGATCAGCACGGCCCGCAGTTCGGCCATCGTCAACGTGCCGCAGGAGAGCCGCGTGTTCGAGGACTGGGCCAGCTCCGAGCTGGTCGAGAGCCCGGTGGCGGAGGTCTTCTTCACGCGGCCGCGTCGCGAGGCGCGCCACCCGCTGGTGATCACCGGCGGGCGTTCGCAGAGCCCGCGCAGCGCCGAGCTGATGGCGCAGCTGGCGGTGCTGCTCGGCGGCAGCGACCTGCGCATCGGCTTCAACTGGATCGGCAGCGTGGATGCGGTGTCCAAGGTGCGGCTCAACGCGGCCGGGGTCAGCATCTTCGAGATCGACGGCGATGCCGATTGCGCGGCGCGCCTCGGGCCCGGCTGGGTCTACGTGGCGCCGGGGCCCACGCGCGGCTTCCCGCTGTTCCTGGCCGAGGCGATGGCCGCCGGCCTGCCCAGCGTGGCCTTCGACTGCGTGCAGCACCGCGAGCTGATCGAGGACGGCGAGTCCGGCTTCCTGTGCAAGACCCAGCACGAGATGATCGACCGCATCGCCGCGCTGATCGACGACGCCACGCTGCGCCATCGCATCGGCCAGGCGGCGCAGGCGACGGCGCGCCGTCGCTTCGGGGAGTCACAGTTCGGCGAGAAGATCCTTGCTGCGTATGCGCTCGAGTGATGCGCTTGAGTAATCCATTACGCCGGCGCATGCTGGACCTTGGTCCGGATATTGCCTGAGAGGCCCTCATGACCTTGTCGCAAGTGCTCCTGATCCTGCGCGCCCGCTGGCGCTCGGCGCTGCTGGTGATGCTGGCCGTGCTGGTGCTGGTGGGCGGCGTCAACGCGCTGCAGACGCGCAAGTACACCGCCACCTCCGCCGTGGTGCTGGACGTCAAGTCGCCCGACCCGATCGCCGGCGTCGTGCTGCCGGGCATGACGGTCTCCAGCTACATGGGCACGCAGGTGGACGTGCTCAAGAGCGAGCGCGTGCTGCTGCGCGCGGTGCAGTCGCTGGGCCTGGCCAACGACGCGCAGCGGCGCGCCGCGTGGCAGGAGAGCACCGAGGGCCGCGGGGCCTTCGAGTCCTGGATCGCCGAGGCGATGGCCCGCGAGCTGACGCTGCAGCCGGGCAAGGATTCCAACGTCGTGCTGGTGTCCTATACCGACAAGGATCCGGAGCAGGCGGCCCGCGTCGCCAATGCCGTCGTCAACGGCTATATCGAGACCACGCTGGAGCTGCGCACCGAGCCGGCCAAGCAGTTCAGCCAGCTGTTCGACGAGAGCTCGCGCAACCTGCGCGAGGCGCTGGAGAAGGCGCAGTCCAAGCTCTCGGCCTTCCAGAAGAACAGCGGCATCGTCGCCACCGACGAGCGGCTGGACATCGAGAACGCGCGCCTCTCGGAGCTGTCCACGCAGATGGTCTCGCTGCAGGCCAGCCTCAATGAATCGCGCGGCCGCCAGGACCAGGCCCGCACCAAGGGCGACCAGATGCAGGAAGTCGTCACCAACCAGATGATCATGAACCTCAGCGCCGCACTGGCCACGCAGCAGGCCAAGCTCAAGGAGATCAGCGAGCGCCTGGGCGACCGCAACCCGCAGGTGGTGGAGCTGCGCGCCAACATCACCGAGCTGCAGGGCAAGCTCGACGCCGAGCGGGCGCGCATCGCCGGCAGCATCACGGTGAACAACTCGGTCAACCAGAGCCGGCTCGACGAGCTGCGCGCCTCGCTGGACCAGCAGCGCGCCAAGGTGCTGCAGATCAAGTCGCAGCGCGACGAGGCGCTGGTGCTGCAGCGCGACGTGGAGAACGCGCAGCGCGCCTTCGATGCCGGCTTCGCCCGCAAGAGCCAGAGCGCGCTGGAGAGCCAGGCCACGCAGACCAATGTCTCGGTGCTGAAGGTGGCGACGCCGCCGCCGTTTCCCTCGGCGCCGCGCACGCTGCTGAACTTGCTGGTCGCCGTGCTGGCCGGGGCGGCGCTGGGCCTGACCACGGCCATCGTGCGCGAGCGGCGCGACTGGCGCATCCGCACCGACGAGGACGTGCTCGACAACCTGCGCTACCCGCTGCTCGGCGTGATGCCCGATGCGCCGCGCGCGCCGCGGCTCGGCGCCGGCTGGCGCCTGCTCGGCCGGCCCGCAAGTGCGGCGGGAGGCTGATGACCATGGGCAACAACCGCGAATTCCCCTCGCTCTCGCAGCAGGCGCCGACACCCGACGGCGAGCATGGCGGCAGCGGCCTCGTTCTCGACCGCAGCATCGGCGATTTCCTCAGCGAGCTGAAGAAGCTCAGCAACGCGCAGATCGAGCAGGTGCTGGCCTACCAGCGCCAGCACGGCGTGCGCTTCGGCGAGGCGGCGGTGGCGCTGAAGCTGGCCTCGCAGGACGACGTGATGTGGGCGCTGTCCAAGCAGTTCCACTACCCGTACTCGTCCGGCGAGGGTGCGCATTTCAACGAGGAGCTGGTCGCCGCGATCGATCCGTTCAGCGAGCAGACCGAGTCCTTCCGCGGCATCCGCAGCCAGCTGATGCTGGGCGTGATGGCGGCCGATGCGCCCAAGCGCGCGCTGGCCCTGCTGAGCCCCAACGTCGGCGACGGCAAGACCTTCTTCGCCGCCAACCTGGCGGTGGTGTTCAGCCAGCTCGGCGCCAAGACCCTGCTGATCGATGCGGACATGCGCACGCCGCGCCAGCACCGGCTGTTCGGCATCCCGGCCGAGCGGGGCCTGTCCAGCGTGCTGTCGGGCCGCGCGGAGACCAATGTCGTGCGCCCGATCCGCGACCTGCCCAGCCTCTTCGTGATGCCGGTCGGCACGCTGCCGCCCAACCCGCTGGAGCTGCTGCAGCGGCCCGCCTTCGGCCTGCTGCTGCAGGAGCTGCTGAGCAAGTTCGACCACGTGATCGTCGACACCCCCGCCAGCGCCCACGGCGCGGACTCGCGGGTGCTGGCCGCCAAGTGCGGCGCGGCGATGGTGGTGACGCGGCGCAACGTCAGCCAGATGAAGGCGGTGCACAAGCTGGTGGGCGAGGTGGCCCGCGGTTCTGCGCAGTTTGCCGGTGTGGTCATCAATGAACATTGAGAGCAGCAAGGAACAACAGCGCGTCCTCGTCGTCGTCCCCACGCTCAACGAGGCGCGCGGCATCGAGGCGGTGATCCAGCGCCTGCTGGCCGACGCACCGGCCCGCACCGAGCTGGTCGTCTGCGACGGCGGCAGCAGCGACGGCACGCAGGCGCTGGTGCAGCGCGTCGCCGCCTTCGAGCCGCGGGTGCGGCTGTTGCACAACCCGCGCCGCATCCAGAGCGCGGCCGTGAACCTGGCCGTGCAGCAGCACGGCGCCGGGGCCGACGTGCTGGTGCGCTGCGACGCCCATGCCGAGTATCCGCACGGCTTCGTGCGCCGCCTGCTGGACACGCTGGCCCGCACCGAGGCCGACAGCGTCGTCGTGCCGATGGACTCGCAGGGCCACACCTGCCTGCAGCGTGCGGTGGCCTGGGTCTCCAACAGCTGGGCCGGCACCGGCGGCTCGGCGCATCGCGGCGGGCGGCGCAGCGGCTTCGTGGACCACGGCCACCACGCCGCCTTCCGCATGGACGCCTTCCGCCGCGCCGGCGGCTATGACGAGAGCTTCACGCACAACGAGGACGCCGAGCTGGACTGCCGCCAGCGCCGCCTGGGCGGCCGCGTCTACCTCGATGCCGAGATCCGCCTGGGCTATCACCCGCGCGCGACGCTGCCCAGCCTGGCGCGCCAGTACTTCGCCTACGGGCGCGGCCGCTCGCGCACCGTGCGGCGCCATCCGGGCTCGATGCGGGCGCGCCAGCTCGCCTTGCCGCTGAACCTCGCGCTGCTGGCGCTGTCGCTGCTGGCGATGCCCTGGCTGCCGCTGCTGGCCTCGCTATGGCCGGCGGCCTATGGCGGCGCGCTGCTGGCGGCCTCGCTGCAGATCGCCTGGCGCCAGCGCAGCCTCTGCGGCCTGCTGGCGGGCGTCGCGGCGGCCACGATGCACCTGAGCTGGGGCGCCGGGTTCCTGTCCGGACTGGTGATGCTGCGCGAGCAGCGCTGGACACCACTTCCCGCGTGACCGGCGCGCCGAGCATGGACGACGCCCTGGTCTTCCCGTCCGGCCTGGCCCAGCGCGCCGGGCCGCGGCGCCTGCGCGGCAGCCGCCGTGCGCGCCAGGTGCTGGCGCGGCGGCGCTGGCAGCGCTGGCTGGCCCGCTTCCCGCTGTACGGGGCGACGGTGCTGTCCAAGCTCTCGGTGCCGCCCTTCGGCGCGATGGGCCTGGCCCTGGTGACGCCGCTGCTCGCCCTGGCGGCGCTGCTGGGCCTGGCCGGCGGGCAGATGGAGCTGCATGCGCGGCGCGCGCTGGCCTTCGCGCTGATGCTGGCCACGCTGGTGCTGCTGCAGGTGCTGGCGGTGGACAGCTACTCGCCCGCCTCGCTGCTGCTGCTGGTGGTGGCGCACCTGCCCTATGTCGTGCAGCAGCGCCGCGCGGGCGGCGAGGACGTGCTGGTGCTGTTCCAGCAGCTGGCCCTGGTGCTGGCGGTGCTGGGCATCGCGCAGTACGCGCTGCAGTCCACGCTGGGCCCGGCGCTGGTGTTCCCGATGGAGAACTACCTGCCGCCGGACCTGACGATGGCCAAGTACAACACCGAGGCCATCCTGCGCTACGGCTCCGAGGTGCGGCGCGCCAACGGCGTGTTCATGATCGAGCCCTCGCTGTTCAGCCAGCTGATGGCGCTGGGCCTGGTGGTCGAGATGCTGATGCGCCGTCGCCTGCTCTGGCTGGGCCTGCTGATGGCGGGCCTGCTGGTGTCCTACTCGGGCACCGGCATCGCGCTGCTGGCGGCCTGCCTGGTGTACGAGGGCGTGGCGCGGCGCATGTGGGGCGCGCTGCTGATGGCCGGCCTGGCCGGCGCGCTGGCGCTGGGCCTGGGCGTGCTGCTCGAGGTGCCGATGGTGACCAACCTGGTGGCGCGCTCGGCCGAGTTCGGCATCTCAGGCAGCAGCGGGTCGATGCGCTTCGTCGCGGGCTTCAGCCTGTTCGAGCAGTGGCTCTGGCCCGACCCGTACCACGCCTTCTTCGGCTACGGCGCGGGCAGCATGGCCAGCTACGCCAACGCCTCGCCGACGCCGGCGGCCGAGATGTTCCTGTTCAAGGCGGTGTTCGAGTACGGCATCCTCGGCGCGGGCGCCTACCTGGCCTTCATCGGCTACTGCCTCTGGGCTGCCGCCGCGCCGGGCGTGCTGCGCCTGGCGGTGCTGCTGGTCATCGCGATGGGCGGGCTGTTCACGCCCTTCGGCCACCTGTTCGCCTGCGGGCTGCTGCTGTGGCCGCGCCGGCCGGTGGGTGAGCATCGCCATGGCTGAGGCACGCAGCCACATGCCCGCCATCGACGCGGCCAAGGCCATCGGCATCGTGCTGGTGGTGCTGGGCCATTCGCCGGGCATGACGACGCAGGCGGTGACGCTGATCTACAGCTTCCACATGCCGCTGTTCTTCTTCCTTTCCGGCTACCTGCAGGCCGGCTCCCGGCACAACACGCTGGGCCACAAGGCGCGCGCGCTGCTGGTGCCCTACGCCTTCTTCTTCGCGCTCTCGCTGGCCTACTGGCTGGCCACCCGCCACCTGGGCGAGCGGGCGCGCAAGTTCGCCGGCCTGGGCGTGGACGACGCGGTGCTGGGCTTCTTCACCGGGCTCTCGCAGGACCTGATCGTCAACGAGGCGCTGTGGTTCTTCCCCACGCTGTTCTGCTGCGCGGGGCTGTACCTGCTGCTGCGGCGCCGGCTGTCGGCGCCGGCGGTGCTGGGCGTGGCGCTGGCGGTCTCGGCCGGCTGGACCTGGCGCGGCGGCTGGGACGCCATGCGCCTGCCCTGGGGCCTGGACATCGCCTGGGTGGCGATGATCTTCTACGCCGCCGGCGACCTGTTGCGCGGGGCCGAGGGCAGGCTCCCAACGCTCGGCCGCGTCGAGCTGCTGGGCCTGCTGCCGCTGACCCTGCTCGTCTGGCTGCTGGCGGCGCTGCAGATGGGCCGCGTGGACCTCGCTCGCGCCAACTTCGGGGCCTCGCTGGCGCTGTACCTGCTGGTGGCCGGGCTCGGCATCGCCACGGTGATGCTGGCGAGCCGGCTGGTGCCGCCGAATCCGGTCACGCGGTGGCTGTCCGCCCACACGCTGGTGATCTTCCCGCTGCACGGCCTGCTGATCAATTTCGCCAGCGGGGCGCTGAAGTTCCTGCACTTCGGCGGCGATTGGTCCGGCGCCTGGACGCCGCTGTTCTTCTGCTGGGCGATGCTGGCCTGCCTGCCGCTGGCCGCGCTGCTGAGGCGGCGCGTCCCCTGGCTGCTGGGCCGGCCGCCGCAACTCGCGAGGCCGGT
>NZ_LYVQ01000090.1 GCF_001984095.1 Pelomonas sp. KK5
ACATCTACGTGGCCCCGTTCGGCGCGCCTCCCGGGACCGTGGCGCCGCCCACGCCCGCCCCCGCATTGCCGCCCAATGTGCCCTGGGGCCCGATCCCGCCGGCCATCATGGTCCCCGATGCCGACGGCTGGGTGCCCATCGATCCCGGCGCCACCAACGGCGGCTTCTCCGGCCCCTTGCTGCGCCTCGATTCGAGCAGCATCGTGCCCGGCGGTCTCGCGCCGGGCAACGGCGCGGGCAATGCCGTGGCCACGCCGGAGTCGGGCAGGAAGGTGCGCATCGCCTTCCAGGCCGAGCCGGTAGCGGGCGCGACCGCGTCCACGCCCACGCTCACCAACGAGCTGGAGAACCTCTTCATCAACAACTGGTCGGACGTGAACCTGCTCGGCCTGCTGCAGTTCAGCGGCGCGGGCAACTCGCCCTGCTCGGGCCTGAGCACCGCGCTCGACATCCAGTACACCACCGACCATGAACTGCTGGCCGCCTGGAGCCTGGGCATCTCCACCTCGGCGTCGGTGCCCGGCGGCATCCCGGCGCTGCCGTCCGGCAACGTGCCCCGCGGCGCCGCCGGCACCTTCCATCTCGACATCTCGACCTGGCCGGCCTGCTCGTACCTGGTCGCGCTGTCCACAAGCCGCAAGCTCACCGACGGCGAGACGGACGACTCCGGCCACACCAGCTACGTCACGTTCTGCAAGGATTGAGGACGAACTGCAGCGTCGCTTGCCGGGTGGCAGGGAAAGGGGCTGAAGAGACGATCATTCCTTTCGGGGTCAGGGGCTCGTGCCTTCGTGCAGGCCTCGCACGCCCCTGTCCGGCCTCCGGTGGCGCGAGCATGGTCAGTTGGGGTATAGGTGGACTGATGTCTGTCGCGACAAGCTGCATACGAGCGGGAAGTGAAGTTGAGCGCCACCCATACCAGAGCTCGGCGACCCGGAACCCCGCTCATGATCATCGATGCTATCCGCGACGCCACGACCTGCAACGCGACATGCGCCGGAAGCTCACGGCATCACCTGGCAACGTGGCGGCGCGTGAGTTTCTGTTCCTGCAGTTGAAGATCGAGCTGATGGCTCATGCGATGGCCGAGGAGCGATACCTGCACGTCCATCTACTGATGGAGGACGGCGGTCTGGACGCGTCGCGCCAAGCGCTTCACGAGCATCACGAAGTCGACGAGTTGTTGGGTGAGCCGCCTGATACGGTGATACGGTGAATTGCCTCCAAGCGGCCGTTGGTGGAAGTCGGGACTTGGCCGTTATGGATAGCTATCCAACGGCCATTATGTGTAGACCCCAATTATGAGTAGGTGGGCGGTGTCGCAGCGGTCCAGGCCGCATCAATGCTGGGGAATCTCGGCCTAACGACGAATTTCACTGGACAAAAGTTCGTGGTCGGAAGGGGCCGGCGACGACTTCACTTCCCGAGTTCGTCTTGACCTCCACGAGAGCCCGCCGACCATGCATCAGTACGACTGAGCCCAACCTGGCCATGACGGCGAAGACACTGGAAAAGGCTGCAAGACCGTGACTCGGCATCCAGGCGATTCAGCGCATCCGGCTCGCTGCTGAAGTTCTTGAAGAGGCTGTGATTATGTGAAGCGGCCACATGCTCCGGATGTTCGTCGTCATCGGCTATCCGAGCGCTCTCGGCGCGGAACTATCCATAGCTGGGGTCTGCACATAATGGCCGGCACCGGCCCGATACCGGCTGACGACCCACACCAGTCAGTCCGCCTATCAATCCTGTAGCCCGATAGCTGCCTCTGGCGGCGCGGCCTTTGAAAGGGCTGCCTATGCGCGCGGATGGAGATCTAGCGCTTGGCGTATACATGAGGCGGCTCGTCGTGTTGATGGGCTGTCGTGTCGTAGCGCAGCTTTGGGCCAGAGCCTTGAGCGATGAGGCCGTCGCTGCGAATTCACACCGGACGGCTGCTAGAGCGGCGAATACGCTTGACCCGGTACATGGCTGCATCGGCGATGTGTACAAGCGCCTCCGACTGGTCTCCATCGTCGGGGAAGACGGCGGATCCTATGCTCACGCCCGGCGAGATCAGGTGCCCGCCTAAGGTGCATGGCTCGGCGACAGCCGCTTCGATCTTGCGTGTCAGTGCTTCCAGGTCGCTTCCAGAGGCAAGGCTTGCAACGATGACAAATTCATCCCCTCCCGTTCGGCACACCGTATCGCTGGCTCGCATGCCGGCCGTCAGGATGCCGGCGACATGCTGCAACAGCAGATCGCCAATGTCGTGACCGAAGCGATCATTGACCTGCTTGAGGCCGTCCAGGTCCAGGAACAGGACCGCAAGCGAAGTGCCCTGGCGCTTTGCCAGCGCGAGGTCGTGCGCCAGGCGATCCCACAGGACCGTGCGGTTGGGCAGCCGTGTCAGCGGATCAGTCTCCGAGGCAAGTACCGCATCCTGCAGCGCAGCATGAGCGGAGTCTGCTGCCAGTGCGGCCCTGCCGTGCTGGGCCCAAAGCTCTTCCTGCAGACGCCTGTTCTCCTGCACCATCGCGGCGAGCGTGCGCAAGCCTTCGTCGCTGCGTGCCCACGCGATGTCCTCTTGAAGCGCCGAAAGAGTCTCACGGGCCCTGCGGGTTTCGTCGACCAGCATCGCCAGATCGTCGGAGGCAGGGCTCGTCGGCCGGTCGGTCGCCGCGTTGACGGAGCCGGCCTGCGTACCCGGCCCGATCCGTCTTCCGTCGATTGCCTTGGACTGGGACTGGGAATCATGCCCGTGCTGCCAGGCCTCCTTCCTGAACTGCCATGTATCCTGCGACTCGCCGGTGGAGTCCGGCATGTTTGCATGGGCGCCCATGGGGTTGGATATCGAGTGCTCTCCCCGCGCCGCGGCCTTGGCACCCTGACGCCGCAACTCGTCGCGCTCGGCCGTCGATACGCCCGTCTTGGTCGCAGTCGTTGGCTTCGGCGGCCGAGGGGTCCTGGAGCTTCGCTTCATCGCTACCTCGCCAGCGGATGTAATGACGCGACGCGCGCAAGCGGGGCAAGGTCAATGCACCTCATCGCACCAGACCTTGAATCCGTCCAGGTCGTTGGGGCCGAACGTATTCGAGAGCGCGACGTCGCTGGCATCGCGACCTCTTGCCATCAGGACGCGGCCGATGCGGGGCACGTTGTTGCGGGCGTCGAACGTGTACCAGTCGTCACCCAGGAACGCCTCGAACCATCCTGCGAAGTCCATCGGTCCGTCAGGCGGCGGCACGCCGATGTCGCCGAGGTAGCCGGTGCAGTAACGTGCCGGAATGTTCAAGCAGCGGCACAGGGTGATGGCGAGGTGGGCGTAGTCCCGGCACACGCCTCGACCCTCGTTGAACGCCTCGAAGGCGGACCGGGTGCGCCGAGCATGCTGGTAGCCGAACTCGATGTGCCGATGGACGTAGTCACAGACCGCCTGTACGCGTTGCCATCCCGTCGGGCCGTTTCCGAACTGCTTCCAGGCGAAGTCGGAAAGCAGATCGGTCTCACAATAACGGCTGCCGAGTAGATAGACCAACGTCGACTCTGGCAGGCGCTCGACGTGAATCTGCTGCAGCGTGGCGGCGACGGTGTCCGGTACACCACTATCGTGGATCATCGTATCCGAGCTCACGACGAAGCGTCCTGCTGGCGCGACCAGGCGCGTGCACCAGTTGCCGAAGAGGTCGCGGTACCCGCTGGTCGTGACAGACGGACTGGTCATTAGATGGTCCGGACGCCTGAGATCCCCCACTCTGGAATGATGGACGTTGAGCGCCAGGATCATGGGCGTGGCCTGGGGAAGCCGGTAGGCGATCTCGAATCCAATGCGAATCTTCATTGGACCATCATGCGCCTCAATTGCGCTGCATACACCTCTTCTTCTGCGCCATGCGCCCCCTTGGACCGCACGTACTCGGGCGCGGTACCTCAGTGAGTGCCACGACCGGGCGAATCGCACCCTGCCGACGTCGCCGCGCTGAGCCTGCAGCCATGGATTGACTGCGCCAAGGTCATGGCGATGCGAGAAGCTTGACACCACACTCGACGGGCCGCGCATTGGGTGCGTACCGGCGGACTGCCCGACACAGGCCATGCCAGAAATCGTTGACCCATGCGGGGCGGTTACGAACTATGGCGGGGGAGGCGGGCGCGAAGAATGGCACCTGCGCCGCCGCGGGGGCCCACTCGACGAGACCCGCGCGCTGCTCCGGCAGCAATGTCTCGCGGGGCGCCGGGCTTAGAAGGAGGTCAAAGCGATTCGCATCCAGCATGCCAAACGCTAGATCGTAGGTACTGATCGGCACGATCGACCATCCTCGCTCACGGGCGACGGTCTCCTGCAGCGAGCCGGACACGACGCCGACACGCGTACCGGCAGGCAGGACCGATCCATTCCATGCCGGGTCCGGTGTGCTTCCGCGCCGACCGAAGAGAGCGAGGGTGCCGAGAAGAGGCGCCCACGAGGCATCGGGCCGTCCTCGGCCATCGAGTGGAAACCTCATGCCGGACATGCGCTGCGGTGTGGCACCAAGGAACAGGGCGAATTCGATCCGGCCCTGAACGAGCCATGTGCTCAGGCGTCGGCTGGGTAGCCTCAGCAGTTCAGCCTTGCACCCGAGGCGTTGAAGCGCATCGTTTACGGCCTCGACCTGCCACCCAGGCGGATCCTCGAAGGATGAGCCGTGGCCGTTCAGCATGGGAGGTATCGCGCTGTCGTGGAATCCAATCCGCAGCGGGTTCGGGCACGCGGGCGCGTCGGCGGCAAGCGCGATGTCTGACAGCAGCAGTGCAATGATTGGCAAATATCGACGCATGACGTACCTGGAGCGTTGAGGCGAGCGGGTCAAGGTCGGTCCAGCGCATGTTAGACCCGCCTGGCGCATCCGCCCAGGTGCCTGGCTCTTGGGCTTGGTGGAGGACCCGGCAAGCATCGACACCCCCAACGGCCTTGCGCGCGTCGCAGCTTGCGCCAGCGCGAACCGCGACGGAACTTTGCGTCGCCTTCATCGACATGGCAGCGAGCACGCCGCTGTTCTGGTCCATGCCCTCTGCAATGTTCTCGAGGGCGCCTGCAGCTCTTGGGATTGGCCTGATGGCCTACCTGTCGCGCTACACCCATCGCGTGGCCATCTCCAACAGCAGGCTCGTCGCGCTGGATCCGCGCGGTGTGACGTTCCGCTGGAAGGACTACAGAGCCAAGGCCGATGCCAAGGGGAAGGTGCGCCACAAGACCATGACCTTGCAGCCGCAGGAGTTCATGCGTCGCTTCCTGCTGCATGTGCTGCCTACGGGCTTCCACCGGATCCGTCACTACGGACTGCTGGCCAACGGCAATCGCCGAGATTGCCTGGCGCGGGCCCGTGCGGCGTTGGAGGTCCCCGTAGAGGTTCTGCCCAGCGAACCATCGCGACGCCTGCCGACCTTCACTTGCTGGCACTGCGGCCGAGCGCTGGTCGTCGTGGAGGTTCTCCTGCGCGAGCGCCCGTCGATCCGCGCGCCGCCGCTTGGAGTCGGCAGAGCATGATCAACAGATCCATCGAGTCTCACTGCGCGCACCTGTCCTTGCCCTGTAGATGCCGGCGCAGTGCGAGCCTGCGCTATCCACATACGCGAGCAGCCGAGACGGCCAGCATCATCGGGTTCGAGGTCTTGTTCGTCGTTACCACCGCCGCTCGGACCGTCGGCACGATCCAATCGTCGCTCAAGAGCGCTCGGGCTAACGCACAACGTCAGCGGCGTCGCCGCGTCGAATCGCCATAGCCTTCGACAACCATCACCACGGTCGCCGCGGCTTCCTCCCTCGAGGTTTATCCGACACCTGCCCTCAGGCTGGCAGTGCGCCTGGCAGTGTCTTGCTCGCCGGGCAGATGTCGGACAAACCTAAACGGCTAGAGACGACCGGTAACCGAAGTAGTGCCTTGCAGCGCGTCATCCGCAGAGCGACCATTGAGTGTGACCAGAGCCCGGAATCGGAAGGGCTGTGATTCTCGGCTAACCTCGGGATTCGAAATCTGGATCGAGAGCCACTTCGATGGACGACCAAGAGCACCTCAGGAACCTGACTCAGCTCACATTGGAGCTATCCCGGGCGCTGCTGGCTGCCAGGGCGGAACTCGATGCGTTGCGCTTGCTTCATATGGGCCTCTTCGCAGTGGTTGCAAGCGATCCTGACGTGGAGACTCGCCTCGTCCAGACCTTGCAGGCTGTGTTCGACGCTGACGAAGTTCTATGGCTTAACAGCGAATTGTCGGACGAGTTGCTGCAGGAGCGTTCGAAATGGCTACAACGCTTGACGCCGACCCACCTGCAGGAGCGTTTGCGGTTTCCATAGGCTGCGCGTTTGGAAGTTGGGTTTCCATGTGACGCACGTGTCCGCTGGTAACGTCTGCGTTGCGCTGGACATGCCGGCTCAACCCCCTTCGAGGTCTACCCATCTGATCCATGGAATCTATTGACGTCGATGACCTTCATTCGCTGCTCGGGTCCATCAGTCGTGCGCGACTGGTTGGCCGGGCGCTCTTCGATCGACATGTGGCTGTGCCACTCGGCCTCTCGCGCCCAGAGTTCAATGTGCTCCTGCTGCTGCTCGCAAACGAGGAGTTGATGTCTGCGCAGCTGAGCCAGGCGATGATGATGCCAAAGTCGAACGTGTCGACGTTGGTCGCTCGTCTCAAACTTCGCAAACTAGTCGAGTCAGTGGAGTCGGACTTGCGCCGTCAGTGGCAGCCGCTGGTGCTGACGACACAAGGACGAAACCTTGCGCTGCAGGCCTCGGCCCTGCGTGGCCCGATGGACGACGAACTGGGGCGGTTACTAAGTCCCGAGGAACGGGCCACGCTCATCCGCTTGCTCGGGAAGATCGTTGACGGCGCCCTGCCTACGGGACCTGGATAGACTTGGTACCGCCCCTGAAAATGGCTCCAGCCTGCCAGAACTTCGATAGGGACAATGCCTTGCAGACTGCCGCATTCACCATCTGCGATCTGCTGTCGTCTGGGGGCTGATGGTCTATCCATGCCGCCGCATTTGTCCGTGCTGAGTGCTCATCGTGGTCGCAAGGTATCCTTGGACGTCTGCATCCTGGCCGCCAAAGGTGTGGCCTGACGACACGATGGCAAGAACCTGGACGCTTGATGGCCTGGTTTCGGCATTGCGCTCGGAGCGGCCAATCGACAACCAACAGATCGCGGGGCTCCTAGCCCCGGTGAACTCTCGCGAGCACGAACTCGTTCTGTCGTTTGTCCTGCTGCAGAACAGTGTTACCACAGCTGTTTTGGCCAATGCCAAGGGGCACAGACTGCAGGAGGCCCAGGGACCGCGCAGCTATTGCTCGAGTGACGTCGTCGCGTTGGTCCGGAATGGGCATCCAACGGTACCGGCCGGCCTATTGGACCTGGCGCGCCACGGACTGCCCGCCCATTGGTACAAGCTTGGGCGTCGGCTTGCACGATGAGCCGCGCAATCTCTGTTGTTCGTGAAGCGCGCAAGTGACGCGCCACGATTCTGGGCAGGACGGCGTCACTACACATCCCCGATACGGCGGGTGCAGGACTGCTGCTGGTGAGATGCGCGCTGCGCCGCCGTCAGGACCGGAATGGGCCGAGCAAGGCGAATTCGTGAGTCCTCAGCGAAGCCGGCCAGGGGCGCCCAGCCATTCAGTGCTGCTCTGCATGTCCATGGGCCCTGACAGCCGGGCTGAGGGCCTCCTGAAGAAGGCAGGTCTTGACCGAGCCGGACGGTCGAGCGCTACACGCCTGCCAACCCCAGCGAAGCGCGGACCCGAGCCACCGTCATTTCGTCGAGAGGGTCATCACAGACCACATGCAGCTCGCGTCGTGCAACCTGCAATTGCGGGCTGGCGCTGCCTGCCCCGCTCGCCACGCCTTCCCAGACCAGAACCCCGCGCTGACCATCGCGGTCCGCCAGGAAAACGCGATCGAAATCCCGCCTGTCGGCCGGGCTGACCTCAAGCTCGTTGGTCTTTGATGCCATGGCGTTTCCTCCTTGCGCAGGCAAGTATGCCGCTGCAGGTTCATCAAGTGGAGGCCGAATGGAGAGTCTTCGTAACAGTGCCGCTGACCTGGGTCAGCTCATTCTGTGGCGTTGTTCGTTCGCGCAATTCGGCTGCCAGTCGGCAGGTGTGGATCCGTGCAGTCAGCCTCTAGCGACGACTGCGCTCGGGCTTTTCGGCCAAGCTGGCCCACAGCGCTTGCACCAGGTCGGAATGGGTGCGCTCAAAGTCCCGGTTCACGGCGAGATAGAGCTGCATCGTGCCATATGGCCGAGGTAGCGATTCGATCTGCCCGGAAGGCAAGGCGCTGACCAACTGGATCGCTTCGTCGGTCAACAGCACGGCACCGACGCGGCCCCGGATCAGCTTTGCGACCAACTGCTCGTTCGTCATGGCTCTTTCATCCAGCGGAACGCCAAGCCCCGCGAGCCCGGTACCGTAGGAGCTGCCGAATTTCAGGCCAAGTGGCTGGCCGTCCAGACCCGTCAGGTTGCGTCCGTCCCAGTCGACCTTCGTTCCAACTCGGCGGTAGATTCTTATCTGGATGTTCCCGACGGCAAGGTCGGGTGAGAGCTGACCGTTGCGTGTCGGATAGGCGAGCCAGGTTTGTCGGTCGGGCGAGAAGACTCCGATCAGCGCATCGGCCTTGCCGGTGCGGGTGTCCTGCAGGCACCTTGCCCGGGGAGCGGCGTAGTGCTCGATGTCGAGATCCAGAGGCCTGGCAGCCGCCAGTACCCGCTGGTGAAAAACGCCGATGCCCTCCGGCGTCGTGGGCTGGCCCGACACGCAGAGCTTGAGCACTGTTAGTGGCGCCGCAGGCGCGAGCGCCATTTGCAGCGCAACGACCGGCGCGACAAGCATTGCCGGGATTCTTGGCATTGAGTTGGTCCCGTGGCTGGCCGGGCTTCGAGTCTATCCGTGTGCGGCTCTGGGAACGTTGCGCGAGTAGGGGCCATGGCTCGCTGCTCCAACCGCTGCGGGTTGCGGTGAGACCAGATCTCAGGCACCAGCGCGTCTCGTGATGCGCCACACTGATTGACTTCGGCCTGAAGGGCATTCCGGCGGAAGGTCTCAGACGGCCGAGCCGCAGGCCGAGCATCGGATTGGAGGGACCGCGCTTGAGATGGCATAGACTGGTTGCAGGGAGTCGAGCGATGCACAAGCCGGAAGCTGGCGTGTTGGTTCAGGCAGACATGACCTCGGGAAAGCGGCCTGTCGTGCAGGCACGCTGAAAACCAGTTGCTCCGCCGGCCGGCCTATTCAACCGGCCGCGCCCAGGGCCATGGACATGCTGCACGCCTCCTGCTGCGTGCGCTGCGGCCTCGTGCGCGGGTCTTCACCGCGCGTTCGCGCGCCGCGAATTCTGTCGGCGGCTGCAGCGTTGCTCTGTCCCACCGATGCAAGTGCGACAGGCGGCCGACCTGGTTGAGGCCCGTTGGGGGCAGCGGAGCGACGCCTGTGAGCTCTACAAGTCAATGCAGACGTCGCATCGTTTGCTCCGAGAGCACCGCCCTCAGCGCGAGTGCAAGTACATCAAACCCTGGGAGAAACGCAGATGTTGATCTTCGGCATGTGGACTTTCGGAAAGAAGCTGGCCCTCGGCTTTGGCCTGTCCTTTCTGATACTCCTGCTCGTCGGTGTGTCGTCCTACCAAGGCGTCCGGACGCTGACGCGTACCAGCTACGAGGTCGCTCATTCTCATGAGGTGTTGAACCACATCGGGGACCTGCTCAGTGCCCTGAAGGATGCCGAGACCGGTCAGCGAGGTTTCGTGCTGACAGGCGCCGATGACTACCTGGAACCCTACAACGCTGCTCATTCCGACATCCCGCGCCTGGTGGCGGAGCTGCAGCGGCTGGTAGTGGACAACCCGAGCCAGTCTCGGCTGGTGGTGCAGGCAGCAGGCCAGATCGCAGCGATCATGAAGCTGCACGCCGCGCGCATCGAGGAGCGCCGGTCGGCCGGTCTGGAAGCAAGCCTGCGCTCGATCCGCAGCGGCGAAGGCAAGCGGCTGATGGACGATCTTCGACTGGTGTTCGGTGAGGTCGACAGGGCGGAGGAGGCGCTGCTGCAGCAGCGCGCCGCAGTGGTCGAGTCCGCGGCTTCCGGTATCCGTATGGCGATCACCTGGGGCACCGTGATCGGCCTGTTGTTGGTCTGCGGCGCCGGCATGACCCTGGCCCATTCGCTGAAGTCGCAGATCGGCGCAGCGGTCGACGAGGTTCAGCGCTCCTCGACCGAGCTGCAGGCGGCATCGCTCCAGCAATCGACCGGGGCCCGTGAGACGAGCACGGCAATGGCCCAAGTGGCAGCGACCACCGCGGAGCTGATGCAGACCTCGCGCGAGATCAGCGAGAGCGCTCTGCACGTTGTCGACATTGCCGGTCGAACGGCAGGTGCGGCACGTTCAGGGGACCAACTGCTGCAGGCCGCAGACGCTTCGATACACAGCATGCGGGAGCAGATTCGCCTGGTGGTCGAGCACATGCTGAACCTAGGGCGGAAATCTCGCCAGATCGACGCGATCCTTGACCTGGTCGTCGAACTGGCCGATCAGACCAACATACTGGCCACCAACGCCACGATCGAAGCCATTGGCGCCGGCGAGCATGGCCGGCGGTTTGGCGTGGTTGCGGACGAAGTCCGCAAGCTGGCCGACCGCATGTCTGCAACGACCAAGGGGGTCCGGCAGCAGATCGAGGAGGTGCGGGGGGCGGTCGATGCCACCATGCGGGCTACCCAGGTCGGCTCCGAGGCCGTCGACGCTGGCGTCAGCCAGTTCGGCTCTGTCACGGCTGCCTTCGTCGACATCGGTGCGATGGTCGTAAGGACCAACGATGCGGCGCGCCAGATCGAACTGTCGACCCAGCAACAGGCGACGGCAGCCGCGCAGCTCAACGATGCGCTATCGCATACCGCCAGGGCGGCCCGTGAAACTGAAGCCAGTTCCACGCAGACCTCCCAGACGGCAACGCGCCTGGTGGACATGTCTCATGGACTGAAGCGCCTGATTGCGCCCACGCGACAGGGCGCCCGCTGAATCAGAGCCGAGGGAGAGTGCGTGACGATCAAGAAGTCGCGAGGGCTCTCATGCTGTAGGTCGATGCCGACTCAGCTTGGCGACTTCAGCGCTGAGGGCTTCTACGAGCTTCGAGACCGACGCGCTGCCCGCTTAATGCCTTTGGTTTTACCGCAGGCAGGATTTCGGCGCCGGCGCTCAGCTCGCCTCTCTCTGGCGCGGCATCGCCCAGGCTCCCGGTGTCATCGAGGCACAGCGTATTCGAAATCAACATGAACTGTTCGAAGACGTCAGGGACTTTCGACTTCAGAAATCGGGCAATCGACGCCTTGGCCGTTAGCTTCGAGATGTACCCACGCACCACGACAAATGTGAGGACGTCCTGCCCGTAATCATGCTCGACGTCCTTGTAGTGCGCCTGCAAGCTCGACATCTCACGTTCCATCCTGGCAAGCTGCTCTGCGGACAAGCCCTGGGATGGCCTGGCTCGCTTCGGTGCACGGAGATGTTCCGCCGTAGGCGTCCGGGCAAGTCATCTTGGAGACCTCAGTCAAAGGTCTGGGTGCTTTAGCAGGTGAACGGCTGTGGCAGCGTCTGCGGCAGGCTCATCTGTCGCAGCCCGCACTGCCACCAGCCAACGTCCCGCCATTGCCCGAGCTTGAAGCCGACGCTGCGATACACGCCGATGGACGTGAAGCCGACGGACTCGTGCAGCGCGATGCTCGCGGCATTCGGCAAGGCGATGCCGGCGAAGGCCTGGAAGTACCCCAGGCGGGCCAGCACGCTCTTCAGTTCAATGTAGAGGCTCTTGCCGATGCCCTGGCCCCGAGCGTCTTCGCGCACGTAAGCTGTGGTGTCGACGGCCCATTGGTATGCGGGCCGCTCGCGGTCCCGGCTGGCGTACACGTAACCATTCACCCGTCCATGCTCGTCCACGCTGACCAGCCAAGGCAGGGTCTGCAGCGTGGCCTGGATGCGGTCACGCATCTGCTCTACGCTGGGCGCCTCCAGCTCGAAGGAGATGGCCGTGTGGCTCACGATGGGTTCGTAGATGCCCGCGATGGCGTGAGCATCATCGGGCGTGGCGACACGAATCCCCATGGCTATCCTCTTTCGGGCCGTAGCGGCGCCTCGGTCTTCGGGCTCGCAGGGGCGGGAGCACCGAGCGCCTGGTGCGCAAGCACGCCAAGCGCGGCGCCGGCGAGTTCGGCGACGATGAAGTTCATGGCACTCGCCGGCGCAATGCCTGCGAAGCTGTCGCTAAACATGCGGCCGAAGACCGCAGCCGGATTGGCGAACGAGGTCGACGCCGTGAACCAGTAGGCCGCGCCAATGTACGCAGCCACCATCGCGGCCGCCCGTTGCTGCGGCGCTCGCAGGATCACCAGCAGCAGGCCGAAGGTGGCCGCCCCCTCGGCCAGCCATTGACCCGGGCCTGCGCGTACCTTCGTCGACAGCTCCATCAACGGCAGCTCGAACATCGCATGAGCCAGCCAGGCACCGAGGAGCGCGCCCAGCAACTGAGCGCCGATGTAGGGTCCCAGATCGCTCCACGGAAGTTGCCGACGGGCCACCATCACGAGCGACACCGCGGGATTAAAGTGCGCGCCGCTGGCCGGCCCGAACACTTCGATCAGCACGTATAGACCACCCACCGTCGCCATCGTGTTCGCCAGCAGTGCGATGGCGACGTTGCCGCCGGCCAGGCGCTCTCCCATGATGCCGGAGCCGATGACCACGGCAAGCAGCAGCATCGTGCCGAGGCCTTCAGCGAGCATTCGCCGAGACAGGGAGCGGTTCACGTCAGCCCTTCGAGATGGCGCTCAACGCCACCTGCAGTTCGGACTGGCTCATGGCCCCCAGCGGCAGCGCAAGCAGCTGCAGCATCCGGTAGCCGATGGCCTGCCGCGTCAGCTCGAAGGCCTGCGCCTTCTGACCTTCGGGTGCATTGGACGGGTCGGCGTAGCCCCAATGGACCTTGACCGGGCTGCCCGGCCAGTACGGACATTGCTCCGCCGCGGCGCTGTCGCAGACGGTGATGACGATTTGCATCTCGGGCGCATTCGAGCCCGCGAACTCGTCCCAGCTCTTGGAGCGCATGCCGGTGGTGTCCACGCCTGCGTTGGCCAGGGCAGTCAGCGCGTAGGGATTGATACGGCCGCTAGGCATGCTGCCGGCGCTGAAGGCGCGCACGTTCTTGTCCAGCTTGCCGGCCCAGTGATTCAGCATGCCCTCGGCCAGCGCGCTGCGCGCCGAGTTGTGGGTGCAGAGGATCAGAACATTCGTTGTCACAGGGCAGTCCTTCGATTCAGCAGCACGACGACGCGGCCTTGACCGGGATCGCGATGCCCTTGCTGACCTTGGCCTTGGGCGCTTCCCCGATACAGCATGCCGATGGGGGTTCGGCTGCCTCAGCGGCCACCGGCTGCCCCTGGCTGAAGACGGGGATGCTGCCGAGGGTATGGAACTGCTCCCAGGCGATGCCCTGCGGATCGGTCAGCCAGTATTTGTCGCTGTGGGCGTAGCAGCAGGTGGTCTCGCCTTCGTCCAGCAGGGCCATGTCGGCCGCCTTCGCGCGGCTTTTCAGCTCCACCAGTTCCTCCCCGGTGTCGGTCTGGATGCCGAGGTGGTCGACACCCGGCTTGCCGCCGCGGGTGGAGATGGCGAAGTTGATGCGCGGGTCATCCAACATCCACTTGGCATAGTCGCCTTCGACGCGGGTAGGTGCTGCACCGAAGAGCGCCGAGTAGAAGGCAATGCTGGCCTTCAGGTCTTCGACGTGGGCGTGAACATGGAAGCGCTTCATGGGGTTTCCTTCAAGGTGAGGCGATCAGCAGCAAGACGTGGCACCGGGCGTGACCTCGCAGGCGGCGCCCTGGCAGCAGTTCTCGGTCAGGTAGTTCAGCAATGCATCCATCTGCGGGTAGGCGGCGCGGTAGATGACGTGACGACCCGACTGCTCGGAGGTCACGAGCCCGGCCTCGCCCAGCTCCTTGAGGTGGAAGCCGAGCTTGGCATAGGCGATGTCCAGCATCTCGACGAGCGCGCCCGGCGTCAGGCCGGACTGGCCGGCTACGACGAGGGCACGGAAGGCATCAAGGCGGATGGGATGCGCCAGAGCGCCGAGGGCTGTGAGTGCCGTGGTCTTGTTCATGGCTCAACATTACAATAAAAGTTGTAATGATGCAAACAAGCCAGGCAGCGGGCAGGCTCTCAGGTAGGCGCCAGGGCGGTGCGGCTCGCGGCAACCACAGTCCTGGCTCTAGCCGCGGCCCACCGATGCGGCAGCAGGGCGCCGATGTCGGCGGCGCGCTGGGTCGGTAGCCGCGTGAGCACGTCCTTCAGGTACCCAGCGTGGCGCTGGGCGACAAGGTGCTCAAGGTATCAAAGGGACGGCTCGCGGAGAAGCGCGTACTCTCTTTGCAAGCGTCTTCAAGGCCGGGTAAGGCCGGACACGGGAACCAGCTTTACCAGAAGGCACGCGTCCATCTTTGCAAGGGCGATGGGACTGATAACGTACATCATGAATAGCCCGGCTGCTGCGACATCCGAAGCCATAGAGCCTTGCTGCTGGGCCTTGCGGCGCTGCTGTTGCCTGTTGCGCTGGACGTAGTCCGGATGGCTCTCGCGATAGCATTTCCAGTAGTCCGGGTTTCGTGCCAGCCATGCGGCCTGCGCCCTGAGCTGGTTGTCCCGGTAGTCCGGGTCCGTGCGCCTGCGCGACTGCTGCCAGAGCTTTCGGCGCTCGCGCTGGCAAGGCGGGCTTGGGCAGTAGCGTTGATCGGGAACCTGCGGCCGGACGTCAAAGCACTGACCGCATGCGACGCATCGGCGATTGAGAGCCATGATGGTTCGGACCGAGGCCCGCGGAAGTGGCAAGAGCCTGCTTATAGCCAAGCCTCGCATCGGGTATCCGGATCACCGTACCTGCACCTTGGCCATGCCACGGTCAAAGGGCTGATGGCGAAGTCAGCGGCGACCGTCGAGGTAGGCGACTGGATCGAGCGCAAATGTCCAGGCTGACGACTGCATCAATGCCATGTGCAAGTGACGACGCCGAGGCTCGATTACCTGATCAGCCTCTGCAAGGTACAGCTGGCAAGCCAGGGCTCCTGCGAGATCGCAAAGCACCATGCAAAAGCGATCCGAATCCTGCCGTGCGTCGATCCTGGCCCAGACCTCGGTGTGGGACTCCTCGGCATACAGCTCAATCATGCTGGCGTCGGGGTCACCGTAGATCGTCCAGCGTGACGCCAGTGGCCGCATTGGCGGCAGGGCCGCGTTCAGCCGATCCTTCGCGATGGTCAGGCTTTCGCGGGGAAGGGGCGGTGCGCGAAAGTCCTTCAAAGTTGCCAGCGGCAGCGTTTGGTCAATTGGAATCAGCCACAGGTCGAAGTGCCATGCTGCCATGAGGCCTCCCCATCATTGGTCAGGATGAGTCGTCACCGCGAATTGTGGATGACGCCAGCCTGCCACCAGCATGCGTGCTGCGCTTGGGGTACGTGGTTGCAGGCCTAAGGGCTAGCGGGCTAGGGGAAGCGCAACCCCGTCCGCAGGTGGGGTGGGGTGAGGTGCTTGAGCCAATCGGAGCGCGCCTGCAGCATGTCGTCAGGAACCTCGCTGTTCAGCGCCAGAGCGGCATCGGCATCAAAAACCGCCTGAAGGGTGACAGCCAGGCGCGCACTGAACGCCGGGTCACTTGCGGCGACGGCAAAGTATCCCGTGCAGAGCAAGCGCATGGCGTCGAGTTCGGCCCTGATCGTGACTACAGTCTTGGCCAGGTCAAGAACCCGCTGTGTCAGCACCTGAAGTTGCTCCGTATCGCTGCTGTCCATGGCTCGCCTCGTGTTGGATCATTGCGCGCAGGGTAGCGGAGGCCACCAGGCAGCGCGCATACAGGTGGTGATGGATGGGCAGGAAGCGCCAGCAAGTCTTGCCGGTGATGGCGTGCAGTCGCTGGAACTGAGCGAGCGCGAACGGGGAAAGGTAGACGGTCAGGTCCGACTGCTTCTCCTTGGTTTTCGCCTCGGGGACGAACCACGTCCCTTCGCCCAGCTCCACGTGCTCCCATTCGGCCACTCGTTGCGGCGTCACTCGGGTGGGGAAGGGGCATCAGTTCAGCGTTGCCAGACTCGACACCGTCTGTCGGCCAACAGTCTTCCTCGGCGTCGGTACGATGCCGCGCATGCCCGACCACCCGATTCCCCCGCCGCCCCGACCGAACGCGCTGCTTCAACTCGCGCCCGATTGGCTGCAATGGGTGGCGGAGAACCGGCTCTGGAACTCTTCTCCCGAATCGATGCTCGCTGCCATGGTGGCCGCGGGCCAGGATGAAGCGCTGAGCGCAGCAGCCATCTCGCAGATCGAGCAGGATCCTGTCTTCCAGGCGGCGCGCCGGCACCAGCAGATGCTGCGCAAGCTGGAGTCCGTGGTCTCGAATATGCAGAAGGTGTGGGAGAGCGATCCCGGTTACCGCGTGATCGAGAAGCGCCGCGGCGTCTCGCGGGAAGAGTTGCTCGAGCGATACGTGAAGGGCTGCCGGCCGGTGGTCTTGCAGGACGTGGCGGAGGATTGGCCGGCCATGCGCCGCTGGTCGCCGCAGGACCTGAGCGAGCGCTTCGGGCAGCTGGAAGTGGACGTGCAGCTTGGCCGCAATAGCGATGCGCTCTTCGAGCAGAACAAGGCCTCGCTGCGCAAGCGAATGCGCGTGGCGGAGTTCGTGGAGCGCGTCGTCCAGGGCGGCGAGACGAACGACCACTACCTCACGGCCAATGACGAGATGCTGCGCCGTCCGGAGTTCCTGCCGCTCCTGGCGGACATTGGCCGCATGCCGCCCCTGTGCGATCCCGCCCTGCTACCGACGGCGGCGTCCTTGTGGTTCGGCCCCGGCGGCACGCATACGCCACTGCATCACGACAAGCTGATGCTCTTCCACACCCAGGTACTCGGGCGCAAGCGATGGCGCTTCATCTCGCCGCTGCAGACGCCGCTGCTCTACAACCGGATGGGCGTTTTCAGCCCCATCAACCTGGACGCGCCGGACTACGAACGCTACCCGCTGTTGCGCCGGGCCACCGTGCTTGAGACCGTGCTGGAGCCTGGCGACACGCTTTTCCTGCCGCTGGGCTGGTGGCATCAAGTCAGCTCGCTGGAACTGAGCATGTCGTTCTCGTACACGAATCTCGATGTCCCCAACGAGTTCGACTACCAGAATCCCACTATCGGGAACTGGTGAACGACGGCCCTTCCGGGCCGGTCTTCATTCGCTAGCCGACCTAGCAGTGGTCACCCGTCGCCCAACCGGCGGTCACGAGAGGGAGAGACAGGTCGTCGCGCCGCTTGATCCGTCAATCGCACGGCAGGCCCTGGCTGCGCGTGAAATGGTCACGCGGCGCGCCGGCGTGACCTCTTGAGTTACCGATTTGGGCTTATGGTCCGGCCGGCGCCCGTGGCGCGAGCTGCCTGACTTCACTCCCCGAATTCCATGACTGTTCTGTCCCGACTCAAGATCGCACCTCGACTAGCCCTTGCCTTCACGGGCGTGCTCGCGCTAACGCTGGCCGTCGGACTGTCTGCGCTTCTGGCACTTTCCCACGAGAACGAGTCGGCCGAGGATCTGGCGACCAACTGGCTGCCTTCGGCAAGCGCGCTCGGCGAGTATGCGATTGCCGTGTACGACATCCGTCGTTCGCAAGCCCGCCTTGCAATGACGTCAGACGCAAGCGAGATCGCGGAGCAAGTCAAGGCGATTGGCAAGCGCCAGGGCATCGCCGACAAGGCATGGAACGTCTATGCGCCGATGATTGACGGCGAAGAGGAGAAGGGGCTGGCCGCGGCGATCAATGCCGCGCAAAAACGCTACTACGACGACCTGCAGAAGCAGTTGCAGGCGCCGGCTGGCGACGGGAATCCGCGCGAGCAGGCTGCGGCGATGTACGTGGGCGGCTCGAACAAGAGCTTTAACGAGTTGGTGGCCGCGATCCGTGCGGACATGGAGTTCCAGAACAAGGGCGGCCAAGGCGCTGTGGCTACGTCGCGGGACGTCTTCTTCCAGTCGAGGGTACTGATCGTGGCGCTGGTGCTTGGCGCGATGGCGGCCGGTGCATTGCTGGCGTGGTTCATCGCACGCTCGATCACGGGGCCGATCGCGCGGGCCGTGGAGGTTGCGGAGACAGTGGCATCCGGCAACCTCACGACCGTTGTGGACTCGACCGAGTCCGACGAGGTCGGCCAGTTGCTTCGCGCGCTCAAGAAGATGAACGACAGCCTGGCCGGCATCGTCACCCAGGTGCGCCTGTCCTCCGACTCGATCGCGACCGGTTCCTCGCAGATCGCTGTCGGCAATGCCGACCTCAGCCAGCGCACGGAAGAGCAGGCCAGCAACCTGGAGCAGACCGCGGCCTCCATGGAAGAGCTGACCTCCACGGTGCGTCAGAACGCCGAGACCGCCACCGCCGCGACCCAGATCACCAAGGGCGCCGCGCAGGCGGCCTCGGACGGCGCCCAGGTCGTCAGCGAAGTCGTGGCCACGATGGCGCAGATCGCCCAGGCCTCCGGCAAGGTGGCGGATATCGTTGGCGTCATCGATGGCATCGCCTTCCAGACCAACATCCTGGCCTTGAATGCCGCAGTGGAGGCGGCCCGTGCCGGCGAGCAGGGAAGGGGCTTCGCGGTCGTGGCCAGCGAGGTCCGTTCGCTGGCCCAGCGTTCGAGCCAGGCAGCTCGCGAGATCAAGCAACTAATTGCGGCCAGCACCGAGAAGGTCGATGCGGGATCGCGCCTGGTCGAAAGCGCCGGTCAGTCAATGGCGAACATCGTCACGCAGGTGTCGCGAGCCAGTGATCTCATCGACGAGATCGGGTCCTCGAGCAGCGAGCAGAGCAAGGGCATCTCGCAGGTGGCCGATGCCGTGAATCAGCTCGACCGAGTCACGCAGCAAAACGCGTCGCTGGTTGAGGAGAGCGCCGCAGCTGCGGAAAGCCTGAAGCACCAGGCGGCCAAGCTCTCAGAGATCGTCGCCGTGTTCTCGCTGGCGCGGACGCGCTGAGCTCCGGGTTCTTGGGCCCTACCAAGGCACCGCTTCCGAGGCTACTAGAGCCTCGCAGGATGCCCGAGAAAGCTGACGACGCTGCATCGGTCGTCTCGGTGACGACCTACGCGGGCGCCTTGGGTCCGTCGGGGCGAGAATGAAGAACCGGGCCTGGAAGGCCCGGTTCTTCATTTAGATGGTGCACGCTGCGCGTCCAGTGTTCACGTTGCTTCCGAGGCTTTACCACGATGCCACTGGCGAAGTTGCCCCCGGACTCTTTCGAGGACTGGCGGCACGGCCCGGTGCATCGGAATGTCGATACCGGCTGCGACCCATCTGCGACATTCGATCTACTGAACTCACTACCCTGAAGCTGTCGTCCAGGAAGTACAAACAACCCGTGGAAACTCCGTTCCGCGGCGACGCTGGGCAGTTAAAGCCCGAACTGGTCGCCGGACAAGTCCTGAGTTCCCGCGCCCTCCGGCCGCGTCATGCAACCGGCCGGAACACGAAGGCGTCGCTGAAGAAGCGATGGTCCGCCAGTCCGGCCCTGTCTCGGAAGGCGCTGCGGGCCGTGTCGCCCATCAGCGGTTTGCCGCAGGCGTAGACCTCGTGCGCGGACAGAATCGGGTGGTCCGCCAGGACCGCCTCCTGAACGAATCCCTGACGGCCTGTCTCGCTTGGCGGCGCTTCGGAGAACACCGGCACGCGGGCGACGAGGCACGTCGCGACGATGACGTCAGGGCTCCTCGTGTAGGCGCCAAGGATCGCCCCGCCGATGCCCTCGCACAGGCAGAAGGCGAAAGCGCTCAGGAATAGTCAATGCGGGTGGTCGCCGGCAGTGCTCATTGGGATGGTCGGGGGGCATTGAGCTTGCGAGGATATTTCAGGTGCCGTCTCGATGCTTGAAGCATGCGATCCCCCTTTGGAGTTTGACCGAGCGACAAATAGTCCATGAGCGAAGAGATCGTGTTGACGGCTGTCGAGAAAGGCGGCATTTACTTCATCCCCTCTGCCGTTGGCGGCAAACAGGTCGACGAGGCCGTGCAACTCAGCTTACAGGCGAAGGGCTTGATCACGGCACCGCTGGCCGATGGGCGGCGCGTGGTGACCCGTCTGGAAGACCGAGTGCGGCAGGGCGCCGTCAAATCGCGCGTGCAGGGCTAGTGTCGACGGTGGCATGACGCCGCCCTTGAATCGATCGGTCAGGCACAACAGCCTGCTTTGGCCGCGGTCGGTGGATCGCTGGCAATTGCGCGGAACTGTCGGGTCGTCCACGCGGCTGGCGCAGGGATCGTCTGATCTTGGACGTGCCAAGGCGTGTGCGAGCCCCGATTTGGACTGGGTTCAGGAGGGCAGGTTGCAGTCCGATCGACCTTTCCGTGACCAGAATTGCGGGTGGCACAGGCCGAGACAGGATCGCGCCAGTCGTAGCCAAGCCAAAAGTACCCGAGGTGATCGATGCTTGCAGCGTGCGATCCGACTGATGCCCGTAGCGTCGCGAGCGGTCACGCGACACCCTTGGGCCGGACGTGCTCGGTGTCACCTTGGCGCGCCGGTTGAACTGCCCGTGAACTACGCACTCGGCAGCACTTGGTGCTTCTCAGAGAATGAGTTCACAACGCGAGCAGCGAAGGCATGTGAATTGCCATGCACGGCTCGCGATCCGTCGCCATGAAAGGTCCCGGGCCGGTCATCGAGCGCCGGCAGCGCGAAAGAGAAGAAACCAGTGGGAAGTCGCATCATGACCAGCCGTTTGACGCTTCTGCAGCACCGATTCGCTTTTCCGATCGTGGCTGGGTCGGGGGTTCTGGCTTCGGCTTGCTTCGCGCGCTTCTTGGTGTGGCATCTCGGTTGGCGCTTCGGTTCCGCCAGCGCGAGCGGCGGGCAGACGTTTAACGCATCGGACAGCGTCCTGGCCTATACCCTGCTGGGCTGCATATTGCTGCCTACTGCGGGCGTGGTCGCGACACTGATGCTGAACACGGTTTCAGCCGTCAGCGTGCACTTCGACGATGGCGCGCGCACGGAAAATCTGGAATCCAGGCAGGACGTGTGACGATCGACCGGCGCGATCGTCTCGTAGCCCGATGACCGCCTGGCTTTCCCTGTCGTCTGGCCTGCTTCTTGTGGTGCGCCGGCCTATGACGCAGATCCGGCCGTGACGACGCGTTCCTGATCGACCGGTTTGCGGCGACGAGGTTCCTCGGCCCCGTCCGCGCTTCGTTCTGCTAACGCCTGCGAAGTTCTGGGACCGATGACAGCTTCGGACCGGCACTTCGCGGCCGCCAGCTTGCGGCCGGGACCCGGTAGCTGGTCATGACCCGCTGCAAACGACGAACAAGGCCAAGCAAGACCCCCGAAAGCGGTCGGCTCGACCAATTGCCGGATTGGACCCTTACAGCCTAAAACCGGCTACGGCGTCCGAGAGTCGCTCGGACTGCTGCTTGAGGCTTTCAGCTGCCGCCGCACTTTGCTCTACGAGCGCTGCGTTTTGCTGAGTTACTTGGTCCAGTTGGACGATGGCTTCGCCAACTTGTCCTATTCCGCGACTCTGCTCATCGCTGGATGTGCTGATCTCCGATATCAGTCCGGTCACCCGCTTCACCTGGGAAACAATCGCCCCCATCGAACGGCCAGCGTCGTCAACGAGCGTCGATCCTGCCTCGACCTTCTCAACGCTCGTCGCAATCAGGCCCTTGACCTCACGGGCAGCTTGCGCACTCCGTTGAGCCAAGGAGCGCACCTCACCAGCTACGACCGCAAAGCCACGACCTTGCTCACCGGCTCGCGCCGCCTCAACGGCAGCATTCAGCGCCAGGATGTTCGTCTGGAATGCGATGCCGTCGACGACGCCGATGATGTCGGCAATCCGCGTTGAGCTCTCATTGATCTCCCGCATGGTCGCAACAACGCGACCGACCACGCTGCCGCCCTGTTCCGCTGCCTCAGCTGCGCTGCCCGCTAGCGCAGAGGCTTGCTTGGCTGTTTCCGCGTTCTGCTTGACGGTCGCTGTCAGCTCTTCCATCGAGGCTGCAGTCTGCTGAAGGTTGCTGGCTTGCGCCTCGGTGCGCTGGCTGAGATCCGCATTGCCAGCCGCAATCTGGGCCGAGCCGGTCGCGATGGAGTCCGAGCTGTCGCGCACACGGCTGACGATCGTGACCAATGCGCCGTTCATATTCTTCAATGCACGGAGCAGCTGGCCAGCTTCGTCGAGCGAGTCGGCCTCAATTTCGGAGCTCAGATCGCCGGAAGCCACGGTTTCTGCAATCTTCACAGCAGCGTTGATGGGCCGCACAATCGACGTACTCAAAAGCCAGGCGATGGCGACGGTAACCAGGGCGGCCGAGAGGGCCACGATCACCATCGTCGCCCACGTCCTGTTGTAGGCCTTGCTCGAATCCTCGTAAGCACGAACACCGCCTGCGGATTGGAATTCGACGTCTGCATTGATCGCCTCGATGGTGGCATCGAACGATTTGCGGGTCGCGTTGCGGAACATGTCTTCAGCGGCGACCCTGTCGCCGGACTTTGATACAGAGAGTGCCCTGTCGAGATCGGCGTAGTAGGCGTCCTGTGCCGCGACAACAGCTTTGGCGATCTTTTGCTCTTCGCCTGGATCGATGGTTGCGGCATACCGCTTCCAAGCCTCTGCCGCTTTCGCTTTTGAATCGAGAATGCGGCGAGCCTGCTGATCGACATCTTCGGCTGACTTGGCCAACAACGTCAGGGCCTCGCCGCGTCGAATGTTGGATAGGGCGGCTTCATAGTCGCCTAGAGATCGGGTGGCCAACAACCAGTTATTTGCCAGATCAGTTGTCGCATCGTGAACTCGGCTCACGCCCATAGCCCCTACGCCGCCCACGATCAACAGCATCGCAAGCAGGATGCCGAAGCCCATCGTGAGGCGCCTACCGATCCTGATGTTCTTGATGAACTCCATGTGCTACTCCCTGTGCTGGATATCGCTAGATCTTGATGGCCCTCGCTTCGCCGCCGGACAGCGCAAGCAGCCGGCTGATGCTCGTCATGGGTAACGCCAAGTGCGCTTGACGTTTTATAGGGTCCACATCGACTGGAGCAATGCTGGGAGCCAAGAGGATTCTCAGACTCTCCCTTGGTTGCGTGCTGTAGGAAATCGCTGACAACGACCTCGTAGCGGTCCTTGAACAAGCCATTCACACAGAACCGTCTTCTCTCCTACACCAACCGCTGGCAGTCGAGGCGCGTCAGAGCGGAATCTGCAGGAGCTCCGCTATGCAGGAAGTGGGGTTTCCATCGAACTAGTGGGCGGTAGGCTGACCGCACTGCTGAAGCCCGGCGCATTTGCGACCCGGCCATACCTGTGGGAAGTGCAGCACAGCCTTCAACCGTGCTGAAGCAATAGCAGCAAGCGCACCAGGTCCGCTTGTCGTCGCGTGTAGGTCTTGTCGAAGACGGCACGCATGTGGGTCCGGACGGTGCTGATTCCTACACCGGCTTCGCTCGCATATTCGTCAGGCGTCCTCCCGCTGGCCAATGCAAGGGCCACAGCGCTCTCGGCCCGCGTGAGCCCGAAGAGGCTGGCCAACTGCTCGTTCGCCGGCAACACCGCATGGCCCGGCCGCCGAGCCATCACGAGCACTCTCGCGGTACCCAGCCTCGAGCGAAGGGGTGCATCGGCCGGCAAGGCAGAGATCGTGAGGAAGCAGGCGTTCGGCTCGCCGCTGCGGCTGGTGATCGAGAAGCGCTGCGCGAGTCCCGTTGCCCCGACATTCGCCAGCGTCTCGCGCAGACGCGCCGCATCGCCGTCATGCGCGGCCTGCAGCACCGCGCCCCGCTGCACCAAGTGCTGGGCGTCGCGCAGCATCGCCTCCGCATGGCCGTTGGCATGCACGATGCGTCCGGCACCGTCGAGGCCGAAGAGTGCCAGGCCTGCGGCCACCGCCGCCTCGCGCCCGACATCCCCTGCTTCTCTCAAGGGCTCCGTCTCGACCCAAAGCTTCACCGCGCGCTGCAGATGGGGAACCATCCGACGCGAGCGCAGGATGTCGCCGCCGCCGAAGGCGCCGCGATCGTCCATGCGCATCATGGCGAGCAGCACGTCGTGGTTGCCCGCGATCAGCGGCCTCGTGAACCAGGTGTAGCGCTGGCCGACGACAGGCAACAGGTAGTCCTGGAAGAACTCGCTGCCGGAGACGAACCGGTCCGAGAAGTGGTGCTGGCAGACAGTCATCTCACCGACGGACAGGTTGTCGATCAAACGGCGTCGTGGATCGACGGACCAGTAGTGCTGGTTGTAGATGTCGATATTGCTCTGCGGAATGCCTTCGGTGAAGACGTTGAACGGCGCGGATTGCGCCATCGGGTCCCAGCACAGGAAATGGAAGACGTCTGAGCCGCTCCAAGCCGCGAGCTTGGAAAGCGACGCCTGCCAGCGCTGAGGATGCACGGCGGCCTCGTACAGGCCAGCCACCACGTCGTCGAATTCTTCGGCTGCGCTGCTGTTCTCCACTCGCCCTCTCGATCGGAAGCGGTCCTCTACGGAACCTGATGCCGCGCGATTCTAGGACAGGGATTTTTGACCGTGTGCAAGACGTCACGCGGCGGGCGGTGGCAACTGTGGGTCCTCATTCATTTGGATGAGGAGGACGCCCACCCCCCAAAAACAGAATGGCGCCGAACCCACTACGCGCCCGGCGCTGAACATTGCAGATGAACACGACCTCGACCGCCCGCCTCCGCCTCATGTCCGCCACCGTGCTGGCCCTGTCGCTGTCCGCTTGTGGCGGCGGCGATGGCGGATCTTCCGCACCTTCGCCTGCGCCCGCTCCGACACCGCCCGCACCGACGACC
>NZ_LYVQ01000091.1 GCF_001984095.1 Pelomonas sp. KK5
GTGCCCAGGTCCTTGCCGCCCTGCACCTCCAGCGCCGCCACGCGGTAGCGCCCGCCGCCGCCGGCCAGCTCGTTGGCGCCGGGCTTCAGGAAGTACGGATGGATGACGGCATAGCTGCGCACGCCCGAGGCCGGCAGGCCGGCGGCGCGGCCGTCGCTGCCGGCACGCACGCCCAGCATCAGCTCGACCGGGAAGCCGTTCACCGAGCTGCCTGACGGCGAGCCCTCGACGGTCTGCAGCAGCGGGAGGGTCGTGGTCACGGCGGTGTTTCCTTTCAGCGGCACGGCCGCCAGGGCGAGAAGAAGGGCGGCAAGAGGCAGCAGGCGTTGTGGCATGGGGTGGGTTTCCATCATCAGGCGGCCGCCGTCGCCATGAACAGGCGCTGCACGTCCACGAAGGGGCTGGCCGCCAGCTGCTCGCGCTGCGGCTGCCAGTCCTCGTCGGCTTCAAGTTCGTCGATCAGCGTGCGGCTGACGTTCAGGTATTCCGTGACCTGCTCGGTGCCGTCGTCCTGCCAGCCGAAGAAGAGCTTGCCGTCCTGCACCGCCAGCAGGCGCAGCGCGGCGGTGGCCAGCGGCGGCATGCGGGAGTCGCGGATCAGCGCCAGCTTGGCGATCTCGACGGTGACGTCGTCCAGGCCCTCGGCGGCGATCAGCAGCTTCTCGCGCAGCGCGGCCCAGCCAAAGGTGACGCGGCATTTCATCGCCAGGCCCAGCTCGCGGGCGCCGGGCGGCGAGTTCGGGCCGAAGCCCTCGTCGAAGGCCTCCCGGGCCTGGGCGGCGCGGGCCTCCCAATCCTTCAGCGCGCTGCCGGGCCAGGCGCCGATCCACTGGCCGCGGCCCTGGTTCATGTAGTTGAACTCGGGTTCAACGCGCGACTCCAGGCCGCAGCCGGCACAGGTCTGGCGCTGGAAGCTGCCGTCGAGGACGGACTCGCGCAGGTCGGGCCGGCGGTCGGCATTGACGCTGTGGACCAGCTCGAAGGCGATCGCAGCGCCGCAGCCGGGGCAGCCGATGGGGGTGGTGCGGAAGACGGACATGGCGACCTCGGGTCAGAGCGTGGAGAGCCAGGAGGCGAAGGGATGGTTGGGCTTGAGCTTCTTGCCGAACCAGCACATGTAGATCTCGGCGAACCACTCGCCCGGGGCGCGCCACTGGTAGCCGGTGACGCCCTTGCTGCGCTCGGCCAGCACATAGCTGACCCACTTGTTCTTGTAGGCTTCCTGGTAGACCACGCCGGCGATCGACGCGGCCTTGGAGTCGGCGAAGGAGTACCAGATCTCGCCGGTGGTGGCGGCCGTGTGCCAGGTGTCCACCGCCTCCTTGGCCTTCTTCCACTTGTCCTCGCCGCCGGCGTAGCCGCCGGGCATCGGCGGGATCTCGGGCGTGTAGCCGTTCATCAGCTGCAGCACGTAGCCGGCGTCGTACTTCTTCTCGGTGGCCACCGCGTTGGCGATGGGCTTCAGGTCGGTGTACTGCACCCAGCCGCCGAAGGCCGCCTGGCCGGTCCGGCTGGCCATGAAGCCGAGCCGGTCGTCCACCGCATGGCCCACCTCGTGCAGCATGGTCATGTTGAAGAGGTTGGCGGGCTGGTCGTCCACCGGGGCGTAGGGGTCGGTCGCGTTGTCGTGGTCCAGCGGCAGGCCCAGGGCCTTGTTGCGGGTGTTCTTGTCGAACTTCTCGGTGCCGCCGTCGTTGGGGCGGCCGTTCATCTCGACCGACTTGTCCCAGTTGGCATAGGCGCCGCCGGAGCCGCCGTCCGGGCCCTTGCGCTCGACCGACTTCAGGCTCGGGCTCTTGGTGGCGTGCGAGGGCGGCAGGTCGGCCATTACCTGCCACATGGCCTTGGCGGAGAGGGTCTTGGAGCCGGCGTCGGAGGTCAGCACGATGCCGAAGCGCTTCTCGCAGAGCTTGGCGATCAGCGGGAACTTATCCTCGCCGCCGAGCGTCTTGACGAACTCGTCCAGCATCTTGTCGCCGCCCTCGACCTTCAGCAGGGCCTCGGCGGCGCTGATGACGGCGGGGTCGTCCGGGTTGGCCTTGGCCAGCGCCTTGACCTTGAGCTGCTCCATCTTGGCCTCGGCCTTGTCGAGCAGCTTGCGGGCCTCGGGGAACTTCAGCTGGCCCATCTGCGTGGCCGCCTGGGCCAGCGCGGCCTCGACCTCGGTGACGTCGTCACCGGCGGTCTTCATCGTGCCGGCGCGGGTCTTCAGCGGGCCGACGCGGGTGTCGTAGGCCTTGATGTCGGCGGCGACCAGCTCGGCCTCGTGCGCGGCCAGGCCGGCGCGGGCCAGGGCGGCGGAAGCGGCGGCGTAGTCGGGGGTGGCGGCCCCGGCGGCGGCCTTGGCCTGGTCGATCGGGGCCTGGATCAGGTTCACCTTGGGCAGGGTGGCGGTGTAGCTGCCGGTCTTGGCCTGGTCGACCAGGGCCTTCTGGCGCAGCAGCGTGGCGGCCAGCGCGTCCTCGTAGCCCTTCTTCAGCGCCTTCTGCTCCAGGCCCTTGGCGGCCTCCGGCGTGGCGCTGGCCAGCGTCGGCGCCAGGGCCTCGGCGGTCGTCAGGTCGGTCTTCAGCCGGTCCAGCCACTGCTGGCCGCCGGCCCAGTCCTGCACGTCGGGCGCGGCGCGCTTGTCGGCCTCGGCCAGCAGGGTGTTGAGCGAGCCGATGGTGTCGGCCATCTTGGCGGCGGTGGGCAGGCCCTTGAGCGTGTTGAGCCGGGTCTCCAGCGCCTTGCGGTCGTCGGTGAAGGTCTTGGCGGCGGCGGCGGTGCCGGCCAGCGCGGCGCAGTCGGCCACCACCTTGTCGCACAGCGCAATGCCTTCCTCGAAGCGCATCGCGGCGGCGGTGGCCAGCGGGTCGGCCTGGTCGGTCAGCACCTTCTCCAGCGCCTGCACCTTCAGCGCCATCGCGGTGTTGGCCTTCAGCGGGGCGATCGCGTCGGTGGCCTTCTTGCGGGCGTCGAGGAAGGCCTGGCGGCGGGCCAGGCGGTCCTTGCCGCCCTGGTCGATGCTGAAGGCGCGCGAGCCGATGATGCGCATGGAAGCCCACTCGCCATTGGCGATCAGCGCCGGCACCGAGGCATGCAGCGCCTTGAGCTTGGCGATGTCGTCGGCAACGAAGGCCTTCAGCGGCGAGGCTTCCAGGCCCTGGTACTGGCTCTTCAGGTCGTCCTGCGTCCAGGTCTGCAGCGTGCTGGCCATGCTGGCCTTCATCGTCGTGACCGCCGCCGTGGCTTCCGCGTACTTGTTGGCGCCGGGCGTGGCGTCCAGGTCGGCCTGGGTCAGCTTGGCGTTGAAGCCGGTCCAGGTGGCGTTGTTGGCATAGCGGCCCTTCATCGCATCGACGATGGCCGCGGCCGGCTGGCGGGCCACGCGGTAGGCGTCGTACTTGTCGGCCAGGGTCTTGGCCTTGTCCAGCGCGGTCTTGGCGGCCTCGATCTTGGTCAGCGACTCGGGATACTTCTTGTCGGTGTTGGCCTGGATGGCCTCGGCCAGCCGGGTGCTGCCCTCGGTGATCAGGGTCTGCACGTGGGCCTTCTGGCGGTGGCCGTTGAGTGCCGCGACCTGCTTCTGCACCGCATCGCGCTTGGCGATGAAGGTGGGGTTGCCCTCGCCGGTCTCGGCCTCCTTGCCGGCGCGCGTCTTGATCGCCTCCAGCTCCTGGTAGGCGGTCTGGATCACGGCCTGGGCCGAATCGCGCACCGCCGTGCGCACCCGGGTCTGGATCTGCTGGATCTCGTTCTCGAAGGACGCGACCAGCTCCGCGGCGCCCGCCACGAGGTCCAGCTTGCCCAGGTACTCGAGCACCTTGCCCTCGCGGCTGAGGTATTCGTCCAGCGCGCCGGTGATGGCGGCGTCCTTGCCGTCGGGGTTGGGCTTGCTGGCGGGATCTTCGGCTTCCGCTGGTGCGCCCTCGGTGACGGGAGCCCGCACGACGACGGGTTTCACGCCCAGGCGCTCGGTGATGAAGGCACGCTGAGTGGCTGTGAGTTTCATGGCTGCGATGCAGGTTGGATTGAGTGGGGGCGAGGCGGTTCGATCAGAACTGCGCGCTCAGGTCGGCCAGGGCGCCGTCCACCTTGGCCCGGATGTCGGTGCTGGCGAAGCCGTTGTCGTCGACGAAGGCCAGCAGCGGATCGCCGGAGGCAAAGGCGCGGAACTTCTGCACCAGCACCGCAGCCTCGGCATAGCGGGCGTCGCGCTGCGCGCCTTCGGCGTTCAGCGCCTCGTCGAGCTTGTCGATCAGGCCCTGGTCCATGGTGTCCAGCTTGTCGAACAGCTGCTTCAGCCCGGTGCCCAGCGCCGCCTCGTCGAAGCGGTCCTCGGCCTCGGGATCGGCGTTGTGCTCGCGCACCGCGGCCATCACCGCGCTCTCGATCGACGAGAACTGGCTCTGCACGGTCTTGCGCAGGCCGTCCCAGGTGAGGCGGGCCTTCTGCAGTTCGACCAGCGAAGGCGTCGGCTTCGCGGCCCCGCCGGCGGCGGGCGCGGGCGTCTCGGACAGCCACTGCTCGACCTGGTCCAGCAGGCCCTGCGCGGCGGCGAAGTCCTTCTTGCGCGCCAGGTCTCCGGCGTCGGCCACGCCCTGGCGGATGCGGCCGGCTGCATCGCCGCCGGCGGCCAGCGCCGTCTTGATGTGCGGCAGCAGCGCGGCCAGGCGGGCGTTGAAGGCCGGGCCGGGGTCGGCCGGATTGGCGCTGCCCGCAGCGGCGGCCGGCGTCGGGGCGGCCAGCAGCTTGGCGATCTGGTCCAGCGCGCCGAGGGCGGCCTTGTAGTTGCCGGCCTCGCCCTTCTCGCCCGCGAACTCGCTCAGCGCGCGGATCTTGCCGGCGTCCGGCGACTGGGCGCGCAGCGCTGCCAGGATCTGCGGCTCCATCTCGGCCAGGCGCGCGTCGAATTGGGCGCGCTCGGCGTCGTCGGCCTCGGCCTCGCCGTCGCCCTTCTTGACGGCGGGTGCCTCGCCAGCAGGCTCGGCCCGCGCTTCGGGTTCCGGCTCCGGCTCGGGCGCCCGCGCCTCGGCGGCCGGCGCGGCCTTCGACGCGGCGTCCTCGACCGCCGCCACGAAGTCCTCGCCGTCATCGTCGATGTCGTCGGGATCCTCGCCGCGCACGCGGACCTTGTAGCGCATGCCGGTCTGCTTCAGCAGCGCGGCCTTGAGCTTCTTGGCCAGGCCGGCGGCCTGCGTCTTGACGACGAAGGTGTGGGCATTGGCCTCCCAGATGCATTCGCCCACGACGAACTTGACGCCCGAGGTGGTGCCCAGCTCGTCGGTCAGCAGCTTGCGCTTGGAGGGGCTGATCGGCTTGCGCGAGACCAGCACCACCACGTCCTTGCCCATCACGGCGATCATGGTGAACATGACGTCGCCCTTGGGCACGGCCTTCATGACCGGGATCATCTTGGAGGTCAGCAGCGCGGAGCTTTCCTCGTCGTCGTCACCGGAGGCGGCCGCGGCCTTGTCGGCCTTCTCCTTCTCGGCGGCCGCCTTCTCCTTCTCGGCCTTCTCGAGCTTCTTGGCCTCGGCGTCCGAGGCCTTGCGCTGCTTGTCGACGGACTTGTCCAGCACGTCGAAATAAGCTGTTACTTCCTTGTCGGACTTGGACGCCTTGCGCAGGATGTCGGCCTGCTTGCCGATGTCATCCAGCGCCGTCAGCTCGGCCTGCGGGGTCTTGGCCTTGTCCAGGTCCGCCAGGGCCTTGATCAGCGGCGCATCCTTGAGGCTGCGCCCCTTGGCGAACTTCTTCCATTCCGCTTCGGTCAGATTCTTTTCACTCATGGCACCCTCCTGCGACTCTCCGCCGAGGATGGTGCATGACGCTAACGTTCAAATCAAGCGGTGTCTCCGTCCGGAAGACGAAGGAAGGGCCGTCATTTAAGTAACAGATTCGGCAGCCACAGGGTCATGGCCGGCCAGTAGGTGACCAGCAGCAGGAAGCCGAGCATCGTCAGCAGCCACGGCATCACCGCCACCGTCAGCTCGCTGATGCCCATCTTGGTGATGCCCGAGGCCACGTACAGGTTCAGGCCCACCGGCGGGTGGCACATGCCCACTTCCATGTTGACCACGATCAGGATGCCGAAGTGCACCGGATCGATGCCCAGCTTCATCGCCACCGGGAACAGGATCGGCGCCAGGATCAGCACGATCGAGCTGGGCTCCATCACGTTGCCGGCCAGCAGCAGCAGGATGTTGCAGACCAGCAGGAAGCCGATCGGGCCGAAGTGCATGTTCACCATCCAGTCGGCCATCGCCTGCGGGATGCCCTGGTCGGCCATCACGAAGCTGAACAGCACCGCGTTGGTGATGATGTACAGCAGCATCGCGCTCATGCTGGCCGAATCCAGCAGCACCTTGGGCACCTTGGACAGCGGCATGTCCTTGTAGACGAAGACCGCGATGAAGAAGGCATAGACCGCCGCCACCGCCGCCGCTTCCGTCGGCGTGAACAGGCCGGTGTAGATGCCACCCATCACGACGACGATCAGCAGCAGGCCCCAGACGCTGTCGCGGAAGGCATGCCAACGCTCGCCCCAGCTCGCCCTGGGCATGCGCGGGAAGTCGTTCTTCTTGGCGATCATCCAGGTGGTCAGGCCGAGGAAGAAGGCCAGCACCAGGCCCGGCACCACGCCGGCGATGAACAGCGCACCGACCGAGGTGTTGGTGGACACCGCATACATCACCATCACGATCGAGGGCGGGATCAGGATGCCCAGCGAACCCGAGGTCGTCAGGATGCCGGCGCCGAAGCGGCCCGGAAAACCCTGGCGCGCCATCGCCGGCAGGATGACCGAGCCGATCGCCACCACCGTGGCCGGCGAGGAACCCGACACCGCCGCGAACAGCGCGCAGGCCATCACGCCCGCCAGGCCCAGGCCGCCGTGCCAGTGGCCGATCATCGAGGTGGCGAAGCGGATCATCCGCCGCGCCACGCCGCCGTGGGTCAGGAAGTTGCCGGCCAGGATGAAGAACGGGATCGCCATGATCTCGAACTTCTCGATGCCGGTGAACAGCTTCAGCGCGACCGACTGCACGTCCAGATCGGTCATCGCGAAGATGAAGGTCAGCACCGTCAGACCCAGCGAGATGCTGATCGGCATGCCGGTCAGCATCAGCAGGACCAGCAGCACGAAGATGAAAGTCGCGTTCATGCGGGGCCACCCATCTTTGCTTCTTCTTCGAGGCCCTCGACGTGGCCGTGGTCATGGTGCGGCAGCTCGCCGGTGCGCCAGAAGCTCCAGGCCACCTGCAGGAAGCGGAAGCACATCAGCGAGGAGCCCAGCGGGATGCACAGGTAGGCCCACCACATCGGGATCTCCATGTCCGCCGAGGTCTGGCCGGTCTGGGAGATGTGCCAGACGAAGTTTCCGCCCAGCGTGGCCACGACGCCGGTGAACAGCGCGCCGCACAGCAGGCCGAAGGTGACCAGCAGCTGGTAGGGGCGGCCATGCAGCTTGCGCAGCACCACGTCCACGCCCACGTGGATGCCGGTGCGCACGCCGTAGGCCGCGCCGAACTTGGCCATCCACACGAACATGAAGATGCACAGCTCCTGCGCCCAGGACAGGTCCCAGCGGATCGTGTAGTCCTGGATGTAGGGAACACCGGACGCATAGCGGTGCACCACGGCGACGAAGATCAGCAGCGTGGCCCCACCGATGAGGGTGGCGATCAGCCACTCCTCGAGGTGGTCCAGCGCCTTGTTGAGAAGGCGGAGCATGATGGTTCCGGAATTCCCCGTCTGTTTACTTCGGCGCCACGAACGAAGCAGCCTTGTAGGCGGCTTCGACGGTCGCCTTGCCCACGCGGGCCTCCATCTCCTTGTGGACCGGCATCAGCGCCTTCTTCCACTCGTTGATCTCGCTCGGAGTCGGCTGATAGATCGTCGTCTTGCCGGCGGCCTTGATCTTGTCCAGAGAGGTGGCGTTCTCGGTGGCGGCGATCGCGTTGGCGTAGACCGTGGCCTCCTTCATCGCGGTTTCCAGCGTGGTGCGGATGTCGGGCGGCAGGCCGTCCCAGAACTTCTTGTTGACCACCACCGCATAGGCCAGGTGGCCATGGTGCGAGAGGGTCATGTTCTTCTGCACCTCGTTGAGCTTCTGCGTCAGGATGTTGGACGGCGTGCTCTCGGTGCCGTCCACCACGCCCGTCTGCAGCGCCTGGTACAGCTCGCTGAAGGCCAGCACCTGCGGGATCGCGCCGAGGGCGCGCATCTGCGCGTCCAGCACCTTGCTGGACTGGATGCGCATCTTCATGCCCTTGAAGTCGGCCACGTTCTTCAGCGGCTTGTTGGCCGTCATGTCGGTGAAGCCGTTGTCCCAGTAGGCCAGGCCCTTGATGCCCTTGCTCTCCAGCTTCTGGAACAGCGAGGCGCCCAGCGCGCCTTCGGTGGTGGCGCGGAAGGCGTCGGTGTTGGCGAACAGGAAGGGCAGGTCGAAGACCTCGTACTCCTTCACGCCCAGCGGGCCGAACTTGGACAGCGAGGGCGCCAGCATCTGGACCGTGCCCAGCTGCAGCGCCTCCAGCTCTTCCTTGTCCTTGTAGAGCTGGCTGTTCGGATAGACCTCGACCTTGACCTTGCCGGCGAGGCGCTGCTCGGCGAGCTCCTTGAAGCGCAGCGCGCCCTTGCCCTTGGGCGTGTCCGGGGCGACCACATGGCTGAACTTGATGACGATCGGCGCCTGGGCCTGGGCGTTCATCGCGAACAGGGCGGTGGAAGCGGCGGCGAGGGCCAGGACGCGGCGGGTGCGCGAGAAGCGGTTGGTGGTCATGATGCAGTCTCCTTGATATGTCGGCCCCGACCTCGGTCAGGGCCAGGTCAGGATGCTCGCATTGTGGAAGGCCGCAGGACGGCCCGCGTTGTGGAGAACCACAACGGGTTATTCCGGGTTCCCCTCCGACTTAGCGGGCCAGCGCCACGTGCTGCAGCAGCATGATGGTCTTGCCGTCCTGGATGCGGCCATCGGCCACCATGGCCAGCGCCTCGGCCAGCGGCAGCTCCAGCACCTCGATGTCCTCGCCCTCGCCGGCCTCGCCGCCGCCGGCCGTGCGACGGTCCGCCGGCTCGTAGTCGGCGATGAAGAAGTGCAGCTTCTCGGTGACCGATCCCGGGCTCATGTAGGCCTCGAAGACCTTGCGCGGCTGTCTGATGACATAACCCGTTTCCTCGGCGGCCTCGCGGCGGATGCAGTCCTCGGGTGCGTCGCCGTCCAGCAGGCCGGCGCAGGCCTCCACCAGCATGCCGTCGGCGCAGCCGTTGACATAGGCCGGCAGGCGGAACTGGCGGGTCAGCACCACCATGCCGCGGCGGCGGTCGATCAGCAGCAGCGCGGCGCCGTTGCCGCGGTCGTAGGTCTCGCGCTGCTGGCGCTGCCAGCTGCCGTCGCGCCGGCGCCAGTCGAAGGCGGTGGTCTTCAGCACGTACCAGTTGTCGGAGAGCAGGCGCTCCTCGACGATGCGGACGCGGTCGTTGTTCATGATTTACGCACTTTCATGTATAAACGTGCAATTTCGTGCAATCACTCTAGCAATGCTCACCGCCCAACGCAAGCAATGGCTGCTGGCCCGCCTCGCGGCCGACGGCCGCCTGGTGGCCAAGGACCTGGCCGCCGAGCTGGCCACCTCCGAGGACACGATCCGCCGCGACCTGCGCGAGCTCGCCGCCGCCGGCCGGCTGCAGCGGGTGCATGGCGGCGCCCTGCCCGCCTCCGCCGCGATGGGCGACCTGCGGGTGCGCGAGCAGGTCTCGGTGGAAGACAAGGTGGCGCTGGGCCGCGCCGGAGCCGCGCTGGTCGAGGAGGGTCAGGTCGTGCTGCTGGACGGCGGCACCACCGCGCTGCAGGTGGCCCGCCACCTGCGGCCGGGGCTGCGCGCCACCATCGTCACGCACAGCCCCACCGTCGCGATCGAGGCCGCGGCCCATCCGCAGCTGGAGATCCTGATGCTGGGCGGGCGGCTGTTCCGGCATTCGATGGTCAATGTCGGCGCGGCGGTGATCGATGCGGCGTCCCGGCTGCGCGCCGATCTCTACTTCATGGGCGTCACCGGCGTGCATCCGGAGGCCGGGCTCACCACCGGTGATGCCGAGGAGGCGGCGGTCAAGCGGGCGCTGCACGAGCGCGCGGCGGAGACCGTCGTGCTGGCGTCGCGAGAGAAGCTGCTGGCCGCCTCTCCCTTCCTGGTCGTTCCGCTGGCCGCCGCCAGCCGCGTGATCGTGCCGGCGGACACGCCGGCCAGGACCTGCCGCCTGCTCAAGGCCAGCCGCTGCGACAAGCCATGAACACCAACGCGATCCGCAAACCCCAGGTCTGCGTGCTCGGCAGCGCCGAACCGGGCTCCCCCGCCTACGCGCTCGCCGGCGAGGCCGGTGCACTGCTGGCGCGGCTGGGCATCACCCTGGTCAGCGGCTGCGGCAGCCCGGCCACCCGCGTGGCGGCCGAGAGGGCCATCGCCGCCGGCGGCCTGGTGCTGAGCATCGTGCCGCCCGACGAGATGCCGCCGCCCGACTGGCCGGCGACCATCGTCCTGCCCTGCGGCATGGGCGATGCCCGCAACCTGCTGATGGCGCTGGCCGGCGATGCCTGCCTGGTGGTCGGCGGCCGCGCCGGCACGATCTCCGAGGTCTGCCTGGCCTGGCTGCACCGGCGGCCGCTGCTGCCTCTGGTGGGTTGCGGCGGCTGGTCGGACTCGCTGCCCGCCAATCCGCCGGACGAGCGCGGCAACTCGCCGATCCTGCCCTGGGGCTCAGTGGATGAACTGGAGCGGCAACTGCGGGGACTGGACCTCGTTCACCCCAGCTCCAGCGCGCTCGTCAGATCCCCCAGCAAGACCTGACCCCGCGCCCGCATCGCCTCGTCGCGCCGGATCACGCCGGGCAACGGCTCCAGGCCGTGCACCCGGGTGATGAAGCGCAGGATCGAGTTGGTGTCCATGTCGGTGTGGTCCACATGGCCCTTCTTCGCCAGCGGGGAGATCACGATCGCCGGGATGCGCGTGCCCGGCCCCCAGCGGTCGCCCTCGGGCGGGGCGACGTGGTCCCACCAGCCGCCGTTCTCGTCCACGGTGACGATGACCACCATGTCCTTCCACTGCGGGCTCTTCTCCAGCCGCTCGATCACATGGGCGATGTGGGCGTCGCCGCTGGCCACGTCGGCATAGCCGGCATGCATGTTCAGGTTGCCCTGCGGCTTGTAGAAGCTGACGGCCGGCAGCGTGCCGGCCTCGATGGCGGCGAGGAAGTGGTTGGTCTTCGCCTCGTCGCCGAGGCCTGCGTCGCGGATGTGCTCGGCGCGGGCCGGCGTGCCGGGTGCGTAGTTGCGGAAGTAGTTGAAGGGCTGGTGGTGGTACTGGAAGTTCGGCGTGGCGCCATCGCCCTGCTTCACCAGCGCCGCGGCCCAGGCGCCGCTCCACCAGGCCCAGGAGACGCCCTTGGCGCTGAGGCGGTCGCCGATGTTCGGATAGTCCTGCGGCGGCAGCACGCCGGGGTTGTGGGCGTCGGCCAGCGCCGGGTCGCCGCCGGGCGCGGGCTTGATGTAGCTGGGCTGGTAGGGCGGCGCCATCGTGTTGACGGCATAGCCGTCGGGCGTCAGCGTGCCGTCGCGCTCGAAGCGCGGCGGGCCGTCCAGCGCGGACTTGGGCGAGTCGGGCGCGAGCTTGAGCCGGTTGCCGGTCGGGTCCTCGCCCTCGACGACGCAGAACAGCCGCTTGATCGGTCCGGTGCGCGCATCGGGGATGTGCGGCGGCTGGCCCGAGACCAGGAAGATGTGGTTGAGCCAGGAGCCGCCGAAGGCCGACATGAAGAAGCGGTCGCACAGCGCGTAGCGCCGCGCCACCGCGGCCAGCTTCATCTCGGCGTCCGCCTGGCCGTAGTGCCCCATCACCATCCCGCCGGAATCGCCCCAGGCGACGAAGCGGTCGTTGCGCCCGCCGTTGATCTGCATCTGGTTCTGGTAGAAGCGGTGCGTCAGGTCGCGGGTGATGACGGCGAGCGGCAGCGGCTTGCCGGCCGTGTCGGCAAGCGTGAAGGGGCGGTTGGGCAGGCCGTCGATCTGCGTCTCGTCGATGACATAACTCTTTCCATCGACGGTCTGCTGCTGCGGCACCAGGCCACCCCAGACCTTGGGCAGCCGGGCCATGATGGCGCCGTCGCGGTCACGCTGGGCGGCGCGCGCCAGCGTGATCTGGCCGAGCGGCTGGGCCTGGCCCGGGAAGGCGGAGAACAGGTTGTTGAAGCTGCGGTTCTCGCCGTAGATCACGACGATGGTCTTGACGCGCTGGCGCAGCGTGGCGTCGGTGGTGGTGGCGGCCGCTGCGGCGCTCGCACTGCCCCCCAGCAGGCCCGCGCCCGCAGCGGCGGCCAGCGTGCCGAGCACGCGGCGGCGGTCCGCGTCGATGCTGCCCTCGTCGTCATTCGGGATGTTCTTGTCGTCCATGGCGGCGGTCTCCTCCCACCATCATAGGAGCGCCGGTCAGCTGACGGTCAGCGGGGCCGCACGGTGAGCTTCAGCGTGTCTTCCGGGAAGTTGCGCTGGAACTCGCGCCAGGCGGCGCCGGATTTGGACATCTGCACCAGCATCGCGGTCAGCTGCTCGCGGTCGCGGGCGTTCAGGCGCGAGCGCCTGGACAGGTAGACGCCGCTCTCGCCCCAGCCGAGTTCGTCCACCGTCTCCACATGCAGGCGCGCAGCCAGGGCCCGGTGCCGCTCGTCGCCGCGCAACGCGCCGCTGACGATGGTCGGGGCGACGATGGCCAGGTCCGCCACGCCGGCATCCAGCAGGCGCACCAGCGAGATCGGATCGGCCGCCTGCTGCAGCCGGCCCTGCTCGCCCAGCGCGCGCAGCAGCGCCTGGTAGGCCTCCCCGTAGTCGTACCCGCGCACGACCGCCAGGCGCAGCTCGTGGCGCTGCTGCAGCTCGGCCAGGCTGTGCAGTTCCAGCGGCGCATGGCCGCCGTCACGCTCCAGCGACACCAGCGCGGCCCGGCTCTGGATCAAGGGGAAGAAGGTGCCGAACTCGTCGCGCCGCGGCGAGCGCCGCGCCGGCAGGAGGATGTCGGACAGGCCGGTCTCGAACATCAGCTCCTGGCGCGCCCGCGGCACGACCTGGAACCTGATCTCGCAGCCCTCGGCGCCGGCCGCGCTGCGCAGCAGGTCCGGATAGATGCCGCCGACTTTGCCATTGTCGACCGTCACGCCCACCCCGATCGGTGCCACCGGGATCTGCACGGGACGCGAGCAGGCCGCCCGGGCCGCCGGCGTCACGCCCAGGGCGCCGAGCAGCAGCAACAGAGCGGTTCGACGATGGAGCTGCGGCGGGATCATGGTGTCTTGCGCTGAGATCGGGCGTTAGGTCTGGATCCATTGTCCGTTACAACTGGGGTCGGGCATTGCGCTTGCCCGCCGTTCGGCATGAGGAGCGCCCACGTATTGATGATGGTGTCGGCGATGCCCTTGCTCGCCACCCTGGCCGGGCCGGCAGCGGCGGCCGAGGCCACGCTGCCGCCGGTGGCCGTCAGTGGCGTGAAGAGTTCGCCGGTGCAGAAGTCCTACCGGCGCATGGTCCACGGCCTGGAGGTCTTCGAGGCGCTGCGGCCGCGCTATGCGCCGCAGGCCGCCGAGCTGCGCTTCCGGCTGCTGCCGCGCAAGAAGGGCATGGCGCTCGACGCGCTGGACCTGGGCATCGAGAGCCTCAACGTGGACACGCCGATCGCCGTGGCCGCCGATCGCACCTTCACCCTGCCGAGCGACCCGCGGGCGCTGCAGGAGGATGCGGTCGTCACCGCCAGCCGCCGCCAGCTGAGCATGACCTGGCGCACCGAGATCCGCAGCCCAGGCCTGCCGCCGGGCACGCGCCGCCTGGGCGACCTGCGGCTGGAATGCCGCGTCGGCATCGAGGCGGACCTGGTGTCCAACGAGGATCCGCTGGGCGCAATCGGCGCGCTGTTCGCCGAGGGCAGCGAGAGCTACTGCGGCAAGGCGCTGTCGCGCTACCTGTTCTTCGCCGAGCGGCCGCTGTTCGGGGTGACGCTGGTGGACGGGGCGCGGCGCGAGGCCCTGCCGGCCGTGCGCCTGTGGGCCGGCGCCAGCGAGGACCCGGGCCTCGCGCACGACCTGCCGTACTGCGACTGCGAGGTGCTGGTGGACCGCAGCTACTTCCTGCCGCTGGGCGATGCGAGCTGGTCGGACGAGACGCGGGTGGAGTTCGAGTACATGGACGGGGCGCCATGAGGCTGGCCGTGCTGCTCCTGCTGCTGGCGGCCTGCGCCACGCAGCCCGATGCGCCGGCCCTGTCGCCGCAGGCCGCGCAGCAGGCGCTGGCCGCCGCGCCACCGACCAGGGCCGGCGTCGCCGCGGCGCTGGGGCCGGCCGCGCAGGTGCATTTCGACAGCGGCTACGAGGCCTGGGTCTATCGCTGGCCCGATGGCGCCGAGCTGGTGCTGCTGTTCGCGCCGGACGGCACGCTCAGCCGGCAGCGGCAGCGTGCTGCAGCGGCAGATCGCTGACCAGCGCCGCCAGGTTCACCACCTCGCCGATCACCAGGATGGCCGGGCTGGCCAGCGAGGGATCGGTCTGCAGCAGCGCCGGCAATCCTGCCAGCGTACCGATCGCATGGCGCTGCTTCGGCGTGCGGGCGGAGGCCACGACCGCCGCCGGCATGTCTGCCCGCATGCCGCCATCGCGCAGGGCGGCCACGATCGCCTCGCAGCGCGCCACGCCCATGTAGATCACCAGCGTGAGGCCGCTGCGGGCCAGCGCGGCCCAGTCGGGGGTGCGTCCTGATTCGCCGTTATGCCCCGTCACCAGGGCGACGCCGGGCGTGCAGCGGCGGTCGGTCACCGGGATGCCGATCGACGCCGGCGCGGCCAGGCCCGCCGTGATGCCGTTGACGACCTCGACCTCGATGCCCTCGGCCCGCAAGGCGTCGGCCTCCTCGCCGCCGCGGCCGAAGACGAAGGGATCGCCGCCCTTGAGCCGCACGACCTTGGCGCCGCTGCAGGCCTCGCGGATCATCAACTCATGGATGAAGCGCTGGTTGGTGGACGGCCTGCCGCCGCGCTTGCCGACGTTGAGCACGCGCGCCAGCGGGTTGGCCAGCGCCAGCACGCGCGGGTCGGCCAGCTCATCGGTGAGGATCACGTCGGCGGCCTGCAGGCGGCGCAGCGCGCCCAGGGTCAGCAGCTCAGGGTCGCCGGGGCCGGCGCCGACGAGGCTCACGGGATGGATGTTCGTCGTCGTCATGTCACCAACTCCTCGGGTTTGATCTGGGTCACCAGCCGGCGCAGCGTCGGCAGGCAGGAGCCGCATTGGGTGCCGCAGCGCAGCGCGCCCTGCAGCGAGGCCAGGCGCTCCGATTCGGAGCCGGCGCAGCCGACCAGGTGCTCGCGGATGCGCGCCTCGGACACGTCCAGGCAGTTGCAGACCTGCGGGCTGCGCGGCGTCGCGTTCGCCGGCCCTTGCGGATGCGGCGCCAGCAGTTGCCGGCCGAAGGGCGCCACCGGCTGGCCCTCGCGCCACAGCGGCAGCAGCCAGGCGGCGACGCCGGCCTCGCCGACCAGCAGCAGCGAATCGACCGCCTTGCCGTCGGCCGACAGGCGCAGCAGCCGGCTGCGGCCCCGGCCTGCGTCGGCATAACGCAACAGGCCAACGGTGCCGTCGAGGCCCAGCGCGGCGGCCAGCTGCTTCACCAGTTCGGCCGAGGGCGGCTGGGACGAGGCGGCCTCGAAGCTCCAGCCTTCGCGCCCCTCCGGCCCGGCCACCGGTACGCAATGGGCGTAGTCGAAGGCAGACAGCAGGGCGCGCAGGCGGCCGCGCCGGCCCGGCTCGCTCCAGGCCGCGCCGCTGATGCGCCAGGGCAGCGCCAGCTTCTCGATGGCGACCGCGCTGAACTTCAGCTCGGGCTGCTTGGAGTCGGGGCAGAAGCCGGGCTGGGTCACTTCGTTGACGCCGATGCCCAGGAACTCAGCGCCCCAGTGCATCGGCAGGCTGGCCTGCATCGGCGCGACCGCATCGTCGCCGCGCAGCTGCAGCACGACGGCGCCGTGCACCGAGCTGACGCGCGCGTAGTCGCCCTCGGCCAGGCCGCGGCGGCTCATGTCCTGCGGGTTCAGCGCCAGCGCGGGCGTGCCCTCGTGGCCGAACAGGCGCGGCACCACGCCGCTGCGGCTCATGCCGTGCCACTGGTCGCGCAGGCGGCCGGTGGTGAGGCTCCAGGGGCGACGCGCATCGGGCCGGGACAGCGGCGCGGCATACGGCTTGGCGATGAAGCGGGCGAGGCCGTCGGGCGTGGCGAAGCGGCGATCCTCGTAGAGGCGGGCGGCGCCGGTCGATGCGTGCTCCGGGAAGGGCCATTGCTGCGGCCCTTGCTGGTCCAGCAGCGCGTAGCTGAGGCCGGTGATGTCGAGGTCGCGGCCACGGGTCGCTTCGCGGTGTTCGAGCCACAGCTGCTCGGGCGTGCTTCCGCTGAAGGCGGCACCCATCGCATGGGCCACGTCGCGGGCGATGCGCCAGTCGGCGCGTGCCTCGCCGGGCGGCAGCACGGCCGCGCGCACGCGGCTGATGCGGCGCTCGCTGTTGGTGACCGTGCCCTCCTTCTCGCCCCACGTGGCGGCGGGCAGCAGGTAGTCGGCGAAGGCGCAGGTGGCGGTGTCGGCAAAGGCCTCCTGCACGATCACCAGCTCGCAGCGCTCCAGCGCCCGGCGCACCAGGGCCTGCTCGGGCAGCGATTGCGCGGGGTTGGTGCAGACGATCCACAGCGCCTTGATCTCGCCGCGCTCGGCCGCCTGGAACAGCTCGACCGCGGTCTTGCCGGGGTTTGCGGGCAGCGCGTCGACGCCCCACAGCCGCGCGATCTCGGCACGGTCTTCGGCCTTGTTCGGATCGCGGTGGCCGGGCAGCAGCGAGGCCATGCCGCCGCTCTCGCGCCCGCCCATCGCATTGGGCTGGCCGGTCAGCGAGAAGGGGCCGGCGCCGGGCCGGCCGATCTGCGCGGCGGCCAGGTGCAGGTTGATCAGCGCGGTGTTCTTGGCGGTGCCGCTGCTGCTCTGGTTCAGGCCCTGGCAGTACAGCGAAAGCGTGGCCGGCGAGGTGGCGAACCACTCGGCCGCCTGCAGCAGCTGCTGCTCGGTGATGCCGCAGATGCGGGCGGCCTCGCGTGGCGGCATGTCGCGCACCAGGGCCTTCAGCTCGTCGAAGCCGCTGGTGTGCTGCGCGATGAAGGCGGCGTCGACCCAGCCTTCCCAGATCATCGCGTGCAGCAGGCCGTGGCACAGCGCGACGTCGGTGCCGGGCAGGATCTGCAGGTGCAGGTCGGCGAACTCGGCGCTCTCGGTGCGGCGCGGGTCGGCGACGATGATCTTCATCTGCGGACGCTTCGCCTTCGCGTCCTCCAGCCGGCGGAACAGGATCGGGTGCGCCCAGGCCGGGTTGGCGCCGGTGATGAAGACGCAGTCCGCGTGATCGAGATCCTCGTAGCTGCAGGGCGGGGCGTCGGCGCCCAGGCTCTGCTTGTAGCCGACCACGGCCGAACTCATGCACAGCCGCGAGTTGCTGTCGATGTTGTTGGTGCCGATGACCGCGCGGGCCAGTTTGTTGAAGGCGTGGTAGTCCTCGGTCAGCAGCTGGCCGGAGATGTAGAAGCCGATCGCGTCGGGGCCGTGCTGCTGCCTGATGGCCAGCAGCTTCTCGGCGATCTGCGTGTTGGCTTCGTCCCAGCTCAGCGGCTGGCCGTTCGCCATCGGATGCAGCAGGCGGCGGGTCTGCATCACGATCGGCGTGGCGGTCAGGTGCAGGGTCGAGCCCTTGGTGCAGAGCCGGCCGAAATTGGCCGGGTGCTCCGGGTCGCCGCGCACGCCGGTGATCTGGCGGCCATCGTGCTCGATGACCACCCCGCAGCCGACGCCGCAGTACGGGCACGTCGAGCGGGTTTCCATATCAGCAGGCCCGGGTGCAGGGGCCGGCCTGGATCGGCAGCAGGCCGATGCCGACGGTGTCCAGCTCGTACTGATTCAGCAAGACCTGACCCTCCTCGATCTTCACCGTGAATTTCGAGGTGCAGCCCTCGTCCGGCTCCTGCGCCTTGCCGCTGTCCAGCCGGATCGTCCAGTTGTGCAACGGGCAGGCCACGCTGTCGCCGAACACGATGCCCTGGCTCAGCGGGCCGCCCTTGTGGGGGCAGCGGTCGAGCAGCGCAAAGACCCGATCGTCAGCGGTACGAAAAACGGCAACTTGAGGCCCCAGCGGGCGCTGCACGCGGCGTGCGCCCAGCTGGGGGATCTCTTCGACGCGGCAAACAGTCTTCCATTCGCTCATTTTTTATGTCTCCTCACACCGCTTCGAATTGCCGGAGATCGACACGGGCCTTGTCGAACTCGAACCAGGGATCGGGCTCGCCGTCCAGCGCATGCTGCAGCTCCGCCCACAGCTGGCGACGCAGGTCCGCGTCGTCCAGGATCTTCTTCTTCACGTAATCCAGGCCCACTCGCGACACGTAGTGCACGGTGCGCTCCAGGTACCAGCCCTCCTTGCGGTAGAGCTGCATGAAGGCGCCGGTGTACTCCATCACTTCCTCGGCCGTCTTCAGCTTGCAGAAGAAGTGCGCCACCTCGGTCTTGATGCCGCCGTTGCCGGCGATGTACATCTCCCAGCCGCTGTCCACGCCGATGATGCCGACGTCCTTGATGCCGGCCTCCGCACAGTTGCGCGGGCAGCCGCTGACGGCGAACTTGACCTTGTGCGGTGCGTACATGCGCCACATCGCGCGCTCCAGGTCCTTGCCCATCTGCGTGCTGTCCTGCGTGCCCATGCGGCACCATTCGGAGCCCACGCAGGTCTTCACCGTGCGCAGCGCCTTGGCGTAGGCGTGGCCGCTGGGCATGCCGATGTCCTTCCACACCGCCGGCAGGTCTTCCTTCTTCACGCCCAGCAGGTCGATGCGCTGGCCGCCGGTGACCTTGACGGTGGGGATCTTGTACTTGTCCACCGCGTCGGCGATGCGGCGCAGCTCGTCGGCGCTGGTCTCGCCGCCCCACATGCGCGGGATCACCGAGTAGGTGCCGTCCTTCTGGATGTTGGCGTGGCTGCGCTCGTTGATGAAGCGCGATTGCGGATCGTCCTTGGCCTCCTTGGGCCATGAGGAGATCAGGTAGTAGTTCAGCGCCGGGCGGCAGGTGGCGCAGCCGTTGGGCGTCTTCCAGCCCAGCATGCGATGGACGTCGCCCATCGTCGTCAGGTGCTCGGCGAAGATCGCGTCGCGCACCTCCTGGTGGCTGTGGTCGGTGCAACCGCAGATCGCCTTCTTCTTCGGCGTGGCCGAGTAGTCGCCGCCGGCGGTGAACATGATCAGCTGCTCGACGAGACCGGTGCAGGAACCGCAGCTCGCGCTCGCCTTGGTGTGCTTGCGCACCTCCTCCAGCGTGAACAGGCCCTTGTCCTTGATCGCCTTGCAGATGCTGCCCTTGGTCACGCCGTTGCAGCCGCAAACCTCGTCGGCATCGGCCATCGCGGCGGCCTTGTTGTGGCCCTGGTGGCCCACATCGCCGATGTTCGATTCGCCGAACATCAGCTTGTCCCGGATGTCCGAGATCTTGCGGCCTTCGCGCAGCAGCTTGAAGTACCAGGAGCCGTCCACCGTGTCGCCGTAGAGGCAGGCGCCAACCAGTTGGTCGTCCTTGATGACCAGCTTCTTGTAGACGCCGGCAAAGGGGTCGCTCATCACGATCTCTTCCGTACCCGCACCGCCCATGAAATCGCCGGCGGAGAACAGGTCGATGCCGGTGACCTTCAGCTTGGTGCTGGTCTGCGAGCCCTGGTAGCGGCCGATGCCGAACTGGGCCAGATGCGTGGCGCAGACCTTGCCCTGCTCGAACAGCGGGGCCACCAGGCCGTAGGCGATGCCGCGGTGGGCGGCGCATTCGCCGACGGCGTAGATGCGCGGGTCGGTGGCCGTCTGCAGCGTGTCGTTGACGACGATGCCGCGGTTGCACAGCAGGCCGGAGCGCTCGGCCAGCGCGGTGTTCGGGCGGATGCCGGCGGCCATCACAACGAGGTCGGCCGGGATCTCGTTGCCGTCCTTGAAGCGCACGGCCATCACGCGGCCGTCCTTGTCGGGGATCAGCGAATCGGTCTGCGCGCCCATCATGAAGCGCAGGCCGCGCGCCTCGAGCGACTTGCGCAGCAAGTCGCCGGCCTGGTCGTCGAGCTGGCGCTCCATCAGCCAGGGCGCGATGTGGATCACCGTCACCTGCATGCCGCGCAGCATCAGGCCGTTGGCGGCCTCCAGGCCCAGCAGGCCGCCGCCGATGACGACCGCGTGGCGGTATTTCTTGGCCGCGTCGATCATCGCCTGGGTGTCGGCGATGTCGCGGTAGGCGATCACGCCTTCGAGATCCTTGCCGGGCACTGGCAGGATGAAGGGCGTGGAGCCGGTGGCGATCAGCAGGCGGTCGTAGGCGGCTTCGGTGCCGTCGTCGGCGCTGACGAGGCGGTTGCGGCGGTCGATCTTGCTGATCGTCTTGCCCAGGTGCAGGCGGATGCCGTGCTCCTCGTACCAGGACAGCGGGTTCAGCACGATCTCGTCGAGCGTCTGCTCGCCGGCCAGCACCGGGCTCAGGAGAATGCGGTTGTAGTTCGGATGCGGCTCGGCGCCGAAGACGGTGATGTCATAGAGGTCGGGGGCGATCTTGAGCAGCTCTTCCAGCGTTCGCACGCCGGCCATGCCGTTGCCGATCAACACAAGCTTGGACTTTTTCATTCCTGGATACTCCGATTCCTATGAACATGGACATCGCGACGGGACATGCCAGCGCGCAAGGGCCGCGCCAGCGCAACGAGGACTTCGCCGCCGTGCAGCGGCCGGGCCCCGGAGAAGAGAAACTGGGATGGATCGCCGCGCTGGCCGACGGCGTCAGCGGCGAGGCCCCGACCGCCGGCGGCGGCCGCATGGCGGCGCAGACCACCGTGCTGGCGCTGATGCGCGACTGGCACGGCGTGCCGGCCGACTGGGACACCCCCGCGGCGCTGGAGCGGCTGATCGGCGCGCAGAACCTGTGGCTGGCGGCGCACAACCGACGTAACACGCAAGCTGCACTGACCACCTTGAGCGCGGTCGTGCTGCGCGGCCAGGGCTTCACCGGCGCCCAGGTCGGCGACAGCCGCATCTGGCTGATCCGAGATAACGCCATCCTTCAGCTGACCCAGGACCACGCGCTGCCGCAGCGCGACTTCGCGCGCCTGACCCGCGCCGTGGGCCTGGAGGACAGCCTGCATGTGGACTTCATCCAGGGCGAGCTGCGCATCGGCGACCGGCTGCTGCTGACCAGCGACGGCGTGCACGGCGTGCTCGATGCCCGCCGGCTGCGCGACCTGGCGCTCGGCGACGAGGATCCGCAGGCCGCCGCCGAGGCGCTGGTGAACGCCGCGCTGGCCGCCGGCACGCACGACAACGCCAGCGCCGTGCTGCTGCTGGTGCGCGGCCTGGCCGAGGCCGGCTTCGACGACGTGCGCGCCGCCGCCGAGCGCCTGCCCACGCCCGGCGAGCTGATCATCGGCAGCCTCTTCGACGGCATGACGCTGACCGCCAAGGTGGCCGACAACGGCGTGAACCGGCTGCACCAGGCGCGCCTGCCGAACGGCCGGCTGGTCGCCATCAAGTGCCTGTGCGCCACCCGCGCCGGCGACCCGGCCGAGCGCGCGATGCTGGCCCACGAGGGCTGGCTGGGCCAGCGCCTGGCGGGCGTCGAGGGTTTCGTCGCCGCGCATCCGGTCGACCCGGAGGCCAGCCATTTCTACCTGCGCTTCGACTGGCATGCCGGCCGCACGATGGAGCAACTGCTCGGCACGCGCCCGGCGCTGCCCGATGTGATCGAGGCCGCGCGGCAGCTGGCCACCGCGCTCGCCCGGCTGCACCGCCTCGGCGTGGCCCACCGCGACATCAAGCCGGCCAATCTGCATCTCGGCGACGACGGCACCTGGCGCGTGCTGGACCTGGGCGTGGCCCTGTCCGGCCGCGAGCCGGCCGCGCAGCGCGAGCTGCATGCCGGCACGCCCAGCTACATCAACCCCGAGCAGTGGGACGATCCGCCGCGCGCCGCCGACGAGGGCAGCGACCTGTTCGCGCTGGGCGTGAGCCTGTACCAGTGGCTCACCGGCCACTTGCCCTATGGCGAGGTCGAGCCCTACCAGCGCGGGCGCTACCGGCGCGACCCGCGGGCCCCGTCCCGGCTCGACGCCCGCGTGCCGCTGTGGCTCGACCGGCTGCTGCTGAAGGCCGTGGCCCTCGACCCGGCCTTGCGCTTCGAGACCGCGGAGGAACTGCTGCTGGCGATCGAGCGCGGCGCCGCGCGCCCGCTCGCCGCCCAGGCCGCCACGCCGCTGGCCCAGCGCGATCCGCTGGCCCTGTGGCAGATCGGCCTCGCGATGAGCGTGCTGCTCAACGCGCTGCTGATCGTGTGGCTCTTGTTCCTGCCGCGTTGACATCGCGCTTCCTCAGGCCTTTGCTGCGCTGAAGTCGATCTCATTCTTGTTCTGCGCGGCCTCGGCGGCGACAGGCCTTGCCCGGCCGCCCTTCTCCGCCCAGGTGCGCGTCCAGCGGATCTGCACCAGGCGCAGCATCAGCAGCATCGCCACGGCCAGCGCCGCGAAGGCCACGAAGCCGCCCAGGTAGCTGCCGCCGTACTGCTTGGACAGGCCCATCGCGTTCGGGATGAAGCCGCCGCCCAGGGCGCCGATCTCGCCGATCATCGAGCCGGCCACGGCCGTCGTCAGCGGCCAACGCAGCGGCACCAGCTGGAACAGCGCGCCGTTGCCGGCACCGAGCGCCGCGAAGCAGAGCATGAACAAGAGCGTCGTCGCCGTCAGCGAGCCACCGGCCAGGCCGCACAGGACCAGCGAGACGATCACCACCGCCAGCACGCCGGTCAGCGTGGTCACGCCACCGATGCGGTCGGACACATAGCCGCCCAGCGCCCGGGTCGCCGAGCCCATCAGCGCGGCCAGCATGGTGAGCTGACCGGCCTGCACCTTGGTGACGTGGAACTGGTCGTAGAAGTAGGTCGGCAGGAAGCTGGACAGGCCGACGAAGCCGCCGAAGGTGACGATGTAGATCAGGCTGAAGGCCCAGCCGTCCTTCTCCCACAGGCAGGAGAGGTGGCCGCGCAGCGTCTGGTGCTCGCGATCCGGCGGCTCCTTGGCGCACAGCAGCATCACGACCATCGGGAACAGCATCGTCGCGGCGGCGATGCCGTAGACCGTCTGCCAGCCGTAGGCAGTGGCCAGCGGCGGCGCGAACAGCACGGCCAGCACGGTGCCCGAGTTGCCGGCGCCGGCGATGCCCATCGCCAGGCCCTTGTAGCGCGGCGGGTACCAGCCCGAGCCCAGGCTCAGCGCCACGCCGAAGCTGGCGCCGGCGATGCCCAGCAGCACGCCCATGGCGAGCACGCGGTCATAGCTGTCCACGAAGTAGAAGCCGTAGAGCAGCGCGATGATGATCAGCGTCATCTCGACCATCGCGGCGCTCTTGCGGCCGATGTATTGCGAGAGCAGGCCCAGCGGGAAGCGCATCAGCGCGCCGGCCAGGATCGGCAGTGAGACCATGAAACCCTTGCTGGCGGCGTTCAGGCCGTAGGTCTCGCTGATGAAGGGCGCCATGGCGCCGTTGAGCACCCACACGGCGAAGGTGAAATCGAAATAAAGGAAGGCGGCCAGCAGCGTGGGCCAGTGGCCCGCCTTCAGAAAGGCCGATCGCGAACTCAAGCTCATGGTGCGACTCCGTATTTCGAGGAATGGGACGAGACAAAACAAAAAGGCCGCGACGAGCACTGGGCTCGGCGTGGCCTTGAAAAATGCAGCAGGTATTGACAGGAGGAGCGCGCCATTGCGCCCCGGCCTGCATCTTGCAAACACCGTGCCAGTGATGAGAGATCCTGCTGTTTCCTCTATGAAGAACCCCTTGCGCGCCCTCTGGCTGGCCGACGCGGCGAACCCCGTGCCGGTGCTTTTGTGCACCGCAATAGAACGCGTGGACTGCAGCAGCTTGGTGCGGGCGGATGCGGAGGTGCTCGTCGCCGTGGCGGCCGATGACGCTGAAATGGCCCGTTACTTCGACGCCATCGAGGCCCTGCCCGCGCCCCGGCCGGCGCTGCTGGCGGTGGGTGGCTCGGCGGCGGTGTCGATGGAGCGCGCGGTGGCGCTGGGCGTCGACCACTGGCTGCCCGCGCCGCCGGCGGACTGGGACGCCGCGCTGCGCTGGGCGCTGGTCCAGCACCGGCGGGTGGCCGCCCTCCAGCAGCGGCTGGACGAGCGCCGCTGGACCGAGCGCGCCAAGGGCTGCCTGATGGCGGCCCAGTCGCTCGACGAGGCCCAGGCCCACAAGCTGCTGCGCGACACCGCGATGCAGGCGCGGCTGCAGTTGGCCGAGGTGGCGCGCTCGGTGGTACACGCTTCACAGTTGGCCGAGGCGGTGAACCGCGCCGGGCAGCAGCGGATGCTGTCGCAGCGGCTGGTCAAGCTGATGGCGCAGCGGGCGGCCGGCATCGAGCCGAAGCGGGCCAAGCTGCTGCAGGATGAATCGGCGGGGAGGCTGGAGGCCAATCTGACGCGGCTGGCCGAGTTGCTGGCCGAGGAGCGGCCCGGCGCCGCGCTGGGGCCGCTGCGCGAGGCCTGGGCGCTGCTGGCGCCCTGCCTGGAGGGCAAGCCCGAGGCCGACAAGCTCGAAGCCGCTTCAGCGGCGGCGCGGCAGTTGCT
>NZ_LYVQ01000092.1 GCF_001984095.1 Pelomonas sp. KK5
CCCCCACCTACCGCATCGCCCCCAGCATCCTCTCGGCCGACTTCGCCCGCCTGGGCGAGGAAGTCCGCAATGTGCTGGCCGCCGGCGCCGACTGGATCCACTTCGACGTGATGGACAACCATTACGTGCCGAACCTGACCTTCGGCCCGATGGTCTGCGAGGCGCTGCGCAAGCATGCGGTCAAGCCCGACGGCACGCCCGCGCCGATCGACGTGCACCTGATGGTGGAGCCGGTCGACGCGCTGGCCGTGGCCTTCGCCAAGGCCGGCGCCGACCTGGTGAGCTTCCATCCCGAGGCGTCCAAGCATGTGGACCGCACGCTGCAGCTGATCAAGGCCGAGGGCAAGCAGGCGGGCCTGGTGTTCAACCCGGGCACGCCGCTGGACGTGCTGGACTGGGTGATCGACAAGGTCGACCTGGTGCTGATCATGAGCGTCAACCCCGGCTTCGGCGGCCAGAGCTTCATTCCTTCCGCGCTGAAGAAGCTCGAGCAGGCGCGCCGCATCATCGAGAAGAGCGGCCGCGACATCCGGCTGGAGATCGACGGCGGCGTGAAGGTCGACAACATCCGCCAGATCGCCGATGCGGGCGCCGACACCTTCGTGGCCGGCTCGGCGATCTTCGGCAAGGCGGACTACAAGAGCGTCATCGATGCGATGCGCGCCGAGTTGGCGAAATGACCAGAGTCCTGTTCGTCTGCCTCGGCAACATCTGCCGCTCGCCCACCGCCGAGGCGGTGCTGCGGGCGCGGCTGCCGGAGCTGAAGGATGTCGCCTCGGCCGGCACCAGCGCCGTCGGCGGGCCGATGGACGCGCGCGCCGCCGCCGCGCTGGAGCGGGCGGGCATCAAGCCGCCGCGGCGCTTCCGCTCGCGCCAGTTCGACCCCGCTGATTTCGAGCGTTATGACCTGATCCTGGCGATGGACGGCTACAACCTCGCCGACCTGCTCAAGAACAAGCCCGAGGGCGCGCGCGCCCAGGTGCGCCGCCTGCTGGACTTCGTGCCGGCGCTGGCGGGCCAGGACGTGCCCGACCCGTACTACGGCCCGGCCGCCGGCTTCGACAACGCGCTGAAGCTGATCGAGCAGGGCATCGCCGGCGTCGGCGAGGCGATCCGCAACGGACGCCTGTAAGAGCACCGCTCCGACCGAGGGCCGCGCCCTCGTCCTACACCTGGCCCTGCCGGGCTGCTCCTAGAGTTGTTCCATCCGAACAAGCCAGGAGACCCGCATGCCTTCTCATGCACGTTCCCGGCTGGCCCTCGCGGCGGCAGCGCTCGGTGCGTTGCTGATGACCGCCTGCGCCAGCACCCCGCCGCCCGATGCGGAGCTCGCCATCTCCAGCGCCGCGGTCAACAGCGCCGTCAGCGCTGGCGCGGCCGAGTCCGCCCCGACCGAACTGCGCATGGCCCGCGAGAAGCTGGACCGCGCGCGCGCTGAACGCGACTCGCGCCGCAACGACGTGGCGCTGGCCCTGGCCCGCGAGGCCACCATCGACGCCCGCCTGGCCGAGCAGAAGGCCCTGGCCGCCCGCTCGCGCAAGTCCGCCGACGACCTGCAGCAGGCCAACCAGGCGCTGGCCGACGAGGTCAACCGCAAGTCGAACTGAGTGATGAACCGAGGTATGCCATGAACAAGAACATGACGTCGAAGATCAGCGTCCTCGCCGGTGCGGCGATGGCCCTGGCCCTGTCCGCCTGCAGCAGCCTGCAGGCGGACAACCCCACCCTGATGGACGCCCACGCGGCCTACAACGCGGCGGCCGGCGACCCGGCCACGCAGGAATACGCCGGCGGCGAGATGCTGCAGGCCAAGGCCGCGCTGGACCGCGCCGACCGTGCCTACAGCGAACACGAGCAGCCACGCCACGTCGACCATCTGGCCTACGAGGCCCGCCAGAAGGTCGCCATCGCCACCGAGGTGGCGCAGCGCAAGGGTGCCGAGCGCAGCGCGGAACAGGCCAAGCTCGAACGCGACCGCATCCGACTGGAGGCCCGCACCCGCGAGGCTGACAACGCCCGCATGGACGCCGAGAACGCCCAGGCCCAGGCGCAGGCCGCGCAGGGCCAGGCGCTGATCGCACAGCAGCAGGCCGACGCCGCCCGGCGCGACGCCGAGAACGCCCAGGCCAATGCCGCCGATACCCAGGCGCGCAACGCCGAACTGGTGATCCTGCTGCAGGAGCTGAACGCCAAGCAGACCGACCGCGGCATGGTGGTGACGATCAACGACGTGCTGTTCGACACCGACCGGGCGGAGTTGAAGCCCGGCGCGATGCGCAGCATCGAGAAGCTGGCCAAGCTGCTGCGCGAGGACGCGGGCCGCAAGGTGCAGGTGGAAGGCTTCACCGACAGCACCGGCACCGCGGCCTACAACGAGTCGCTGTCGCAGCGCCGGGCCGAATCGGTGCGCCAGGCGCTGATCGGCCAGGGCGTCACCGGCGACCGCATCGGCGCCCGCGGCCTCGGCGAGTCCTATCCGGTGGCCAGCAACGACAGTGCCTCGGGCCGCCAGATGAACCGTCGGGTCGAGATCCTGCTGGCCGATCTGCACGGCCAGGTGGCGCGGCGCTGAGACGAAGCCCCTCGCCCAGTCTCGCGGCGCTGAACGCGCGCGAGTCTTGTCGGTCCCCCGAGGGGACGACGCCACCCGACGCATCGAGCGCCGGGTGACGCCTGCGGGCCGGCTTGGGGCGGCCCGGCGCTCGGCCCGCGATGGCTCGTGCCATCACGCCCGCTTCAGCGCCAGCGCGAGCTGGGCGCCGAGGCGGGCGTTGTTCTTGACGAGGGCGATATTGGTGGCGAGGCTGCGACCGCCGGTCAGCGATTTGATCCGATCCAGCAGGAAGGGCGTGACGGCCTTGCCGGCAATGCCTTGCACATCGGCCTCGGCGAGCGCGGCCTCGATGATCGCGTCGATCTCCGCCTTCGGCATGGCCTGCGCACCGGGCACCGGATTGCTGACCACGACGCCCCCTCCCAGCCCTAACGCCCATTTCGCACGGATGAAGCGCGCCAGCGCCGCCGGCTCGTCGAGGCGGAAGTCGGCCTTGAAGCCGCTGTCCGGCGTGTAGAAGGCGGCGAAGTTGTCCTGCCCCGTGCTGAGCACCGGCACGCCGTGGGTCTCCAGGTATTCCAGCGTCAGCCCGATGTCCAGGATGGACTTGGCCCCGGCGCAGACCACGGCCACCGGTGTGCGGGCCAGTTCCTGCAGGTCGGCCGAGATGTCGAAGGACGCCTCGGCGCCGCGGTGCACGCCGCCGATGCCGCCGGTGACGAAGACCTCGATGCCGGCCAGCGCCGCGCAGATCATCGTCGCGGCCACCGTGGTGGCGCCCAGGGCGCCGGTGGCGACGGCATAGGGCAGGTCGCGGCGGCTCAGCTTGAGCGCCGGCTCGCGGGCCAGGCGTTCGAGCTGCGCGTCGTCCAGGCCGATGCGGATGCGGCCATCGATCACCGCGATGGTGGCCGGCGTCGCGCCCTCGTCGCGCACGATCTGCTCCACCTGCCGTGCGGTCTCGACGTTATGGGGCCAGGGCATGCCGTGGGCGATGATGGTCGACTCCAGCGCGACAACGGGCCGCCCGTCGGCAAGCGCGGCGGCAACTTCGGGGCTGTGGTCGAGGAAGCGGAGGGCGGCGGTCTTGTCCATCGCGCGAGTGTCGCGCGTCGCGTGGCTCAGGCGGAAGCGGCCACCCGTTCCAGGAACAGCGCGGCGCGCTGCGCGTCGCCGGCTTGCGCGATGGCGGCTGCGCATTCCTCCAGCCAGGCCTGGAAGCGCGATTCGCTGTCCACCTCGCGGGCCCGCTCGCGCAATGGCTGGTCGCGGCCGGCCAGCATGCGCGCGGCCAGGTCCAGCGCGAAGAACTTGGCGCGCACCAGGCGGGCGGCGCGCTCGGCGTTCGTCGGTGGCGTTGGCACTGCGGCCTGCGCTTGCTCCTCGCCCCAGGCGACCAGCGCCGCGGCCCGCAACTGCTCGAAGGCTTCGGGCGCCACCAGGCCCAGGCCTGCAGCGACGCTGCGCAGCTCGGCGAAGCTGCGCCGGCCGTCGATCGTGATCAGCAGCATGCGCAGGCCGGGCGCCAGGCGCTGGCGCGCCGCCGGCTGCTGGAGCAGCGCGCGGGCGGCGTCGGTCTTGCGGGGGATGAGGTGATCGAACATGGCGCGCGTCCATCATCGACGCCGCTTGTGAAACGACTGCGACAGCCCGATGACAACGACGAGGGCTTGTCAACCGGCTTTCACAATGAAGCCCTATCGTCGCGCGCCATGGCTTTCTCTTCCCTGCGTGGGCGCTCGCGAGGCCGGGCCGCGAACCTGATCGATCTCGCCATGCTGGAGGCGCTGTATGCCTCGTCGACGGCCCTGGCCGCGATCGACCTCGGGTCCAACAGCTTCCGGCTTGAGGTCGGGCGCGTGCTGCCCGAGGGCGGCTACGAGCGGCTGCATCTGCGCAAGGAGATGGTCAGCCTGGGTACTGCCTTGTGTGAGCGGAGCCTGCTGTCGCAGGAAGCGATCGGGCGGGGCCTGCGCTGCATCGAGCAGTTCGCCGCCGACCTGGCGCTTCTGCGGCCACGCCGCGTGCGCGCGGTGGCCACGCAGACGCTGCGCGAGGCGCGCAACCGCGACGAGTTCCTGGAGCGGGCCGAGGCGCTGCTGGGCCTGCCGATCGAGCTGATCAGCGGGGACGAGGAAGGCCGGCTGATCTTTGCCGGCGTGTCCTTCCTGCACCCCTCGCCACGGCCGCGGCTGGTCATCGACATCGGTGGCCGATCCTCGGAGCTCGCGATCGGCCGCGGGCGCGACCTGCACGCGGTGCGTTCGCTGCCGGTCGGCAGTGCCAGCCTGTCGCAGCGTTTCTTCGCAGACGGCGCGATGTGCGCGGCGGGCTTCCGCGCCGCGCAGCAGGCCGTGGCCGAGGCGATGGCCGGCGCGCCGCTGGCGGCCTTCGCGGCGCCGCGCTTCGACGAGGCGATGGGCTCCTCCGGCACCGCCGGCACCATCGCCGCGGTGCTCGAGCGCAATGGCATCACCGACGGAGCGCTGACCCGGGACGGCCTGCGCTGGCTGATCGAGCACTGCGTGGCGCGCGGCCATGTGGCGGCGCTCGAACTGCCCGGCCTCAAGGAGCGCCGCCGCAGCGTGCTGCCCGGCGGCCTCGCGATCCTCTACACGCTGATGGTCCATTGCGGCATCGAGCGGCTGGAGTCGGCCAAGGCGGCGCTGCGCCAGGGCGTGATCGTGGACCTGCATGAGCGCAGCCCGGCGCAGGAGCCGGAGTCGGCCGCGTGTGGCGCAGAGGCCTGACGGCCTCAGTGCGCCGGCTGATCCGTCAGCGTCTTCAGGAAGGCCACCACGTCGGCGATGTCCCGCTCGCTCAGGGCGGGCGGCTCGCCCGGCTTCTGGCCGAAGGGCGGCTCCGTGTTGACGTTGCCGTGCGCCGCGGCTGGCAGGTCGTCGTACTTGCGCACACGGCCCTGCGCATCGCGCGGGTAGAAGCGGCCGGGCCGGCTGTCGCGCTGGGCGTAGAAGCGCACCGCCTCCTCGAGGCTGCGCATCGCGCCGTTGTGGAAGAAGACGCTGCGGGTCGCGACGTTGCGCAGCGAGGGTGTCTTGAACAGCCCGCAATATTCGGGGTGCTCGCGCAGGTCGGTGCGCAGCGGGCCGCACAGGCCCTGGTCGGTGAAGCGCGGGTCGCGGTTGGCCGGGATGGCCGGGTTGCGCGGCACGCCCAGCGCGATGAAGCCCATGTCGGTGAACAGGGGGAAGGCGCCGCGCTTGACCGCGCCCGGATGGCAGGCGGCGCAGTTGCCCTTGCCCGCATCGTTGAACACCGACAGGCCGCGCGCCTCGGCCGGGCTCAGCTGCGCCTGGCCGCGCAGGTAGGCGTCGTACTTGCTGCGGAACGGCGAGAAGTCGGCCGGGCTCTGCTGGAACACCTCCAGCGCCAGCACCAGGCCGTTCCAGGCCCGTTGCGGGTCATCGAGCACATGGGCGCCGAAGGTCGCGCGCATCGCCGGGGCGGCGGGCGATGCGGACAGCCGGGCGATGACCGCGCGGCGATCGGTGTTGGCCATCTCGAAGGGCGAGAGCAGCGGGGCTTCGGCCTGCTCGTGGGCCGAGGCGGCGCGGCCGTCCCAGGCGAAGCCGCCGGTGGGGCCCTGGTCGGCGCTGTCGTTGCCGTCGTTGTCGAAGAAGTGCTCGGAGAAGGGCGGCGTCGTCTGCCGGTACATCAGCGAGGGCGCGGCGCGCACGCCCGGCCGCTTGCCGTCGGGGCCGGCCAGTTGCACGGCCAGCGCATTCGGCGGGCCATAGGCATGCGCGGGATCGTGGCAGGCCGAGCAGGACACCCGGCCCGAGGCGGACAGCGCGGGCTCCGAGAACAGGCGGCGGCCGAGTTCGGTCAGCTCCTGCGGGCTGGCGCGGCGCTCGAACGCAGTGGCGTAGAAGGCAGTGGGCTTGCCGGTGTCGGCGGCCGGCGCCGTGGCGGCGACCAGCATCAGCAGCAGGAACGAGGCGGGCAGGGACCGGAGCATCCGGCCGAGCCTAGCCGAGTCTCGTGATGCTGGCGTGACACCGTGGACCGGGGTGCCTTGCCGACACGGCCTTGTCACGAAGTGATCGCAGACTCGACGGTAGCGCCCGAATGTCCGGGTGAAGCCAAGCACCAGAAGCCATGAAGAAAACATCGTTCCGCCCGTACGCCCTGTTGACGCCGGTCGCCCTGGCCTCCCTGCTGTCGCTGGGTGGCTGCCTCGAAGGCGAACCCAACGACGTGGACATCACGACCCAGCTGAAGTCGCGGGTGCAGAACATCGTCGTCATCTACGCGGAGAACCGCGCCTTCGACAACCTGTACGGCAACTTCCCCGGCGCCAACGGCCTGAGCACCGTCGTCGACAGCAGCGGCAAGGTCACCGCCACCTACGTGGTGCAGAAGGACCGCGACGGCGCCACCACGCTGGCCACGCTGCCGCCGGTCTGGGGTGGCGTGACCGCCGCCGGCAGCAGCGTGACCGTGACGCAGGCGCAGAGCGCCGGCCTGGCCAACGGGCCGTTCAACATCGGCACCGCCTTCAAGGCCAGCGCCAATGCGACGATCGACGGCAGCGTCGTCACCCGCGACCTGTACCACCGCTTCTTCGAGAACCAGATGCAGATCAACGGCGGCAAGAACGACATGTTCGCCGCCTGGGCCGATGCCGGCGGCCTGGTGATGGGCTACTTCGACTACAGCGCTTCTCCGCTGTACAAGCTGGCCCAGCAGTACACGCTGGCCGACAATTTCTTCCAGGGCGCCTTCGGCGGCTCCTTCCTGAACCACCAGTACCTGATCTGCGCCTGCGCGCCCGAGTTCCCGAACGCCGACACGGCGGCCGCCAAGCCGACCATCGCCGTGGTCGACAAGAACAGCGACGGCAGCTACACCTCCAGCCTGACCCGCGCGAGCACCTCCAAGGCGTCCGCACTCGACGGTACCGCGACTTTCACGCTCAGCGGCAACATCACCCCGGCCAACTACTTCGGCGACGGCAAGTTCTACGCGGTCAACACGATGCAGGCGCCGTACCAGCCCAGCGGCAACGCGCCGGCCGGTGTCTCCGGCAGCGGCGCGCTGTTCGCCGACACCAGCAAGGCCACGACGCTGCCGCCGCAGACCCAGCAGAACATCGGCGACCTGCTGAGCGCCAAGAGCGTCACCTGGGCCTGGTACGCGGGCTCGTGGAACGCCGCGCTGCAGGACGGCATGCAGGCCTCGACCGCGCCGCGCTCGGTGATCTACGCCGGCAACTCCAACGGCGTGGCCACCACCGCCAACGTGGACTTCCAGCCGCATCACCACCCGTTCAACTACTACGCCAATTTCGATCCGGTCAGCCACGCCACCGATCGCACGACCCACCTGAAGGACTACAACGACCTGGTTGCCGACGCCGCCGCCGGCACGCTGCCCTCGGTCGTGTTCTACAAGCCCGAGGGCCTGTACAACCAGCACCCCGGCTACGCCAACATCGCCAACGCCGACCAGAAGATCGCCGACCTGGTGGCCAAGCTGCAGGCCAGCCCGCAGTGGAAGAACATGGTGATCGTCGTCACCTACGACGAGAACGGCGGCCAGTGGGATCACGTGTCCCCGCCCAAGGGCGACAAGCTGGGCCCCGGCACCCGCATCCCCGCGCTGATCATCTCCCCGCTGTCCAAGGCCGGCACGGTGGACCACACCCAGTACGACACCGCCTCGGTGCTGCGCCTGATCACGCGCCGCTTCGGCCTGGACGTGCTGCCGGGCCTGGCGGCGCGCGACGCCGCGCTGAAGACGGCCGGCGGCCAGCCGATGGGTGACATGACCAACGCGCTGCGGCTGAACTGATGGTGCGCTGAGGCATGGGCGGCACAATGCGTCGATGAGCCTTCTGACGCCACCTGCCGCCTTCATCGTCGACCTCGACGGCACGATGGTCGACACCCTCGGCGACTTCGTCGCCGTCCTGAACCGTGTGCTGGACGAACTGGCCCTGCCGCCGGTCGGACGCGACTTCGTCGAGCTCACCGTGGGGCAGGGCAGCGAGCACCTGATCCGCAGCACGCTGGCCCATGTGGGCGGCGATGCGGCGCTGTACGAACGGGCCTGGCAGCGCTACCAGCATCACTACACCGAGCTGAACGGCCTGCACTCGGAGGTCTTCCCCGGCGTCGTCGAGGGGCTGGACCAGCTGCGCGCCACGGGGCGGCCGATGGCCTGCCTGACCAACAAGCCGGCGGCCTTCGCCCGCGAGCTGCTGGCGAAGAAGGGCCTGTCAGGCTATTTCGACAAGGTCTTCGGCGGCGACGACTTCGCGCGCAAGAAGCCCGACCCGCTGCCGCTCCTGAAGACCTGCGAAGCGCTGGGCACGAGTCCCTCGGACACCTGGATGATCGGCGACTCCAGCAACGACGCGCGCGCCGCCGCGGCGGCCGGATGCCCCGTCGTGCTGGTGCGTTATGGCTACAACCACGGGGCCCCGATCGATGCGGTGCCTGCGCTGCAGCACCTGGACCGACTGGATCAGATCGCGCTCAGCGCGCCTTCTGCCCCAGCAGCGCGTCCTTCAGCATGAAGTCGGCCGGCGCCTTGCCCAGCCAGATGCGCAGCAGCGCGGCGTAGAACTCGTATTCCTTGATCGGCGCGCCCTGCTGCACGCCGTTGACGGTGACGATGGCGCCGGTGTTCGGCACCCAGTCGACCGAGAACTCCTCGCCCTTGCGCAGTTCCTTCTTGGCGGCGAACAGCTCGGAGATCTTCAGCACGCCGTTGATCGACTTGGCGAATTCCTCGCGGGTGGAGTTCTCCTCGATGCCCTTGGTGAAGAGCTTGCCCAGGTCGTTGCCGTTGATGTCGCGCAGCGCCACGATGTGGATGCGCTTGGCGCCGGCGCCGTTGATCACGGCGTCCGCGGTCGTGGCCTTGGTGGCGGTGTAGAGGCCGGCGGTGTAGACCTTGAACACGGCCTTGTAGCGGATGCCGGCGCCGTTGAGCTGGAGCTTCTGGCCGCCCACGTCATTGACGGTCTCGTACTTGACCCCGGCGACTTCGACCACCTCGGCCTGGGCACCGAACTGCACGCCGAGCGCGACAGCCAGCGCGAGCAATGACTTGAACATGAGCCAATCCCAACGTTATGGATGGCGTGGATTGTCGGCGTTATGCCGCATCGGCGTCTGCGATGGAGTTCACGCCCCGGCCTGCCGCGATGTCGCTGATACACTGGCCCGCATCATGTTCATCGCGCGCACGCACATCAAGGGGTCGAACGACCGGGGAGCCTGGCCCTGGCGTGGCTGCTCCTCATATTCCGCTGCCGATTGACGACGCCGCCGGCATCACGCTGCCTGGCGGCGCCCTGAATTCCGAGGCGCGCCGCTCCCCATCCTCATGCTGACGTGGATCGCGCGCGCCCTTGCCACAAGGGTCTGACGTGATGATCACCGAACTTGAATTCCAGAGCCTGGCCGCCCAAGGCTACAACCGCATCCCGCTGATCAGCGAGGCCTTCGCGGATCTCGAAACCCCGCTCTCCCTGTACCTCAAGCTCTGCGCCGGCGCCGGCCAGGGGCGCTACAGCTTCCTGCTCGAATCCGTCGTCGGCGGCGAGCGCTTCGGCCGCTACTCCTTCATCGGCCTGCCGGCGCGCACGGTGCTCAAGAGCCATGGCCAGAAGACCGAGGTGCTGCGCGAAGGCCGCGTCGTCGAGACGAACGAGGGCAACCCGCTCGAGTTCATCGAGGCCTACCAGCAGCGCTTCAAGGTGGCGCTGCGGCCCGGCATGCCGCGCTTCTGCGGCGGCCTGGCCGGCTACTTCGGCTATGACGCGGTGCGCTACATCGAGCCCAAGCTGGCGAAGACCGAGAAGGCCGGCGGCCTGGACACGCCCGACGTGATGCTGCTGCAGTGCGAGGAGCTGGCCGTCATCGACAACCTGTCGGGCCGGCTCTATCTGATCGTCTACGCGGACCCCTCGCAGCCGGAGGCCTACTTCCGCGCCAAGAAACGCCTGACCGAGCTGCGCGACAAGCTGGCCTACAGCGTCTCGGCGCCGCAGGTGAAGCGCGGCCAGTCGCATCCGGTGCAGCGCGATTTCGGCAAGGCCGAGTACGAGGCCGCGGTGCTGGCGGCCAAGGAATACATCGCCGCCGGCGACTGCATGCAGGTGGTGGTGGGGCAGCGGCTGGCCAAGCGCTATACCGAGTCGCCGCTGTCGCTGTATCGCGCGCTGCGTTCGCTGAACCCGAGCCCGTACATGTACTTCTACGACATGGGCGACTTCCAGATCGTCGGCGCCTCTCCGGAGATCCTGGTGCGCCACGAGCGCATGGAGAACCACGACGAGCAGGTGACGATCCGCCCGCTGGCCGGCACCCGCCCGCGCGGCGCCACGCCGGCGCTGGACCATGCGCTCGAAGTCGAGCTGAAGGCCGACCCGAAGGAGCGCGCCGAGCACCTGATGCTGATCGACCTGGCCCGCAACGACATCGGCCGCATCGCCGAGACCGGCTCGGTCGAGGTGACCGACGCCTTCGCGGTGGAGCGCTACTCGCATGTGATGCACATCGTCTCCAACGTCGAGGGCACGCTGAAGAAGGGCCTGTCGAACATGGACGTGCTGCGCGCCACCTTCCCGGCCGGCACGCTCAGCGGCGCGCCCAAGATCCGCGCGATGGAGATCATCGACGAGCTCGAGCCGGTCAAGCGCGGCATCTACGGCGGCGCCTGCGGCTACCTCAGCTTCGCCGGCGACATGGACCTGGCGATCGCGATCCGAACGGGGGTGATCCAGGACCAGACGCTGTATGTGTCCGCCGCGGCGGGCATCGTGGCGGACTCGGTGCCGGAGATGGAGTGGAAAGAGACCGAGGCGAAGGCGCGCGCCTTGATCCGCGCGGCCGAGCTGGTCGAGGAGGGCTTCTAAATGCTGCTGATGATCGACAACTACGACAGCTTCACGTTCAACCTCGTCCAGTACTTCGGTGAACTGGGCGCCGAGGTGAAGGTGGTGCGCAACGACGAGATCACCGTCGAGGAGATCGGCGCGCTGAAGCCCGATCACCTGGTGTTCTCGCCCGGCCCCTGCACGCCGACGGAAGCCGGCGTCTGCGTGGAAGCCATCAGGACCTACGTCGGCAAGCTGCCGATCCTCGGCGTGTGCCTGGGCCACCAGAGCATCGGCCAGGCGCTGGGCGGTCGCATCATCCGCGCGAAGACGCAGATGCACGGCAAGGCCAGCACGATCGGCACGGACCAGCGCGGCGTCTTCACCGGCCTGCCCAAGGACTTCAGCGTGATCCGCTACCACTCGCTGGTGATCGAGGAAGCCACGATGCCGGCGGAGCTGGAGATCAGCGCGCGCAGCGAGGACGGCGAGATCATGGGCGTGCGCCACCGCGCGCTGGCGGGCACGAAGAACCCGCTGGAGGGTGTGCAGTTCCACCCCGAATCGATCCTGTCCGAGCATGGGCACGCAATGCTGAAGAACTTCCTGGAGCTTGCCGCATGAGCAACAAACCGGTCGACCTGAGAAGCGATACCGTCACGCAACCGACCGCCGCGATGCGCGCCGCCATGATGGCCGCGCCGCTCGGCGACGACGTGTTCAACGACGACCCGAGCGTCAACGCGCTGCAAGCGGCCCTGGCCGAGCGCCTCGGCTTCGAGGCGGGCCTGTTCATGGCCAGCGGCACGCAGAGCAACCTCTGCGGGCTGATGACGCACTGCCAGCGCGGCGACGAGTACATCGTCGGCCAGTTCGCCCACACCTACCGCTGGGAAGGCGGCGGCGCCGCGGTGCTGGGCTCCATCCAGCCGCAGCCGCTGAACCACCAGCCGGACGGCAGCCTGGCGCTGGCCGACATCGAGGCCAATATCAAGCCCAATGACGCGCACTTCGCGAAGACGCGGCTGCTGACGCTGGAGAACACGATCGGCGGCAAGGTGCTGCCGCTGTCCTACCTGGCCGCCGCATCGGAACTGGCGAAGAAGCACGGCCTGGCGCGGCATCTGGACGGCGCGCGGCTGTTCAACGCGGCCGTGGCTGCCGGTGGCGATCCCTACGCCGCCGCCGTCGACATAACGCGTCACTTCGACAGCGTCTCGGTCTGCTTCTCCAAGGGCCTGGGCGCCCCGGTCGGCTCGGTGCTGCTGGGCAACAAGGACTTCATCAGCCAGGCGCGCCGCTGGCGCAAGATGACCGGCGGCGGCATGCGGCAGGCCGGCTTCCTGGCGGCGGCTGCGAACCACGCGCTCGACCATCACGTCGCGCGGCTCGCCGATGACCATGCGCTGGCGAAGCGGCTCGCCGAAGGCCTGCAAGGCCTGCCCGGCCTCACCGTCGAGGCGCCGCAGACGAACATCGTCTTCGCCGACCTCATCGGCCCCAAGGCCACTGGCCTGATGGAGCACCTCAAATCGCGCGGCGTGCTGGCCACCGGCCTGTACCGGCTGCGCTTCGTCACCCACCTGGACGTCGATGCCGAGGGCGTCGACCGGGCTGTTTCCGCCGTTCGCGAATACCTGGGAGCCTGAGCATCATGGCCATTTCCGATTCCGAAGCCCTGACCCGCGTCATCGAGCACCGCGAGATCTTCCACGACGAGATGCTGGCGCTGATGCACCGGATCATGGGCGGCGAGATGTCGCCGGTGATCGCGGCCGGCCTGCTGATGGGCCTGCGCGTCAAGAAGGAGACCATCGGCGAGATCACGGCCGCCGCGCAGGTGATGCGCGAGCTGTCCAACAAGGTGCCGGTGCCGCCGCATCCGAACCTGGTCGACGTGGTCGGCACCGGCGGCGATGGCGCGCATACCTTCAACATCTCGACCTGCTCGATGTTCGTCGCCGCCGCCGCGGGCGCGCAGGTGGCCAAGCACGGCGGGCGCAGCGTGTCGAGCAAGACCGGCAGCGCGGACGTGCTGGAAGCGCTGGGCGCCAACATCAACCTGGCGCCGGCGCTGGTCGCCGAGAGCGTGCGTAGCTGCGGCATCGGCTTCATGTTCGCGCCCAACCACCATCCGGCGATGAAGAACATCGCGCCGGTGCGCCGCGAGCTGGGCGTGCGCACGATCTTCAACATCCTCGGCCCGCTGACCAACCCGGCCGGCGCGACCAACATCCTGATGGGTGTGTTCCACCCCGACCTGGTCGGCATCCAGGTGCGCGTGATGCAGCGCCTGGGCGCGGAGCATGCGGTGGTGGTCTACGGCAAGGACGGCATGGACGAGGTGTCGCTCGGCGCCGCCACGCTGGTGGGCGAGCTGAAGAACGGCGAGGTGCGCGAGTACGAGATCCATCCCGAGGACTTCGGCCTGGCCATGGTCAGCAACCGCAGTCTCAAGGTGGCCGGCCCGGAGGAATCCAAGCGCATGCTGATCGGCGCGCTGGAAAACGAGGAGGGCGCCGCCCGCGACATCGTGATCCTGAACGCCGGCGCCACGCTCTATGCGGGCAATGTGGCTGATTCGATCGCCGGCGGCATCGCGCTGGCCCGTGAAGCCATCGCCAGCGGCGCCGCCCGCAAGAAGCTCGACCAGTTCGTCGCGACGACCCAAGCCCTCGGAAAGTAAGCAGTCCTCATGTCCGACATCCTGAACAAGATCGTCGAGGTCAAGGTCGACGAAGTGGCGGCGGCGCGCAAGCATCGCTCGCTGGCCAGCATCCGCGAGGAGGCCGAGGGCCGCACCGACGTGCGCGGCTTCGAGGCCTCGCTGCGCCGCAAGATCGCCGCGGGCCAGGCCGGCGTGATCGCCGAGATCAAGAAGGCCAGCCCCAGCAAGGGCGTGATCCGGCCGGACTTCCAGCCGGCGGCCATCGCCGAGAGCTACGCGAAGCACGGCGCCGCCTGCCTGAGCGTTCTGACCGACGAGAAGTTCTTCCAGGGGGCTAACGCCTACCTTCAGCAGGCCCGCGCCGCCTGTGATCTGCCCGTCCTGCGCAAGGACTTCATGATCGACGAGTACCAGGTCTTCGAGGCCCGGGCGATCGGGGCCGACTGCATCCTCTTGATCGCCGCCTGCCTGGACGATGCGCAGATGGCCGACCTGGAAGCGGTGGCGCACCACCTGAAGCTGGACGTGCTGGTCGAGGTCCACGACGGCGAGGAACTCGAACGTGCCCTGAAGCTGAAGACGCCGCTCGTCGGCATCAACAACCGCAACCTCCGCACTTTCGAGGTCAGCCTGCAGACCAGCATCGGCCTGCTGCCCAAGGTGCCGGCGGACCGGCTGCTGGTGACCGAATCCGGCATCGTCACGAAGTCCGACGTGCAGCAGATGCGCGCGGCGAACGTGAACGCCTTCCTGGTCGGCGAGACCTTCATGCGGGCGCCTGACCCGGGCGTGGCGCTGGAAGGGCTGTTCGCTTGAGCATGATGAATTTCGCTGTCGACCCCGGATGGCAGCCGGTGCTGGACGCCTGGCGTGCCGGCCCGGCCGGGCAGAAGCTGCTGGCCTATCTCGCCGAGCGCGAGGCGGCCGGCGCGACGATCTATCCGCCGGACCCGTTCCGCGCCTTGCGGCTGACGCCGTTGGCCGACGTTCGCGTCGTGATCCTCGGCCAGGATCCGTATCACGGCCCTGGCCAGGCGGAGGGCCTCGCCTTCTCCGTGCAGCCCGACCTGCGCAAGCTCCCGCCGAGCCTGAAGAACATCTTCAAGGAGTTGCAGCGCGACCTGGGCCAGCAGCCGCCGATGAACGGCCACCTGGGCGAGTGGGCCCAGCGCGGCGTGCTGCTGCTCAACACCAGCCTGACGGTCGAGGACGGCCAGCCCGCCAGCCACGCCAAGCGCGGCTGGGAGCAACTGACCGATGCGCTGATCGCGGCCGTGGCGGCCGATCCGGCGCCCAAGGTCTTCATGCTGTGGGGCGCGCACGCGCAGGCCAAGGCGCCGCTGATCGAGGAAGGCCACGGCCACCTGATCCTGCAATCGAATCACCCTTCGCCCTTGTCGGCATCCCGCCCGCCGGTGCCCTTCATCGGCAACGGGCATTTCTCCACCGCACGTCACTGGTTATCCGAGCGGGGCCGGCCGATCGATTTCGGTCTCTGAATGAAAAACGGCCACCTCGCGGTGGCCGTTTCATTTCGGGGCACTGAGAAAAGAATCAGTCCTTGATTTCCAGCGACTTGTTCAGCCCCAGCGCCGCGCCGGTGCAGGCCGCGCCGGACAGCAGATACAGGCTGAGGTAGGCCAGCCCGAAATGGGCCGACAGGCCCAGCGCCACCAGCGGCGCGAAGGCCGCACCCACCAGCCAGCCGAAGTCGGAGGTCAGCGCCGCGCCGGTGTAGCGATAGCGCGGGCCGAAGTTGGCGGACGTGGCGCCGGCGGCCTGGCCGTAGGACAGGCCCAGCAGCGCGAAGCCGATCAGGATGAACAGGTTCTCGCCCAGCACGCCGGCGTTCAGCAGCGTCGGCGAGAAGCCGCTGAACACGGCGATCAGCATGGCCAGCACACCCAGCGTGTTGCGGCGGCCGTAGCGGTCGGCGATCCAGCCGGAGGCGATGGTGCCGGCGAAGCCCAGAACCGCGCCGATCAGCTCGATCGTCAGCACGTCATTCACCGGCTGCGAGGCGTGCAGCACGATCCAGGACAGCGGGAACAGCGTGACCAGGTGGAACAGCGCATAGCTGGCCAGCGCGGCGAAGCCGCCGATCACCACGTTGCTGCCGCGGTTCTGGATCAGTTCACCGACGGGCACCGGCTCCAGCTCGTTCTGCTCCAGCAGCGCGTCGTACTCGTTGGTGACGACCAGGCGCAGGCGGGCGAACAGGGCCACGACGTTGATCGCGAAGGCCACGTAGAACGGGTAGCGCCAACCCCAGTCCATGAAGTCCTCGGGCTCCAGGCTGCTGTGCAGGAACAGGAACAGCGCGGCGGCGACCAGGAAGCCGATCGGCGCGCCCAGCTGCGGCACCATCGCGTACCAGCCGCGGCGCTTCTCCGGCGCGTTCAGGGCCAGCAGCGAGGGCAGGCCGTCCCAGGAGCCGCCCAGCGCGATGCCCTGGAAGAAACGCAGCACCGACAGCAGGCCGATCGACCACGCGCCGATGTGGGCATAGCCCGGCAGGAAGGCGATGCCGGCGGTGGACACGCCCAGCAGGAACAGCGCGCCGGTCAGCTTGATGCCGCGGCCCCAGCGCTGCTGGATCTTCATGAAGATCACCGTGCCGATCGGGCGGGCGATGAAGGCCAGCGCGAAGATCACGAAGGACCACAGCGTGCCTTCCAGCCGCAGCTCGAAGGGGAAGAAGATTTCCGGGAACACCAGCACCGAGGCGATGCCGTAGACGAAGTAGTCGAAATACTCCGACGCGCGGCCGACGATCACGCCGACGGCGATCTCGCTGGGCTTGATGCCGTCATGCGAAGTATGGGCGCGGGTGTCGCGCTCCATCTCCCGGGGCGAGAGATTGTGCTGGTCATGGCTGCTGATGCTGGACATCGTGCGTGCTCGCGTCTAACGTGGAATTTCTACGGATCGACCGGAGGGCCGATTCCCAGGCTATTCCCGGGAGGTTCGCAGGATCGCATTGCTCGGACTTTGATGCCATAGGACAAAACGTCCAATACCCTAACGGCCGGCTTCGACGTAGATTCTGCGCGCCTCCTCGAAATTGCCCAAATCCGATTCCCAATCCCAGCAAGACCGTATGAAGACCCTTCGCAGCCTCATGCTGTCGCTGCTGCCCGTCGTTTTGCTGGCGGGTTGCAACACAGTGGTCCTGAATCCTTCCGGCGACATCGCGTCGCAGCAGGCCAAGCTGGTCGTGCAGTCGACCGTGCTGATGCTGCTGATCGTCGTGCCGGTGATCGTGCTGACGCTGTGGTTCGCGTGGAAGTTCCGCGCCTCCAACAAGGCCGCCGACTACCGTCCCGACTGGGATCACTCCACGCAGCTGGAGCTGATCATCTGGGCGGCGCCGCTGCTGATCATCATCGCCCTGGGCGCGCTGACCTGGATCAGCACCCACACGATGGACCCGTACCGAGGCCTCAAGCGCATCGACGCGCAGCGCAAGGTCGCCGCCGACACGAAGCCGCTGGTGGTGGAAGTGGTGGCGCTGGACTGGAAGTGGCTGTTCATCTACCCCGAGCAGGGCATCGCCCTGGTCAATGAAGTGGCTGCGCCGGTGGACCGCCCGATCCAGTTCAAGCTGACGGCCTCCAACGTGATGAACGCCTTCTACGTGCCCGAGCTGGCCGGCATGGTCTACGCGATGCCCGGCATGCAGACGCAGCTGCACGCGGTGAGCAACAAGCCTGGCAACTTCGAAGGCTTCTCGTCCAACTACAGCGGCGCGGGCTTCTCGCACATGAAGTTCCGCTTCCTGAGCCTGAGCGATGCCGACTTCGCCGCCTGGGTGGAGAAGAACAAGGCGGCCGGCGGCGCGGGCCAACTGTCGCGCGGCGAGTACCTGAAGCTGGCCCAGCCCAGCGAGAAGGAGCCGGTGCGCCGCTACGCCTCCGTGGAGCCGGGCCTGTACGACGCGATCTACAACCGCTGCGCCGAGCCGAACAAGATGTGCCAGAAGGACATGATGGCCATCGACGCCAGCGGTGGCCTGGGCGGCGCGCCCGGCATCTACAACCTCGCCAAGCTCGACGAAGCCACGCTGCGCAAGCTGGGCATCAGCGAGCTGCGCACGGACAAGGGCCGCACCTACGTGGCCGCGCTGTGCACGCCGGCGAACCCCGGCGGCATCACGCCCACGGCGCAGACCGTGTCTGCGAACGAAGAGCCGGCTGCCCGGCAATAACGATCAAGCCAGACGCCATGACCATGGACATCCAGACCCTGCTGCTCGGCCGCCTCGGCTGGGACGCGATCCCCTTCCACGAGCCCATCCTGCTCGCCACCTTCGCCATGGTGGCGCTCGGTGGCGCGGTGGTGCTGGGCGCACTGACCTACTTCAAGCTTTGGGGCTACCTCTGGCGCGAGTGGTTCACCAGCATCGACCACAAGAAGATCGGCATCATGTACATGGTGCTGGGCATCATCATGCTGCTGCGCGGCTTCGCGGACGCGGTGATGATGCGCGCCCAGCAGGCGCTCTCCTTCGGCGACAACAACGGCTTCCTGCCGCCGCACCACTACGACCAAGTCTTCACGGCGCACGGCGTGATCATGATCTTCTTCGTGGCGATGCCGCTGGTCACCGGCCTGATGAACTACGTCGTGCCGCTGCAGATCGGCGCGCGCGACGTGGCCTTCCCCTTCCTGAACAACTTCAGCTTCTGGATGACCACCTCCGGCGCGGTGCTGGTGATGATGTCGCTGTTCGTCGGCGAATTCGCGCGCACCGGCTGGCTGGCGTATCCGCCGCTCTCGGGCATCCTGGCGAGCCCTGACGTTGGCGTGGACTACTACATCTGGTCGCTGCAGATCGCCGGTATCGGCACGCTGCTGTCGGGTGTGAACCTGCTGGTGACAATCGTCAAGATGCGCGCGCCGGGCATGGGCCTGATGCGCATGCCGGTGTTCACCTGGACCGCGCTGTGCACGAACACGCTGATCATCGCCGCCTTCCCGGTGCTGACGGCCGTGCTGGCCCTGCTCTCGCTGGACCGCTACGTCGGCACGAACTTCTTCTCGAACGACTTCGGCGGCAACGCCATGATGTACGTGAACCTGATCTGGATCTGGGGCCACCCCGAGGTCTACATCCTGGTGCTGCCGGTGTTCGGCGTGTTCTCGGAAGTCGTCGCCACCTTCTCGTCCAAGCGCCTGTTCGGCTACGCGTCGATGGTCTACGCGACGCTGGTGATCACCATCCTGTCCTACCTCGTCTGGCTGCACCACTTCTTCACGATGGGCAGCGGCGCCAGCGTGAACAGCTTCTTCGGCATCACGACGATGATCATCTCGATCCCGACCGGGGCGAAGATCTTCAACTGGCTGTTCACGATGTACCGCGGCCGCATCCGCTTCGAGGTGCCGATGCTGTGGACGGTGGGCTTCATGGTCACCTTCGTGATCGGCGGCATGACCGGCGTGCTGCTGGCCGTGCCCCCGGCGGACTTCGTGCTGCACAACAGCCTGTTCCTGATCGCCCACTTCCACAACGTGATCATCGGCGGCGTGCTGTTCGGCCTGATGGCGGGCATCAACTACTGGTTCCCGAAGGCCTTCGGCTTCAAGCTCGATGATTTCTGGGGCCGCTGCTCGTTCTGGTTCTGGCAGATCGGTTTCTGGTTCGCCTTCACGCCGCTGTACGTGCTGGGCCTGATGGGCGTGACCCGCCGCCTGAGCCACTTCGAGGACCCGTCGCTGCAGATCTGGTTCCAGATCGCCGCCTTCGGCGCGCTGCTGATCGCCGCCGGCATCGGCTGCTTCCTGATCCAGATCGCGGTCAGCATCAAGAACCGCGAGAAGCTGCGCGACGTGACCGGCGACCCGTGGGACGGCCGCACGCTCGAATGGAGCACTTCGTCTCCGCCGCCCAACTACAACTTCGCCTTCACCCCGGTCATCCATGACAGCGATGCCTGGTGGGACATGAAGAAGGGCGGCTTCCAGCGCCCGACCAGCGGTTTCATCGACATCCACATGCCGAAGAACACCGGCGCCGGCATCATCCTGGCGGGCCTGTCCACGGTGTTCGGCTTCGCGATGATCTGGCACATGTGGCTGATCGCCGCGGTGGGCTTCGCCGCGACGGTGATCTACACGATCGTCCATACCTTCAACTACAAGCGCGACTACTACATCAAGGCGGACGAGGTCGTCCGCACTGAAGGCGAGCGCACCCGGATGCTGGCAGCATGAGTAACACCCACGCGATCAACACCGCTGCAACGGGCAGCGAGCGCTTCTACCTGAAGGAAGAGCATCACGTCGAGAACGGCACCCTGCTCGGGTTCTGGCTCTACCTGATGAGCGACTGCCTGATCTTCGCCTGCCTGTTCGCGGTCTACGGCGTGCTGGGCCACAGCTATGCGGCCGGCCCTTCGGGCAAGGAGCTGTTCGACCTGCCGCTGGTGGCGCTGAACACGTCCATGCTGCTGTTCTCGTCGATCACCTACGGCTTCGCGGTGCTGCAGATGCAGGCCAACAAGGTGAAGGGCATGCTCTTCTGGCTGGCCATCACCGGCCTGTTCGGCCTGGCCTTCCTGTACTTCGAGCTGTATGAGTTCGCGCACCTGATCCACGAGGGCGCGGGCCCGCAGCGCAGCGCCTTCCTCAGCAGCTTCTTCACGCTGGTCGGCACGCACGGCCTGCACGTCACCTTCGGCATCGTCTGGCTGATCGTGCTGATGGTGCAGGTCGGCAAGCATGGCCTCAGCAACGCCAACCGCCGCCGCCTGTACTGCCTGTCGCTGTTCTGGCACTTCCTGGACGTGGTCTGGATCGGCGTGTTCACCTTTGTCTACCTGATGGGATCGATGGCATGAGCGGCAATCACCACTCTTCTCATGACGGCCACGAAGACTATGGCTTCGAGGTGCCGCACAGCAGCTTCAAGGGCTATGTCACCGGCTTCATCCTGTCGGTGATCCTGACGGCGATCCCGTTCTGGCTGGTGATGGCCAAGGTCTTCGACAAGCCCAGCACGACGGCGCTCGTCTGCCTGGCCTTCGGCGCGGTGCAGATCGTCGTCCACATGATCTATTTCCTGCACATGAGCACGAAGAGCGAAGGCGGCTGGTCGATGCTGGCGCTGATCTTCACGATCGTGCTGGTGGTGATCACGCTGAGCGGCTCGATCTGGGTCATGTATCACATGAACGCGAACATGATGCCGCAGATGACCCCGGGCGAGATGAAGCAGATGCCCTGACGATGGCCCTGGGCAATCGGAAACGAGGAGCGGCGCTGGCTTTGCTGGCGCTGCTTTTTTTTGGCTTCTGCGCACTGGGCGTGTGGCAGGTCGAGCGGCGGGCGTGGAAGCTGGCGCTGATCGATCGCGTTGAAGCACGGGTGCATGCCGCGCCGGTCGAGCTGCCGTCGGCGTTCGGCGATGACGAGTACCTGCATGTGCGCGTCAGCGGGCGCTACCGCTACGAGGCGCAGGTGTTCACGCAGGCGGTGACGAAGGAAGGCTCGGGCTACTGGGTGATGACGCCGCTGCTGCGGGCCGATGGTTCGCAGTTGCTGGTCAATCGCGGCTTCGTGCCGGCCGAGTCGCGCGAGGCGGTGCGCACCGGGCCTGACGGCGAGGTTCAGCTGACCGGCCTGCTGCGCTTGAGCGAACCCGGCGGCGGCTTTCTGCGCAAGAACGAGCCGGCCGCCGGCCGCTGGTTCTCTCGGGATGTGGAGGCTATCGGTGGTGGAAAGTTCCTGCCCGGCCGTTTCCTCGATGCGGACGCGGCGCCGGCCGGCACGTTGCCTGCATTGCCCATAGGCGGGCTGACGGTGATCTCGTTCCACAACAGCCATCTGGTGTACGCGCTGACCTGGTTCGGCCTCGCCCTGATGTGCGTCGGCGCGGGCTGGCTCGTGTTGCGGCAACAATCCGCGCATGCTTAGCCCCGACGGCCTCACCACCGGCTTCAAGAACATGCAGCAGCTGATCCAGCTGCGCTGGGTCGCGGTGCTGGGGCAGTTCGTCACCATCGAGCTGGCCTACCGCGGCCTGGACATCCCGCTGCCGATCGACCTGATGCAGGTCGTGCTCGGCTGCCTGGTGGCCTTCAACGGCGCGAGCCTCTTGCGCTGGCACCGGCAGCGCGAGGTCAGCAACGCCGAGCTGCTGGGGGCCCTGCTGGTGGACGTGGCGCTGCTGACGGCGCAGCTGTACCTCAGCGGCGGCGCCAGCAACCCCTTCGTGTTCCTCTACCTGCTGCAGGTGATCCTCGGCGCGGTGCTCTTGCAGCCGCGCTCGACCTGGATCCTGGTGGCCGTCACCAGTGCCTGCTTCGCTCTGCTGGCGCTGTTCGCCAAGCCGCTGCCGCTGCCGCAGGACATGGAGATCGAGGGCCTGTTCATCTGCTTCGTGCTGAGCGCCGGCCTGCTGGTCTTCATGATCACCCGCATCACCCGCAACCTGCGCGAGCGCGATGCGGGCCTGGCCGCGCTGCGCCAGCGGGCGGCCGAGGAGGAGCACATCGTCCGCATGGGCCTGCTGGCCTCCGGCGCGGCGCACGAACTCGGCACGCCGCTGGCGACGCTGGCGGTGATCCTGGGCGACTGGCGGCGCATGCCGGCCTTCACCTGCGACCCCGAACTGCTGGAGGAGGTGGTGGAAATGCAGACGCAGGTGCTGCGCTGCAAGGCTATCGTCAGCGGCATCCTGATGTCGGCCGGCGAGGCGCGTGGCGAGGATTCGGCGCGGACCACCGTCTGCCAGTTCATCGACGGCCTGGTGGCCGAATGGCGCACCACGCGGTCCGTCGAGAAGTTCCGTTATGAGAACAGGTTCGGAGACGACCTGCCGATGGCCGCCGACTCCGCCGTCAAGCAGATGATCTGCAACGTGCTGGACAATGCGCAGGAGGCGTCGCCGCGCTTCATCGCGGTGGAACTGCGGCGCGAGGACGAGGCGCTGGTGCTCGCCGTTACCGACGCCGGCCCGGGCTTCCCGGCGGCGATGCTGGCGACGCTGGGCAAGCCCTACCAGTCCACCAAGGGCCGGCCCGGCAGCGGCCTGGGGCTGTTCCTGGTGATGAACGTGGCGCGCACGCTGGGCGGCAGCGTCACCGCCCGCAACCGCGACGATGGCCCCGGCGCCGTGGTGACGCTGACCCTGCCGCTCGCGGCGCTGACGCTGGATGATGAGGATGATGGAAGAAGCTGAAGAGCAGCAGCGCCACCTGCTGATCGTCGAGGACGACGCCGCGTTCGCGCGCACGCTGGCCCGCTCCTTCGAGCGGCGCGGCTATGCGGTCGCCCATGCCAGCAGCCTCGATGAACTGCAGCCGCTGCTGGAAAAACAGACCCCCGGCTATGCCGTCGTCGACCTCAAGCTCAACGGCGAGGCCTCGGGCCTGGCCTGCGTGCAGGCGCTGCACGCGCACGATCCGGAGATGCTGATCGTCGTGCTGACCGGTTTCGCCAGCATCGCCACCGCCGTCGAGGCGATCAAGCTCGGCGCCTGCCACTACCTGGCCAAGCCCTCCAACACCGACGACATCGAAGCGGCCTTCGGCCGTGCCGAAGGCAGCACCGAGGTCGAGCTGACCAACCGGTCCTCGTCCATCAAGACGCTCGAATGGGAGCGCATCCACGAGACGCTGGCCGAGACCGGCTTCAACATCTCGGAAACCGCCCGCCGCCTGGGCATGCACCGGCGGACCCTGGCCCGCAAGCTCGGCAAGCAGCAGGTCAAATAGCCGGTCCCATAGGGCTGCTACCAATCGCAGACATGGTTCTAGATTGGTATTGTTGAGGCCGAGGTAGCGGCCGCTCCGCATTGCTGCGGAGTGAATCCCATGTCAAAGCAGTGACAAGGCTCGGTGACCATTGACGCGGTGTTCCGCGTGGTACTAAACTGGTATTAATAATGAACACCAGCCTTATTGTTTCCTCTGGCGCGGAGCCGCGTTATCTGATCGGCGTGGACGGCGGCGGCACCGGCACCCGGGTGCGCCTGGCCACCGTCGACGGCGCTGAGCTCGCCCAGGGCGAGTCCGGCCCGTCCGCCCTCGGCCAGGGCGCCGAGCAGGCCTGGCGCCACATCGGCGAGGCGATCGCTGCCGCCGCCCGTGTGGCGGGCATCGAGCCGCCTGCGCCGTCCGCCTGCGCGATCGGCCTGGGTCTCTCCGGCGTCAGCATCGAAGCCAAGGTCCGCGATTTCATCGAGCAGCAACCCGGCTACGCGCTGCTGGCCCTGGACAGCGACGGCTGGACCACGCTGCTGGGCGCCCATGCGGGCCAGCCCGGCGTGGTGCTGGCGGCCGGCACCGGCACCATCGGCGAGGCGCTGCGGCGCGACGGCTCGCGGGCCGTGAGCAGCGGCTGGGGCTGGATCGGTGGCGATGAAGGCAGCGGCGCCTGGCTGGGCCTGAAGGCGATCGGCCATGCGCAGCAGGTGCTGGACGGCCGGGCCGAGGCGGGCTCGCTGTCGGCAGCGGTGCTCGACGTGGTCGGCCGCGAGCGCAGCGCGATCCTCGCCTGGAAGGTGGCCGCGGGCCAGGCGGGCTTCGCGACGCTGGCGCCGCTGGTG
>NZ_LYVQ01000093.1 GCF_001984095.1 Pelomonas sp. KK5
GCTGGCCACCGTCGGCTTGCTGGCCTCGGTGGCGCTGGCCACGCCGCTGGCCTGGCTGCTGCTGCCGCTGTCCTGGCCGCAGGCGCTGCTGCTGGCCGCGCTGCTGGCGCCGACCGACCCGGTGCTGGCCTCCGACGTGCAGGTACACGGCGAACACGACCGCGACGGCGTGCGGGTGTCGCTCTCCGCCGAGGGCGCGCTCAACGACGCCACCGCCTTTCCCGTCGTCACGCTGGCGCTGGGCCTGCTGGGCCTGCACCAGATGGGCGACGAACCCTTCCCCGGCGCCCGCTGGCTGGCGCTGGACCTGCTGTGGGCGGTCGGTGCAGGTGTGGCCTTGGGCATCGCCTGCGGGCGCGCGCTCGGCTGGGTGATGGCCCGCAAGCTGCGCGCCGGCTCGGAGCGCGACTGGGACGAGCTGCTCTACATCGGCGCCATCGCGCTGACCTATGCGCTCTCGGAGCTGGTCGGCGCCTCGCCCTTCCTGGCCGTGTTCCTGGCCGGCGCCACGCTGCTGCGCCCGCACCCGGCCGAGCGGCCCGAAGGCGAGGCGCTGGAGTACGGCCAGCAGCTGCAGGCCTTCGGCGCGCGCTGCGAGCGGCTGGTGGAGGTGCTGATGGTGCTGCTGGTGGGCGTGGCGCTGGTGCGCACGGGGCTCGACACGGCGGGGCTGCTGTTCGGCCTGCTGATGCTTCTGGTGGTGCGGCCGCTGTCGGTGCTGGCCAGCCTGCCGGGGGCCGGGCTGCCGCGCGTGCAGCAGCGCCTGGTGGCCTGGTTCGGCATCCGCGGCGTGGGCAGCGTGTTCTACCTGGCCCTGGCGCTGGACGCCGGAGTGAGCGGCGGCACGGCCCAGACGCTGGCCTCGGCGGCGCTAGGCTGCATCGCGCTGTCGATCACGCTGCACGGGATCTCGGCCACGCCGCTGATGAACGCCTACCAGGCGCGGCGGGCGCGCAACCGCGCGCTGCGGGCCGATTAGCGGCGCAGTCCTACACGACCGGCGGCCCGGCGCTGCTAGCCTGTGGCCAGCATGAAGCCGAGCGCCCTCCTCCGCTGGCCTGCACGGGTGTCCCTGCAGACCTGCCTTTCCGCCGTGATGCTGGTGGCCACCGTGCCGCTTGCACTGCTGGTGGCATATCACGTCTACATGGGCCTGCAGGCCCAGCAGCAACGCACGCAGATCGAACTCCAGCGCAGCGCCGAGCTGCTCGCGGCCAGCCTGGGCGGCGGGGATGCCGCGCGCCTGCAGACCCTCATGGCACGCAGCGTGCCCGCCGGGGGCTTTGTTACGGTTCGCGACGGCGGCGGCCGCACGCTGGCCCATGCCGGCAGCGCCGAGGACGACAGCGACGCCGCCTGGCGCGACCTGCCCGACGGCAGCGGCCGGCAGGTCGGCGTGGGCCTGCCGCGCGCCGCGCAGGACATGGTCGAGCGCCGCACGCTGCTGGCCGCCATGGCCACCATCACCGCCTGCCTGCTGCTGGGCCTGGCTCTGGCCACGCTGGCGGCTCGGCGCGTGACCGACCCGCTGCGCGAGCTGGCCGAGCACGGGCCCGACCATGCCGGCCCTGCCAGCGGCGTGACCGAGATCGCCAGCCTGCGCGAGGCGCTGCGCGAGGCCCAGGCCGCCCAGGCGCGCGCCCAGGCGGGCCTGGAGCGCAAGGCTGCGGAGTTCGAGGCCCTGTTCGCCAGCACGCCGATCGGCCTGGCCTTCCAGCGCGGCGACGATGCCCCGGTGCACAACCCGGCGATGGACCGCCTGCTGGGCCCCGGCAGCGCGCCGCAGCTCTGGCACGAGGATGGCCGCGCGCTGGCGCCCGAGCAGCAGCCGCTGCGCCGCGCGGCGCAGGGCGGGCGGCCGGTCGGGCCGCTGGAGCTGGCGCTGCGCCTGCCCGGCGGCGGCGCTCGCCACCTGCTGATGCAGGCCGTGCCGCTGCAGGGCGGCGGCGCGCTGGCCAGCGCGGTGGACATCAGCGAGCGCAAGCAGGCCGAGCAGCGCGTGCTGGAGGCCGACCGCCGCCTGCAGGACACCCAGCGCCTGATCGACCTGGCGCAGGAGGCCGGCGAGCTCGGCTTCATCCGCATCGACGAGAGCGGCGCCGAATGGACGCCGGGCCTCTCCCGGCTGTTCGGCTTCCCGCCCGAGGCCACGCCGGCCGTGCTGCCGCTGGCAGACCTGCTGGAGCGCGTGCATGAGGACGACCGCCCTGGCGTCGAGCAGCGGCTGCGCGACATGGTGGCCGAACGGCGCGAGCGCGGTACGCTCGAATACCGCGTTACCTTGACTGACAGCGCCGAGGAAGCCGGCGCGGGCGAAGCGCCCACCCGCTGGCTGGCCAGCCGGGTGCAGATGGCCTTCTCCACCGCCGGGCGGCCGCTGCAGCTGATCGCCGCCACGCTCAACGTCAACGAGCAGAAGGCGCTGGAGCTGGAGCGCGCGGCGCTGGCCGGGCTGGAGCGGCGCGCGCGCATCGAGGCCGAGGAAGCCAACCGCGCCAAGGACGAGTTCCTCGCCATGCTGGGCCACGAGCTGCGCAACCCGCTGGGCGCCATCGCCTCGGCCTCCGAGGTGCTGGCGCAGCTGGGCAACCGCCAGGGCAGCGAGGCCCTGGCCGAGAGCGCGCGCGTCATCATCGCGCGCCAGACCCGTCAGCTGGGCCGGCTGGTGGACGAGCTGCTGGACATCGGCCGGGTGATCTCCGGCAAGGTGACCCTGCACCGCCAGCGCCTGGACATGGGCGCGCTGGTGGCCCGCTCGGTCGAGAACTTCCGCCTCACCGGCAGCATCGACCGGCACGAACTGCTGACCGAGCTGCAGCCGGTCTGGATCGAGGCCGATGCCACCCGCATCGAGCAGGTCGTCAACAACCTGCTGGGCAATGCGCTCAAGTACACGCCGGCCGGCCGCCGCATCGAGCTGGAGCTGGCGGCCGACGAGGGCCAGGCGGTGCTGCGCGTGACCGACCACGGCGACGGCATCTCGCCGACGCTGCTGCCGCACATCTTCGATCTCTTCGTGCAGGGCGAACGGCTGCTGGACCGCAGCGCCGGCGGCCTCGGCGTGGGGCTGACGATGGTGCGCCGGCTGGTGGAGATGCATGCGGGCACCGTGATCGCCCACAGTTCGTCGCAGGGCAGCGTGTTCACCGTGCGGCTGCCGGCGGCGCTCGGGCAGCCCGGCGCGGTGAGCGCGACGGCCGCCGAGGGCGGCGCCCACGTGCTGCAGGGAACCCGCTGTCGCGTGCTCGTCATCGAGGACAACGAGGATGCACGCACGACCCTGTGCACGATGCTGGAACTGGACGGCCACAGCGTCAGCACCGCCTCCGATGGCCAGCAGGGCCTCGGCCTGCTGCTGGCCGAGCTGCCGGACGTGGCCGTGGTGGACATCGGGCTGCCGGGGCTCAGCGGCTTCGAGCTGGCGCAGCAGAGCCGGCGTTCCGGCTATGCGGGGCGGCTGCTGGCCCTGTCGGGCTACGGCAGCGATGCCGACGTGGCGCAGTCGCTGCGCCACGGCTTCGACGCCCACCTGGCCAAGCCGGTGGACCCGCAGCGCCTGCGCGACCTGCTGCTCGCCACGCAATGAAGAAGATGGATCGCGCCTACGTCAATGCAGCCGCCGGAACCATAACCAGATGCCGTCCACGACCACCAGCACCGCCACCGCCCCCAGCGAGGTCACCGCCATGGCGTCCAGGCTGGGCGGCGGCGCGACCTGCTCCGGCAGCGCGATCAGCGGCGCCACCCACAGCCCGGCCAGCAGCGCACCGATCATGCCTGCGGCCATGTTCAGCAGCAGCGGCCGCCGGCCCCGCAAGCGCACGAGGCGGCTGACCAGCCACCCCATCGCCGCGCCGACGAGCAGCCAGGCGAGCAGATTGATCGAGAAATGCATCGTCACCTCCGGCGGCTGCCATTCGGCAAGCGGCATGCCCGCCGGCATATTCATGAAAGAGGAAGAAGGAGTACTGTCATGAGCCACGCCCTGATCGTCGACGACGACGTCGACGCCGCGACGATGCTCGCCGCCCTGGTGGCTGCCGAAGGTTTCACGGTGGCCACCGCCCACTCGCTGCGCGATGCGCGAGCCAGCCTCGCCATGCAGCCGCCCGACATCGTGCTGCTGGACCTGCACCTGCCCGACGGCAAGGGCATGAGCCTGTTCGAGGAGGAAGGGCTGCTCAGCAATTCGCAGGTGGCGCTGATCACCGGCCAGGCCAGCCTGGAGACCTCGATCCAGGCGCTGCGCCTGGGCGTGGTGGACTACCTGCTCAAGCCGGTCAAGCAGACGCAGCTGCGCGGCATCCTCTCGCGCGTGGTGAAACCCTCGGTGGCCCGCGCCGAGATGGACGGCGCGATGGCCGAATGGGAGAAGAGTGGCCGCTTCGGCCACCTGTGGGGCCGCGCGCCCTCGATGCAGCGCATCTACCAGCAGATCGCCCGCGTGGCCGGCACGGCCGTGTCGGTGCTCGTGACCGGCGAGAGCGGCACCGGCAAGGAGGTCGTCGCCCGCACCATCCACGACATGAGCCGCCGGCGCAGCAAGCCTTTCCTGGCCGTCAACTGCGGCGCCATCTCCCCGCACCTGATCGAGAGCGAGGTGTTCGGCCACGAGAAGGGCAGCTTCACCGGCGCGGACCGCCAGCACCAGGGCTTCTTCGAGCGCGCCGCCGGCGGCACGCTGTTCCTGGACGAGATCACCGAGATGCCGGCCGAGCTGCAGGTGAAGCTGCTGCGCGTGCTGGAGACCGGCACCTACATGCGCGTGGGTTCCACCCAGGTGCAGGAGGCGGACGTGCGCATCGTCGCCGCCACCAACCGGGTGCCCGAGCAGGCCGTCACCGACGGCAAGCTGCGCGAGGACCTGCTGTACCGGCTCAATGTGTTCCCGATTGCGCTGCCGCCGCTGCGCGAGCGCCGCGAGGACGTGCCGCTGCTGGCCGAGCAGCTGGTGCTGCCGATCTGCCAGAGCGAGGGCAAGACCAAGCGCTTCACGCCCGCGGCGCTGGCCAAGCTCGCGGCCTACCGCTGGCCCGGCAATGTGCGCGAGCTGCGCAACGTCGTGCAGCGCAGCTATGTGATGAGCGACGGCAGCCAGATCACCGACGAATGGCTGCCCAGCGACGTGCCCCGGGCGCCTTCATCTTCTTCATCGCCGGTGGAGGCTGCTCCGGCACCGGAGGCTGTGAGCGAGGACGACGCCCCGCCGCTGAGCGTGACCATCGCCATCGGCAGCACCATGGCCCAGGCCGAGCGCCAGCTGATCCTGGCCACCTTCGCGCACTTCAAGCAGCAACGCGAGCGCACGGCGTCCGCGCTGGGCATCAGCCTGAAGACCCTCTACAACCGGCTGCGCGAATACGCGGAGGACGGCGGGCCGGAAGCCGGCCCGCCGTCCGTCCCGGGCAAGCGGCCGGTGCAGCTCGGCAGCAGCCTCCAGTAGCGGTTCTTCGGTGGATCAGTGGCCCGGCAGCGCCGGGTCCGGACCCATGTGGGCGCCGGTGTACTTCAGCGCCCCGCCCTCGCCTTCCCAGGTGCTCTCCTCATGCGGCTTCGGCTTGCTGCGGGCGAGCTGGCGCTGCTGCTCGCGCTCGTAGCGGCGGGCCTGCCACTGCCAGAGCGCGAAGCCGGCGATGACGGCGGTGAAGAGGCTGATGCGGGGGGCGGCCATGGCGGTCTCCTGGTGGATGCGGTCCTGCGTGCATGGTGCCGCCGTCCGCCCGCCCGCGCGAGCCGGGCGCAAGAGATGTTGATGTAGGACTTGTCCGTCGGACGCCCGCAGCCACCGGCCGTAGCGGCCACCGACAGCGCGACTCGATTCCGGCCGATGTCGGCAAACCCCGCCGGCACCGATAGTTGAATCAAAGGAGTCCCTCATCATGACCACCTCCCACAACAATCAGCAGCACTTCGAGATCCGCTTCGAGTCGCTGTTCAATTCGGGCCGCGCCCTGTCCTTCCCCTGCGACGACCACGGCCACGTGGACCTCGACGCGCTGCCCTCCCGCGCCAAGCAGAACTACTTCTTCGCCCGTGCGATGGTCGGCAAGGATTTCTGCCCGCCGTCGCTGTGCGTCGCCTGACCGGCGCTCCAGCGGCCTCTCTCACGATCGCCCTCAGCGATCGACCTCAACGATCGTTCAACCCGATCCCGTCCAGGATCAGCGGAATGCACTTCTCCACCCGCGCCGCCCGCGTGGCCGACTGCTTGGCCCCGGCGAAGTGCAGCAGGTAGGCGCGCTGGCGTCCGGGCGTCAGCGCGTCGAAGGCCTCCTGCAGCGCCGGCAGTTCCTTCAACCGCAGGCGGAACTCGTCCACCATCTCGAAGTCGCGGGTCTCCTTCATCTCGACCTTGGCGCCGGACTTCTCCACCGCGATCGCCTCCTTCAGGTAGGCCTTGACCACCGACGGCTTGATCTCGTCCACGCTGGTGAAGCGCATCTGGCGCCCGGCCTGCACGTTCTTCGTCTGCTGGATCAGCAGATCCTTCGGATCCTTCATCAGCGCGCCCTTGAAGAACAGCAGCGCGCAGTACTCCTTGAAGCCGTGGATGATGAGGACGTTGGCGTCGTCCAGCGTGTAGCAGGGCTGGCCCCACTTGTAGTCTTCGACCAGTTCGGTGGCGAGCACCAGCTCGCGCAGCTTGACCATTTCCTCGTGCCAGCTCTCGGCGCGGGTGAACCAGTCGTCGACCTTCGGATTGCGTGCGCTCGTCGTCATGGGCGCAGTGTATTCACAGCCCCTGCACGCTCACCGCGCCGTCGGGTTTCTCCTGAATCAGTTCGCCCTCCTCGGCCTCGGCCGGCAGCGGCCGCGCGGGCTGGCCGCGCAGCAGCGGGGCCTCCTGCCAGACCAGCCGCGCCACCACCACCAGCAGCGGCCCGAGCACCAGGCCCCAGCCGCCCCAGACGATGCTCCAGAAGATGGTTCCGGCGAACAGCGTGGCGCTGTCGATGCGCGCGACGCGGCCCTGCAGCCACACGGCCATCGCGGTGCCGATGACGATGCCGACCAGCATCACGCTGACTGCCGCGCCCAGCGCGATCAGCAGCGAGGCCTGCACCACGTACACCTCCAGCGCCGCCAGCAGCATCACCAGGCCCAGGCCCGCATAGGGCAGGAAGTGCAGCGCCGCGGCCACCAGGCCCCACATCCACGCATCGGGCACGCCGAACAGCTCGAAGATCAGGCCCACGCCGAAGCCGATCGCGATGTTGGTGACCACGGTGACGCCGGCGAACATGCGGATCTGGTAGGCCGCGCCGTCAAGCATCGGCTCGCAGCGGCCCGGCCGGTCGCCGCCGGCGGTGCCGGCCCGACACCAGGCGATGAGCTTGTCGCCCAGGGCCTCGGCGCTGCAGAGCATGAAGAAGCTCAGCAAGGCGATCATGCCCACCTCCAGCAGCACGCCGGCGGCGGACTTGGAGGCCGCGATGGCCAGCGCGGTCACGCCGTCCACCAGCTGCGCCACGATCGAGCGCTGCGCCGGCGCCGCAGGGGCCCCGGGCGCCGGTGCGGCGGGCCGGTCGGCCGGCGTGCCGGTGGCGCGGGCCACGCTGCGGTCGAGTTCGCTGAGCGCCGAGCGGGTGCGTTGCATCGCGCGGCCGCCGTCGGTGTTGAGCGAGGAGATGTCGCGTGCCGCCAGGCGCAAGGCGCTGGGCAGTTGGTCCACCGCGCTGGTCAGCTTGGTGCCGACCGACATGGCCAGCAGTCCGGTCACGGCCAGCGTCGCCAGCACCGCCACCAGCGCCGACAGCGGGCGCAGCCTGAACCAGCGGTCCAGCGTGCGCACCGCCGGCCACAGCAGCACGCTGACGGTGGCCGCCATCGCGATCGGGATCAGGAAGTCGCGCCCCAGCCAGAGGGCCGCCACGGTCGCCAGCGCCGCCAGCAGGATCACGGCCCAGCTGCTGCGCAGCCTCGCGGCGGTGGCGTCTACTGCATGCGGCGCAGCGTCCATGTCGTCCTCCAGTCCTTTTTGATGCGCTCAGTGTGCGTAATCAGTTACATCAGCGGCAGCGGACGGCAGCGAGACCCGGCGTAGTCGGCGTCCTACCGGCCTTTCACGATACGGATTCGTCCTACAGCGCGACGGCATGCCGCCCGGCGCGGCGCGCGCGGCCGCTCCCCTGCAATGCTCACCATGCGCCTCAAGGATCTCTACCACCTCGCCCGCCAGGCCGTCGAGGCATGGATCGACGACCATGCCGCCAGCCGCGGCGCCGCGCTGGCCTACTACACGCTGTTCTCGATGGCGCCGCTGCTGCTGATCGTCACCTCGGTGGCGGGGCTGATGTTCGATGCGCGCTCGGCGCGCGAGGAGATCGTCGACCAGTTGCGCGGCGTCATCGGCGAATCAGGGGCCGCCGCGGTGAAGCAGCTGCTGGACAGCGCAGCCTGGCCGCCCCACGGCGGCGTGCTGGCCTCGGTGATCGGGCTGGTGCTGCTGCTGGTGGGCGCCACCTCGGTGTTCGCCGAGCTGCAGGCCACGCTGGACCTGATCTGGCGCTCGCCGCACCCGGTGCCGCCCTCGCCGCGTCAGAAAGCCTGGTGGCTGCTGCTGCGCACGCGGCTGATGTCCTTCGGGCTGATCCTGGGCGTGGGCTTCCTGCTGATCGTCTCGCTGGTGTTCAGCGCGGCGTTCGCGGCGCTGGAGAAGACCTGGGCGCCCTGGTTCGGGGAGTGGCAGCTGTGGGCGACGCTGGCCAACGTCACGCTGAGCTTCAGCTCGATGACGGTGCTGTTCGCGATGATCTACAAGCTGATGCCCACGACCAAGGTCGCCTGGCGCGACGTCTGGCTCGGCGCGCTGGTGACCTCGATGCTGTTCAGCGTGGGCCCGAGCCTCACCGGCCTCTACATCGGCCACAGCGCGGTGGCGCAGCAGTTCGGCGCGGCCGGCTCGATGGTGGTGCTGCTGATCTGGATCTACTACTCGGCCCAGATCTTCCTGCTGGGCGCGGAGTTCACCTGGGTCTACGCGAGCACCCGGGGCTCAAGGCGCCCGGGGCTCAGCCTCTGACCCATCAGGGTCAGTTCTTGATGGTGGTCAGTTGGCTGACCGTCGCGCCTTCGGACACGCTGCCTTCCCGCGAGCCGGCGCCCATCGCCAGGCGCTGGCAGTCCTCGCGGTCTTCCTTCGGCTGGGCCTGGCAGCGCTGCACGGCGTTCTGCGCGCGCTGTTCCGGCGTGGGCGTGGTCAGGCCATTGCGGCGCGCTTCCTGCAGCGCGGCGCCGGCCTCGCGCAGGCAGGTGGCCCTGTCCTGCGAGGTATTGCCGCTCAGGCAGTTGGCGCGTTCCTGCTTGTAGTTCTCCAGCGGGGTGCCGGCCATCGCGGTGCCGGCGGCCATGGCGAGCAGGCCGGCGCTCAGGGCGGCGGCGGCGGATCGGGCGGTGTTGAGGGTGTTCATGACGTTACTTCCTTTCAGGGTGGATGGCATCGCCTGCAGCGTCTGCCAGCGGCCGTCGATGCGCGCCAGGATGCGGCCGGCCGCGACGCGGGAACGGCCCGCGCAGCGTTCGGCCGCTTCCGTCAGCGCACGGCGGCGCGGCTGGTCGCCGACGCAGTGCTGGCGGGCCACCACCAGGCCGATCTCGGCGGCCTGGCCGGCGACCCGCGCCCGCACGACCACGGTCAGGTGGGTGCCCAGCAGCAGCTCGGCATTCACCGGTTCGTCGTCATGGGATTCAAGCGTGTCCGGGAGAGGGAGGGAAAAAGGCGATTCGGAATGCATGAGCCGATGCTAGGCAGCGCCAGTGACCCATGCGTGTCAGGGCCGGGTCTGCATCCATGTAGGACGAGGCCGCATCCGCAGCTGCAGCGGCCATCGGGGCCACGTCCTACAGGACGACGGACCGCGCGCCGATGCCCTGCCACCGGCGCCCTTCCTAGAGTGGCTCAATCGAACCAGAAAGAGGAACGCCATCATGTTGAAGTGGGCTCTCATCTTCGCCGTCATCTCGCTGATCGCGGGTCTGCTCGGCTTCACCGGCATCGCCGCCGGCGCCGCCGGCATCGCCAAGGCGCTGTTCGTCGTCTTCCTGCTCGTCTTCCTGGTGCTGCTGGCGCTGGCGCTGATGGGCGCCAACGCACTCCGCAAGTAACCGGATCGGGAAATGAATCGAAAGGAAACCGCCATGTCCAACAAGCATCCGCTGCGCATCGCTCCCAAGGCCGAACCGAAGGGCGACGAGGTCCTCGAACTTGACCAGGCCGCCCTCGAACGGGCCAAGCAGCACATCGACGAAGGTCCGGTCACGCCCAGCTACGGCCCGTGGCGCGAGCAGATCGTCAAGCTGCTGAACGACTCGCTGGCCACCGAGCTCGTCTGCATCCTGCGCTACAAGCGCCACTACTTCACCGCCACCGGCCTGCAGGCGCCGGCGATCGCCGAGGAGTTCATGGTGCATGCCGGCGAGGAGACGGCCCACGCCGACCGCATCGCCGAGCGCATCGTGCAGCTGGGCGGCGAGCCGGACTTCGCGCCCGACTCGCTGACGTCGCGCAGCCATGCCAGCTATGACGCCTCGCTGGACCTGAAGGGCATGATCAAGGCCAACCTCGTGGCCGAGCGGGTGGCCGTCGAGGCCTACCGCCAGATGATCAAGCTGATCGGCGACAAGGACCCGACGACGCGCCGCCTGCTCGAGGAGATCCTCGAGCAGGAAGAGGAGCACGCCGAGGAACTGTCCGACATGCTCAAGGGCTGATGCCATGGCCGCTCGCGGCCCGCTGCTGCTGGGCATCAGCCTGATGGTGGGGGCCTGCGCGAGCGGGCCGCAGCTGCCGGCCGCGGCGGAGCTGCCGCCCCCGCCGGCCAGCGCACCCAGCGTGGCCGCGGTGGCGAGCCAGGTCTCGATGACCGGGCCGGCCGGCCAGGCCATCGGCCCCCGCCAGCGCGAGCAGGTCATCGAGGCCGTGCAGGCCCAGGGCCGCGGCGAGGCGCTGAAGCGCCAGCTCGGCGCGATGGCCGCCTTCGGCGACGTCGGCCTCTACCCCGGCAACGAGGCCGGGCTGCTGATCGACGGGCCGGCCACCTACAAGGCCATGTTCGAGGCGATCCAGCGCGCACGCCATACGGTGCTGCTGGAGAGCTACATCATCGAGGACGCCGAGGTCTCGCGCCGCCTGGCCGCCCTGCTGGCGGCCAAGCGGGCCGAGGGCCTCGGCGTCTTCGTCGTCTACGACGCGGTCGGCTCGATCGGCACGCAGGATGCGTTCTTCGCGGCCTTGCGCGAGGCCGGCGTCGCCACCTGCGCCTTCAACCCGCTGGGCCAGCTGGACGACCTGACCCACCGCGACCATCGCAAGATCCTGGTCGTGGACCGCGAGACCGGCTTCACCGGCGGGATCAACATCAGCGCGGTCTACAGCTCCGGCTCGCTGGGCCGCCACCGCCGCGCGCCGCCGCCGCAGGACCCGGACGGCAAGCGCACCGGCTGGCGCGACACCCAGGTGCAGCTGCGCGGCCCCGCGGTGAGCGCGCTGGACGACCTGGTGCGCCAGACCTGGCGCGACCAGAAATGCGAAGGCACCCTGCCCCCGCCGCCGGCCGTGCCGAAGAAGGCCGCCGGCGAGCAGTTGCTGCGCATCATCCCGACCACGCCGGACGACCCGGTCAACCGCTTCTACACGATGATGATGGGCGCCATCGCCGCGTCACAGCAGAGCGTGCTGCTGACCATGGCCTACTTCGCGCCCGGCGAGGACATGGTGGACGCGCTGTGCGAAGCCGCCCGGCGCGGCGTGGACGTCCAGCTGGTATTGCCCTCGCGCAGCGACTTCTCCCCGGTGCTGCATGCCGGCCGCAGCTACTACGCGCGGCTGCTCGACGCCGGCGTGAAGATCCATGAGCTGCAGGACTCGGTGCTGCACGCCAAGACCGTGGTGATCGACGGCGTGGTCGCCTCGGTCGGTTCCAGCAACCTCGACCAGCGCAGCTTCACCGGCAACAACGAGATCAATGCGGTGGTGATCGGCGAGGACTTCGGCGCCGCGATGCGTCGCATGTTCGAGCAGGACCTCAAGGACTCGCGCGAGATCACGCAGGCGGCCTGGCGGTCGCGCTCGCTGTGGCAGCGCAGCAAGGAGTTCTTCGCGCGCGTCTTCGAGCGCTTGTGGTGAGCGGCTGGTTTCGTCGGCATGAATTCCTACAAGCCAAGCTCCCCTTCGCCGATCCCGCCGCCCCGGCCCCGTCCATAGACTTCAGTCATGCCTCAACAAGACACGGCATCGATCACAAACATCAGCCATATCCAGGAGATCACCATCATGTTCACCACTACCCGCAAGACGCTCGCTGCCTTCGCAACCGGTCTGGCCGTGCTGGCCGTGCTCCCGGGTTGCGCCGTGACGCGCGGCCAGGAACACGTCGGCGCCTACATCGATGACAGCTCGATCACCGCCTCGGTGAAGACGAAGATGCTGGCGGACAAGACGGTCGACGGCACGTCGATCAAGGTCGAGACCCTCAACGGCGAGGTGATGCTCTCGGGCTTCGCGAAGAACAGCACCGAGAAGGCCAATGCCGAATCGATCGCCCGCAACACCGACGGTGTGAAGCGCGTGCGCAACGAGATCGTGATCCGCGGCTGATCGCCGGTCCATCGGCAAGGAGTACCGCCATGAACTGGGAACGCATCGAAGGCAACTGGAAACAGTTGCAAGGCAAGGTCCAGGAGCAGTGGGGCAAGCTGACGAAGGACGATCTCGACGTCATCGCCGGCAAGCGCGAACAGCTCGCGGGCCGCATCCAGGAGCGTTACGGCATCGCCAAGGACGAAGCCGAGAAGCAGCTCAAGGACTGGGAGAAGAATTCCGCTGACCTGTATGACTACGTGGACTGACCGGGCACGACGATTGCCACGACGGTCCTGTTGAACCGAGTCCCTCCCCTGGGCCGCCTCCGGCCCGTTTGGTACCGCACCTCGCTGGGAAAGCAGGTGCGGTTTTTTTTGCCGACTCGGAATCAGCGGTAAAGCGCCTCGAAGAGCGGCTGGCGCATCGCATGCGCCTTCGGGTCGTAGACACCGAAGCCCGAGGCCAGTTCCCACCAGAACCAGGACAGCCCGCGCTGCTCCATCGCCTCGCGCATCGCCCGCGCATAGCGCACGCGCGCCGGCATCGGGGCCGCTTCATAGGCGCCGAACTCGCCGACGAAGACCGGGTAGCCCAGGCGCGCGGCCTCGCTGACCGCCTTGTCCAGCACCGCGTGCATGCGGGCGAGCTGGGGCGCGCCACAGCAATCGACACCGGTCGGCTTGACCGGCCGCACCCAGGTCGCGCCCTGGTGGGTGAACTCGAAGGGCTCGTAGCTGTGCACCGTGAGGATCAGGTTCGGGTCGGGCGGCAGCACCAGTTGGGTCAGCGCGTCCACGCTGTTCCAGCGGGAGGAGCCCACGACGAGGCCGCGGGTCGGGTTGCTGCGCCGGATCAGGCGCACCGCGCGGGACATCAGGTCGTTCCACGGCGGGCCGTCCTGCAGGCCGTGGGCTTCGTTGTAGACCTCGAAGACCAGGCGATTCCCGTCTCGCGCCGCATAGCGTTCGGCGATCTGGCCCCACATCGCCAGGAAGCGATGGCGCAGCACCGCGTCGTCCACCCGCAGCTCGCTGTCCAGCGGGTCGCCGTCGAGCTGGTGGTAGTGGTGCATGTTCAGCATCACTGTGCAGCCGCGGGCGAGCAGTTGGTCCAGCACCTCGTCCACGCGGGCGAAGAAGGCCGGGTCGATGCGGGCGGAGGCGTCGCGGCTGGCGTGGTTGCTCCAGCGCACCGGCAGGCGCACGCTGCGGGTGAAGCCACCCTCGCCCACCAGACCGATGAATTCGTCGCTGGCGCGCAGGCCCCACTCGCCCTCGGCGGGCGCGTCCAGCATGTTGCCGAAATTGATGCCGCGGCCGAAGGAGGCGCAGATCTCGCGCATGCGCGGCGTGGCGCCGGGCGCGGGTGCGTCCGGCATGCGCGGATACAGCGCGTCCAGCGCCGGCAGCGCGGGGTCGGGTCTTGCCCCGGCGCATCCCGCCAGCAGCCCGAGCAGCGCCGTGCGCCGCGTGAAGCTCACTGGATCAGGCCGTTCTTCAGCGCGTAGTAGGTCAGGTCGCTGTTGGACGCGAGCTTGAGCTTCTCCATCACCCGCGAGCGGTAGGTGCTGACCGTCTTGACCGACAGCGACATGCTGTCCGCCATGTGGCCGATGGTCTCGCCGCGCGCCAGGCGCAGGAAGACCTGCAGCTCGCGCTCGGAGAGCTGTTCGTGCGGCAGCGAGTCGGCGTCGCCGGAGAGGCCGTCGGCCAGCAGCTCGGCCACGGCCGGGGTGATGTACTTGCGGCCGCGGTAGACGGTGCGGATCGCCTTGACGATGTCCTCCGGGTCGCACTCCTTGTTCAGGTAGCCGCTGGCGCCCTGGCGCAGCAGCGTGGTGGCGTAGTGGGTCTCGGGGAAGCTGGAGAGGATCAGCACCGGCAGGTCGGGCTCGCGCGCCTTGATGGCGGCCAGCACCTCGACGCCGCCCTGGTCGGGCATGGACAGGTCCATCAGGATCACGTCCACGTCGCCGCCGCGCACGATGTCCAGCGCCTCGCGGCCGTTGCCGGCCTCGCCCGTCACGCGCAGATCCGTCTGGTCGGAGAAGTACTGTCGAAGACCGGCACGCACGATGGCGTGGTCGTCGACGATGGCAATGCGGATCATGGCGGGCCCCTTTGTCCTCTCTTACGTGAAGCGAAAGCATAACGAGATGCATCAGCGCAGCGCGTAGGACCACGCCTACGTCGCTTGTCCGGTACCGCTGACACGGCCTCGCGGCCCGGGACTGCCGGGTGCACCCCCTGCTCCTTCCTACAGTGAAGCCATTGCCGCGGCATCCGTGATCGCGGTCAGGAGAACTCAAATGCTTCATTACGCCGTCGTCTTCTTCGTCATCGCCCTGATCGCCGCGCTGTTCGGCTTCGGGGGCCTCGCCGCCGGCGCTGCCGGCATCGCCAAGATCCTGTTCCTGGTCTTCGTGGTGATGGCCGTGGCCACCTTCCTGATCGGCCTGGTGCGCAAGTAGCGCCACTGCCCGCATTCATCCTTTCCCGTCTTTTCACCCCACCAACCCCAGCAGGAGGACCGCACCATGGCCATCAACAAGCCCACGATTCCCAACGCCGACGAGATCGAGGCCAGGACCGACGAGGCCGTCGGCAAGCTGCAGGAGAAGATCCACAGCGTCAGCGACCAGGCTTCGGCCGCGCTGGGCCGCGTCGCCGGCCAGGCCGAGGACCTGGCCCGCCGCACGCTGGATCGCGCCCGCGACACCAGCGCCGTGGTGAAGGAGCGCATCGGCCGCGCCGGTGACGCCACCGTCGGCTACATCAAGGACGAGCCGGTCAAGGCCGTGGTGATCGCCGCGGCCACCGGCGCCGTGGCGGCGCTGGTGCTGAGCTGGCTGGCCCGCTCGCGCAGCAGCGACCGCAACAGCTGATGATCCATCCGCTGTTCCGCACTCTGGCCACCCGGCCGGAGCTGCTGGCCGAACACCTGGGCGCCTACGCCCAGCTGGTCTCGGTCGAGGCCGGCGAGACCACGGCCCAGTGGCGCAGGCATGCGCTCTGGGCCGCCGTCATGACGCTGGGCCTCTTTCTTTTCGCCACCCTGGCCGGCACGGCGCTGCTGCTGCTGGCCGTGGTGCCGCTGGACGCGATGCCGATGCCCTGGCTGCTGGCCGCGGTCCCGGCAATGCCGCTGCTGCTGGCCGTTCTCGGCTGGCTGCAGATGCGCCAGCACCCGCTTTCCTGCTCCTTCGAGCTCTTGCGCGAACAAGTCGCGCTGGACACTGCCCTCCTCAAAGAAGCCAGCGAGGCCTGAATGGGAACCTCGCCCGAACGAGAGAGCGCCCGCGCCGCCGCGCTGCAGCGCCTCGCGGCCTCCCGGCAGCAGTTGCGCAACGAGCTGATCGAGCTGCCCGACACCACGCCCCACCACCCGCTCAACATCCCGCGCCGGCTGCGCGCGCTGTGGCGCACGCTGCGCCGCGGCCTGCGCGGCTCGCCGGTGGCCGGCGTGGCGCTGACCGCGCTGCAGCAGTGGTGGGAAGGGCACCCCTGGCGGGCCACCACCGAGCTGGTGGCAGGCGAGCTGCATGCGCAGGTCGCGCCGGCGGTGCGCCGCCATCCGGTGGCGGCGATGCTGCTGTCGGCCGGCATCGGCCTGGCGGTGGTCGCCGCGCGGCCGTGGCGCTGGCATTTCGTGCGGCGGCAAGTGCAGCCACTGCCCGGCCGCATCGTGCGCTGGCTCTTCAACCAGCTGGGTGCCGCGCCCGGCCAGGCACTGCTGAGCGCGTTGCTGGTGATGCTGGCCCGGCAGGCGCAGACGCGCGACGAGGGCGCCGCCCCCGCACCCCCGCCCTGTCAGCCTGCTCCCACAAGCGAACAGGAAACAGGCCGATAGGACCCGCACGGCCCGGCTCATAAGCTGAAGGCATGGATGACAACAAGGCATTCGGTCATCCAGTCGATTCCCAATGGCAACACGAAAGGCAGATCCCATGAACAAGCACCTCACCTACCGAACGTCGCTGCTCGCGGCCGCCGTGGCCGCCGCCCTGTCGCTGGCCGCCTGCAGCAAGCACGACGACACGCGCACCGCCGGCCAGAAGCTCGATGACACCATCGCCAAGGTCGACCAGAAGTCCGAGGAAGCCAAGGCCAAGACCGCGGCCGAGGCCGACAAGCTGGGCGACAAGATGTCCGCTGCGGCCGACAAGGCCGAGGCCAAGATGGCCGATGCGACGATCACCGCCAGCGTCAAGGCCGAGCTGGCCCGCGACCCCTCGCTGTCCGCGCTGAAGATCAACGTGGACACCCGCGATGGCCTGGTCGAGCTGAACGGCTCCGCCCCCGACGATGCCGCCAAGGACCGCGCCACGCGCCTGGCTGCCGGTGTCAAGGGCGTGCTGAGCGTGGACAACCACCTGGTCGTGAAGTCCGCCTAACACCGCATCATGAGTGTTGCGCTGGGCGCTCCCGAGAACTCGAACAACAGGCAGCGCCCGCGCCCCTTCTCCTTCTTCTCTTCCCTTTCGTTGCAGGCCATCGGCCGACGGATCGAAGCTCGCTGGGCCGGTGCTCGGCTGACGCTGACCTTCGTCGGCGAAGTCCTGATCGCCAGCGGCCGCTTCCTGCGCGGCCGCTTCCTGCGCGGCCGCTCCGCCATGCGCCGCAGCGACCTGCTCTGGCAGCTCGAACAGGCCGGCCCGCGCAGCGTGGGCATCGTCTGCCTGGTGAGCGGCCTGGTGGGCGTGATCCTGGCGTACATGGGTGCGATCCAGCTGCAGCGCTTCGGCGCGCAGGCCTATATCGCCGACCTGGTCACCATCGGCAGCGTTCGCGAGGTCGCGGCGCTGATGACAGGCGTGATCCTTGCCGGCCGCCTGGGCGCCGCCTATGCCGCCCAGCTCGGCAGCATGCAGGCCAACGAGGAGATCGACGCGCTGCGCGCGCTGGGCATCGACCCGGTAAGCCATCTCGTGCTGCCGCGCGTGCTGGCGCTGCTGATCGCGGCGCCGGTGCTGGTGGCCTTCGCCGCGCTGATCTCGATGCTCTGCGGCTGGGGCGTGGCGGTGGCGATCTTCGGCATCGCGCCGCTGGAATACGCGTACAAGAGCCTGCAGGCGCTGACGCTGACCCATGTGCTGGTGGGCCTGGGCAAGGGCACCTTCTACTGCCTGCTGGTGGCGCTGGCCGGTTGCCGGCAGGGCCTGCACTCGGGCCGCAGCGCGCAGCAGGTCGGCCAGGCGGTGACGGCCAGCGTGGTGCAGGCCATCGTGTGGATCGTCGTCGCGGCGTCCGCCTCGACGATCGCGCTGCAGCGGCTGGACTGGTGATGGAGGACGGCACGGCCCCACGCCGCCTGGTCCACGTCCAGGGCCTGAAGATGTGCTACGGCGAGCGCTTGATCCAGCGCAACCTGAACTTCGACATCCTGGCCGGCGAGGTGCTGGCCATCATCGGCGGCAGCGGCTGCGGCAAGAGCACGCTGCTGCGCCACCTGGCGGGCCTGCAGCAGCCGGCGGCGGGCCGCATCTGCTACGGCGCCGAGGACATCAACACCGCCGAGCCCGACTCGCCGCTGCGCCGCCGCTTCGGCGTCAGCTTCCAGGCCGGCGCGCTGTGGACCTCGATGAGCGTGGGCGAGAACCTGATGCTGCCGCTGGAGATGTTCGAGCGCTCGCTGGACGCTGCCGGGCGCGAGGCCCGGGCGCGCGAGAAGCTCGCCCTGGTCGGGCTGGAGGACCAGTTCGATGCCGAGCCCTCGGCGCTGTCCGGCGGCATGAGGAAGCGCGCGGCGATCGCCCGCGCGCTCGTGCTGGAGCCGCAGCTGCTCTACCTGGACGAGCCCTCGGCCGGCCTGGACCCGCTGACCGCCGCCTCGCTGGACGAGCTGATCCTGTCGCTGCGCGAGCAGGGCCACACGATCGTGCTGGTCACGCACGAGCTGGAGAGCATCTTCCAGATCGCCGACCGCGCCCTCTTCCTCGATGCCGACGCCCGCACGATGACTGCGCTGGGCCCGCCCCGCGAGCTGCTGGCCGACGGACCGCCGGCGGTGCGCAAGTTCCTGAGCCGCGGCCAACAACAAGAACAGGCAGAAGACCATGAGCAGCAGCACGAGCACCAGCAGCAAGCCGCGCAGGAAGCCTAGCGCCACGCTGATCGGCGCCTTTGCCGTGGGCGGCATCGTGCTGGTCCTGGCCGCCGTCATCGCCGCCGGCGGCGGCAAGCTGTTCGCGCGCAAGGAGCGGGTGGTGATGCACTTCAGCGGCTCGATCTATGGCCTGGCCGTCGGCGCGCCGGTGGTGTTCCGCGGCGTGCGCCTGGGCAATGTCAGCTCGATCGGGCTGGTCTACGACCAGGCCAAGGACGAGTTCATCATCCCGGTGATGGCCGACCTCGAGCCCGAGGCGATCCGCGGCATGGCGCCGCGCCAGGCCGGCAGGAACGACGGCCGCCGCACGGTGCTGGAGCAGATGGTGGCGCGCGGCCTGAAGGCCCAGCTCTCGATGCAGAGCCTGCTGACCGGCCAGCTCTACGTGGACCTGGACCTGCGGCCCAACAAGCCCGCCGTGCTGCGCGGCGGCGACGAGGACGACTCGCGGCTGGAGATCCCGACCACCACGACGACCATCCAGCAGCTGAAGAACCAGCTCGACGGGCTGGACCTGCGCCGGCTGGTGGACGACGTGTCCGCCATCGCCGAGTCGGCCCGCACGGTGGTGGCCGGCCCGCAGCTCAAGCAGGCGATGAACGACCTGGTGGCCATCACCGGCAACGTGCGGCGCATCACCGCGGCGCTGGACCAGAAGGTGCCGCCGCTGGCCAGCACCGCCCAGCAGGCGATGACAAGCGCCGACCATGCCTTCACCCGCATGGCCGGCACCGCGGACGGCGTCAAGGACAGCGCCGCCAAGGTGGGCACCGCGGCCGACCGCTTCCGCGAGGTGGTGCAGCCGAACTCGCCGCTGGTGCAGAGCCTGCAGCGCACCGCCGACGAACTGGCCCAGGCCGCCGCGGCGCTGCACCAGCAGGTCGGCGAGGACTCGCCGGTGCTGGCCCATGCGGACAAGGCGCTGGAGGACGTCTCGCGCGCCGCCCGTGCGGTGCGCGAACTGGCCGACCTGCTGAGCCGCCATCCCGACGCGCTGCTGCGCGGCAAGCCGGCCGACCCGCTGGCCATCGACAAGACCCTCAAGCCGAAATCACCGCCATGAAGAAAACGCTGCTGCTGGTTCTTGTCCTTGGCCTGGCCGCCTGTTCCTCGGGGCCGCAGGCACCGCCGCCGCGCTACTACCAGTTGCGGCTGGCGGCGCCCGAAGCCACGCAGGCAGCGCCGCGGTCGAGCGCCGTCTGGCAATTGATGGCGCCGGTCAAGCTGCCCGAGTACCTCGAGCGCGACGTGCTGTGGCTGCCCGTCGGCGGCTCCGGCATGCAGCCGCTGCCCGACCACCGCTGGGCCGAACCGCTGGACGAGGCCGTCCCGCGCCTGCTGCTGCACGACCTGGCGCAGTTGCGCGGGGCCGATCGCGTGGTCGGCGGCACCCTGCCCTCGCGGCTCTCGGTGGGCCGCCAGCTGCGGGTGCAGATCCTGGAGCTGTCGGCAACGCCGGACCGCAGCGCCGTGCACCTGGTGGCCCGCGCCACCGCCAGCGACCCGCAGGGCACGGCGCCGCTGCAGGTGGTCGACGTCGATCTCAGCGCGCCGTCCAGCGGCAGCGATCCCGACGCGCTGGTGGGCGCGCACCGGCTCGCGCTCTGGAAGCTCGCCCAGGAGCTGGTCCGCCGGCTGGCCTGACGCTCGCTCAGCGCCGGCGCCGCATCTCCGCGCGGGCGCAAAAAAGCCCCGTGGCCGTGGCTCACGGGGCTGAACGCAGGTCAGTCTGCTTTGGAAAATCAGTCCTTGGCCTTGTTGTTGTCGTTGCGGCGGCGGCGCGAGGCGACGCCGACGGCCAGCAGGCCGGCGCCCATCAGGCCGTAGGTGGCCGGCTCGGGCACGGCGCTGACCAGCGTGGCCATGTACATGTGCTCCAGGCCGTTCAGCTGCGCGGTGCCGACGATGGCGCCGTTGTTGGCGATGCCCATGGCCGAGGCACTGGTGGTGCTGGTGAAGTTCCAGCCGGCGCCGTTGGTGATCAGGTCGTTGACCAGGTAGGTCGTGCCGCCGGCGACCAGGATCGGGTTGGCGTAGGCGCCGCCGGTGTTGCCGACCGCCCAGCCGCTATCGTTGACGCTCTTCAGGCTGCCGCTGCTGCTGATGGCCGGCATCTGTGCCACGACGACGCCGGTGGTGGCGGACCAGATGAAGGAGTCGTTGCCGGTGGCGCCGACGACGTACTGGCCGTTGCTGCTGATGCCGAAGGCGATGGAACCGATGTTCACGTTGGCGGCCGGCGTCGCCAGCGTCACCATCGTGCCGTTGTTCATGTTGTAGACGACGGCATCGTTGCGGCCGTTGTTGACGCCCGCGCCGACGATCATGCCGTTGTCGCTGATGCCGAAGGCGCGCTGCATGTACGAACCGTCGTCGCTGAGCGCCTGGATGATCGTGCTCTTGCCGCTGACCGTGTTGTAGACCACGCCGACCTCGCCCGTGTCGGAGCCCACCGAGCCGACGGCGATGCCGTTGTTGTTGATGCCGAAGGCGCGGCCCACGGTCTGGCCGGTGGGCAGCTTCAGCGCGGTGGCCGTGCCGTTGGACCACATCGTCGGCAGCGCGCCGGCGCCGGTGGTGTCGGTGGCGGAGAGGCCCACGGCCACGCCGGAGTTGTTGATCGCATAGCCCCAGTCATACGGATGGCCGCTCAGCGCGGGCATGCCGGACAGCGCGCCGGTGCCGGTGCTGTAGATCGAGGTGGGCCAGGAGGCGCCGGGCACGTCCTGCGACACGAAGAGGCTGCGGCCGACCGCGTAGTTGCCGCTGCTCGAAACGCCCCAGGACTGGCTGGCGATGTAGCCGGACACGACACCCAGGTCGGTAATCACGTACTGAGGAGCCGACGAAGCGGCGGCCATGGACATCAGCGGCAGGGCGGCGGCGAGGACGGCGGCGAAACGGTTGAACTTCATGGGAATGAACCTTCTACTGGGGTAATGCAATCGGGCGATCGGGGCGGGCGCTCGTTCAGGCGGCGTTCTTGCGGCGGCGGGCGATCGAGCCCACGGCCAGCAGGCCGGCGGCCATCAGCGCATAGCTCGAGGGCTCGGGCACGGCGGCCGTCACCTGCAGCGCGAAGCCGTGCAGACGGCTGCTGGCGCCTTCGGTGTAGGAGGCGTAGCCGCTGATCGTGCCGTCGTTGCCGATGCCGGTGATGGTGAAGGACGAGCTGGCGCTGCCGGTGACGATCCAGCCGGTGGTGCTGGCGATCAGGCTGTCCAGCAGGTAGGAGGTGCCGGCGATGTCGAGGAAGCCGTGCGAACTGCCGTCGCTCATCCTGCCGTAGCCGACGATCCAGCCCTGGTCGTTGATGCCGGTGGCGGTGCCGGTGGTGAAGCCGGCCGGCATGGGCACCGAGCTCAGGCCTCCCGCGGCGGACCACATGTACGGCGACAGGGCCAGGTCGCCCTTGGTGTCGGAGCCGATCGAGCCCACGACCACGCCGCTGCTGTTGACGTCGGTCACCGAGATGCCGCCGGTCTGGATCACGCCGGTCACCGAGTTGGGGAACATCGAGGCCGCGGCGATCTGGGTGATGGAGCCGGTCGTCGAGTCGTAGACCAGCGCGACATTCTGGTTGCCGTTGTCGGTGGCCAGCCGGCCGGTACCGGCGATCAGGCCGCTGTTGTTGATCGCGAAGGCGCTGGTCATCAGGGCGCCGTCGTCGGTCGTGACGCCGATCGTCGTGTTGCTCAGCGTGTTGGTGTTGTAGATGACGGCACGCTGGTTGATCGCGCCGACGGTGCCGCTGGAACCGACCGCGATGCCGCCGTTGTTGATGGCGAAGGCGCGGCCCGAGGCGGCCAGCTGGGTCGGCGTGCCGTTCTTCCACACCACCGGGATCGCGCCGCTGTAGGCGTAGCCATCGGTCGTCTTGGCGCTGGTGGCGGAAGTCATGCCGATGACCGTGCCGCTGTCGTTGACCCCGACGGCCCAGTTGTTTGTGCTGGAGGCGGGCAGGACGGTCTGCGTGCCGGTGGCGCTGGACCAGACGTAGGACGTGTCGGCGCCGAGGATGCCGTTGCAACTGACCACGTAGGCGCCGCTCGCGGAGACGCCGCAGGTGCGGCCGACGTTGTTGGCGCCGCGACCCAGGTCGACGATGGAATAGGTCGGTGCCTGGGCCAGTGCTGCACCGGCGCAGGCCAGCGAGGCAGCCGCGGCAATCAGGAGTCGAGAAGCTTTCATGCAGAAATCCCAGCGAGGTTGACTTGTCCAAACCCGGCAGGGAATCAAGCTTTGTGAGCCATGAAAACCCGCCGACCGTGAAAAAAGTCTAGATGTGACGCTGGCGTGACTTCTCCGGGTCGCCACCTAGGGCCGGTGAAGTCGCTGATTTCCGGATAGCAACGCCCAGAATCGGCACTTGCTGGTTTCGACACCCCCCTGAGCCGGGGGGCGGCCTGTGGCGGGTCAGCCGCGCTGACGCGCGTCGCTCGGCTTCTCTCCGAAGCGTCTCTGATACGCCTGGCTGAACTGACTCGGGCTCTGGAAGCCCCAGCGCAGCGCCAGTTCGCGGATCGAGGCGGCATTGCCGCGGCGCAGTTCGTCGCGCACGCGGTCCAGGCGCAGGTCGCGCAGCAGCGCGGCCGGGCTCTGGCCCAGGTGGCGGTTGAACAGGCGGCCCAGGCTGCTGATGCTCAGGTTGGCCGCGTTGGCGATGTCGGCCAGCATGATGTCGTCGGCGGCGTGGGCCTCGATGAAGTCCAGCGCGCGGCGCAGGGCCGCTGGCGGCGGCTCGCTGTTGTTCATGCGGGCCTTGACCGCATTGCGGATCGGTTGCTCGTGCAGCAGGGTCAGGCTGATCAGCTCGATCCAGCGACGGAACAGCGCGTCGCTGTCGCCTTCGGCGGCCGGCAGCGAGCGCGCGGCCTCGCGGCCCATGAACAGCAGGCGCTGGGCCAGGTCGGCCGACAGCATCGGCTCGAACTGCGGCAGGCCGGTCAGGCTGCCCGGCGCCCACTCGGCGCCCAGGCTCAGCATCGGCGCCTTCGGCAGCATGAACTCCACCAGGTGGGTGCCGGCCTCGATGAAGGTGCGTTCCAGGTCGGAGGGATTGATGATCGATCCCTGCCCCGCCGTCACGACCCGCTCGCCGCTGCCGTCGTGGATGCGCATCGCGCCGCTGAGCACCACGCCCACCGAATACGGCGTGCTCGCAGGCGCCTCGCGGCGCGCATCGATGGACAGGGCGAAGCTGGTGCGCGATTCGCCCATGAAGGGCCCCAGGTCCGCAAAGCGGGTCGGCATCGGGATCGCGTCGATCTGCAGGGTGTCGAGGCCCTCGCCGCCCCAGCGGGCGATCTGGCGCAGGGCCACCGGGGAGGCCTTGTTCAGCCGCTCGAAGTAGTCCTCGACCTCGCGGCGCGAGGCCAGGTCCATCGAACGCTGGGTCGCGTGCTGGCGGGGCGACGGGCTGGAAGGCGATGCGTTCACGGCAGGTACTGACGGGCTGGATGGACGGGCTGGCAGGCCGCGAAGTTTACCAACGCGCCCCACCCCGACATCCGCGGGAAAACCGCCGTTCACACCGTTGCCGGCGCTTGCGGATTTCACATCGCGTCACGTTCGGGCGCAGGGCGGGCGGATGTCCTACACGCTGTCGGACAGCGCCGACACGGCCTCGCGCAGGCGTCCGAACGCCAAGGCCAAGGGGCGTCGATAGAGTGGATTCAAGCCGCCTTCCGGCACAGGAGCACGCCATGAAACACCCTCGCCGCCATCGCCGCTACCACTCGCCGACGACCTATCTGCTGGTGGCCCTGGCCTCGGTGCTGTTCGCCGCGGCGCAGCCCTCGTCCTGGCTGGCTCCGGAAAGCAACGCCGTCGCCCTGGCCGACCTGAGCTGGGCCAGCCCGCCGTCGCCCTAGGCACCGCCCCACCC
>NZ_LYVQ01000094.1 GCF_001984095.1 Pelomonas sp. KK5
CATAGCTGCCTGGCTCCGGAACGGCCGCCGCGATCGAGCTGCCGCCCACGCCCAGCTCGCTGTAGAACGTGCCGTCGATGGCCTGGGACGAGGTGTTGGCCAGGGTGATGCTCAGCGTGCCGCTCCAGCCCTGCGAGGCGCCGGTGAAGCCGCCGCTGGGGTCCAGCGTCGCGTCGACGTAGAGGGCCTGGTAGGCCTCGTCGAAGAGCTCGTTGCCGCTGGGATCCAGCCCGTCGAAATACATCTGCACATGGCTGGATGCATGCTCGGCCGAGCCCGAGACCGGGTCGTAGCCCAGCGTGGTCTGCACCTGCATCACGGCGTCCACGGTGATCGTGATCGCTGTGTTGGCAGACAGCGTGAACGACGAGGAGGTGTAGTTGGCCGCCAGCGCGCCGAACTCGCCGGAGCCGATGCCGCGACCGCTGCCCGCGCTGCCGGCCACCGCCATCGAGAAGATGCCGGCCACGGTGTCGGCGCCGACCATCGTGGCGCTGGAGCTGGCGAAGGCGGCCTGGATGCTGTCCGTCACCGTGCTCCCGGCGTTCCGACCGAGGTGGGCATAGCCGTCCTGCAGGAACTCGGGGCCGTAGCTGCCGACCGCGCCGTTCAGGTAGGGCTGGCTGCCGAAGTTGATCGTCAGCGAGGGCGTGATGCCGTCGCGCTTGTCGAGGTCGGTCAGCGTGATGTGGACATTGCCCAGCGTGGCGGACGCGGCGCTGTCGGCCAGCGCGGGGCCGGCAATCAGGGCCAGGCCGAGCGCGAGGGCCAGGCGGCTGCGATGGAAATTGACGATGAAGTTGCTCATGGTGTCAGCGTGTTCGGGTGTCTTCAGGCGCGGCGGCGGCGTGCGATGCCGCCCACGGCGGCCAGGCCGGCGAGGATCAGCGCGGTGCTGGAGGGCTCGGGCACGGCGGCCACGACCGAGGTGCCCGCGACCGACAGCACGGCCGAGAAGCGGCCGTCCACCGCGTCGCCGGTGGTGTTGCTGTAGCTGCTCGCCAGTTGTCCGGACCAGGACTGGCTCTCGCCGCTGACCGTGCCGTCGTCGGCCACCAGGTACCAGGCCACCGCGGCGGCCGACTGGCGGTCGTAGACGGTGGTGGTGCCGTCGGCGCTGGGGCCACGCGTCTCGAGCTGCAGCACGGCGCCGCCGTTCTCGACGAAGCCGGTGTCCGGGTCGCCGCCCAGCGTGGTCTGGCCGCTGAGCGAGGCGGTGACGGTGAAGACCACCTGCGTGTTGGCCGACAGCGTGAACCAGGCGGCCGGCGCATTGCTCGTCGCGTAGTAGACGCCGCTGATGCCCGCGCCGCTCAGCGCCTCGCCCTTGACCGAGAGACTCGCGAAGCCGACGCCGTCCGCACCGGCCGCGCCGCTGCTGGCGCTGGACCAGGCGGTGCTGCTGCTGCCGCTGACGCCGCTGGTCGGCGTGGCGCCGGTGCGGGTGTACTCGCGGTAGATGTCCTCTTCCGGCGTCGAGGCGCGCACATAGCCGTAGGCATAGGGGCCGGCATAGTCGTTGGCCGAGGCGGCGAAGCTGATCGACGGCGTCACGCCGTCATTCGGATCCAGGTCGATCAGCGTGACGCTGACCGCGGTGACTTCGCCGGCGCCGCGGGAGTCGGCGAGGGCCGTGCCGCCGGACAGGGCCAGCGCGAGGCCGGCCAGGACCATCTTCGATGTCATCGGAGCCCGGCCGCGATCGGCGGCGGGGCGTGGGTGGATGCTGTGCAACACGTGTTTCCTTGTGGGTGGAGGAAGTAAAGGGAACGACACAATCGCCGTCCGCGGGTGCGATTGAATTGGCAGTTAGGTCGGGTGCGTCTCCGGGGCTTTCCCGATAGGCAGGCCGGTGGGCGGCGCGCGGGTCGAGGCCTGTTCCAGCGTGATCCATCCACGCGCGTGCACGCAGCGATGCGGCGTGCCTTGCGCCTTGCTTGCAGCCCTGTTGCGGTGCGTCCGGGCGCTTGTCGGATCAATGAGGTTCGGTGACGGTGCGCCCCTCATGCGTTGGCGGCGGGCGGGTCGCGGCCCACTCGATCGGGGGTCGGGTCTTGCCCGCGTGTCGCCACCCCAACACTTGCGGCGGCCACCGCACAATCGGCGCATGGACGAAGACGACCTCCTCGCGGCCTATGCCCGCCGCACCGGCTGCGGCGACCTCTGCGCAGGCACCGCGCCGACGCTGGCCACGCTGCAGCGGCTGATCACGCACCACGCCGCCGCGATCCCCTTCGAGAACATCGAGGTGCTCTGCGGCCGCGTGCCGAAGCTGGACCTGCCGGCGCTGCGCCGCAAGCTGCTGGACAGCCGGCGCGGCGGCTACTGCTTCGAGCAGAACACGCTGTTCATGGCAGTGCTGCGCGCGCTGGGTTTTGCGGTACTGGGGCTCGAAGGCCGCGTGCGCGCCGGTGTGCCGGCGGACGTGGAGACCGGGCGCACGCACATGGCGCTGGCCGTCGAGGCCGAGGGCCGCACCTGGCTGGTCGATGTCGGCTTCGGCGCTCTGGCGCCGCAGCGGCCCTTGCCGCTGGAAGCCGGTGGCCACGAGGAGCACCGGCTGGTCGAGGCCGGTGATGGCGAACTGCTGCTGCAGGCGCGCACCTTCGAGGGCTGGACCGACGCCTACCGGCTGATGCCCGGCCGCCCCCGGCCGATCGACTACGAGCTCGGCAACTGGTGGGTAGCCACGCACCCGAGCGCCTTGATGGGCCGCTGCCTGCTGGTGGCACGCAGCCTCGACGATGGCGGGCGCATGACGCTGTTCAACCGGCGGCTGACGATCCGGCAGCCGCTGGATGGCGCGCCGATTGAGCGCGAGTTGCGCACAGATGCGGAGATCGCGGATCAGCTCACCGGCGGTTTCGGGCTGCGCCTGTCTGCCGAGGACCTGAGCGTGGTGCTGGCGAAGCTCAGTCTCTTCGCGGCCTGATCTTGCGCCGCACCAGCAGCGCCAGCCCCACGGTGGCCGCCACGATCACGCCCAGCATGGTCCAGAAGCCATGCGCATGCTCGGCGAGAGGAATCCCGCCGACGTTCATCCCGAACAGGCCCGAGATCAGGTTGATCGGCAGCGCCAGCACGGTGACCATGGTCAGCGTGAACAGCGTGCGGTTGTTTTCCTCGGCCACGCGGGCCTGGGATTCGTCCTGCATCAGCTTGATGCGCTCCTGCAGCGCGGCAATGTCGCCCAGCACCAGCGCGAACTCCTCGCTGGCGCCGTTGAGGTCCTGGAGGTCGGCGGGCTGGAGCCAGCGCGGCGGGCGCTGCAGCGTGCGTTGCAGCGCGCTCGGCTCGGGTGCGAGCAGGCGCTGCAGGCGGACCATCAGGCGGCGCAGGCGCGAGAGTTCGGCGCCGTGGCCGTCGTGGCGGCCGTCGAGCAGGGCGTCCTCGATGTCGTCGATCCGGGTGGTGGCGCCGCGCACCACGCGCTGCAGCTCGTCGGCCTGGTCGCGCAGCAGGTGATCCAGCAGCTCGGCGCTGGAGCGCAGCGGTTCCCCGCGCTTGACCGCCGTGCGCAGCCGGTCGATCGCCCGCAGCGGCCGCGAGCGGGCGCTGATGACGGCATGTTCGCTGACGGCCAGCCACAGCGTGGCGACGTCGCTGGCGTCGAAGGAGAAATCGAAGGTGACGTCGTTGATGACGGCGAACAGCGTGTTGCCGTCACGCTCGATGCGGGTGGAGCGCGAGCCCTCGCTGAGCGCGTCGAAGAAGTTCTCGCTCAAGCCCGCATGCGCCCGCATCCAGGCCAGCGCGCCGGCGTGGCTCAGGTTCAGGTGCAGCCAGACGAAGCCGCCGGGCACCGGCGGCGCGGCCAGGTCCTGCAGGGCCTGCGTGGCCGACGCGATCGCCTCCGCCGGCTGTTCCGGCGCGAAGCGGTAGCCGCAGATCAGCCCGTGTTCGTCGGAGCCGTAGTTGGTGCTCGAGGCCATCAGCATGGCCTCGATTCTAGGCAGCGATTCAGAACAGCTTCGTGAACAGCCAGTACAGCGAGCCGCTCAGCAGGATGGCCGCCGGCATCGTCAGCACCCAGGCCATCGCCAGGTTGCGGATCGTGCTCATCTGCAGGCCTGACTTGTTGGCGGCCATCGTGCCGGCCACGCCGGACGAGAGCACGTGCGTCGTCGAGACCGGCAGGCCGTACATGTCGGCGGCGCCGATCGTCAGCATCGCCACCACCTCGGCGCTGGCGCCCTGGGCGTAGCTCAGGTGCGTCTTGCCGATCTTCTCGCCGACGGTGACGACGATGCGCTTCCAGCCCACCATCGTGCCCAGGCCCAGCGCGATCGCCACGGCCACCTTGACCCACAGCGGGATGAACTTGGTGGCGTTGTCGATCTGGGTGCGGAAGGCCTTCAGGTTGGCCTTGGCGTCGGCGTCGAGCCGGACGTTGGCGTCCTTGTCGAGGAAGCGGATCGCCTCGGAGGCCAGGTACATGTCGTTGCGGACGTTGGCCACCTGCTCCTGCGGCACCCTGTTCAGCGTGCCATGTTCCTTCACCTGGCGTCCGATGCTGGCGGCCATCTCGCCCAGGGCGGGGATCACCTCGGGCGTCAGCGTCTTCGTGCGCACGTAGTCGCTGAGCACCTGCGGGGCCTTGTCGGCGGTCACGATCACGCTGGTGTTCAGCTTCAGCGATTCCTCGGTGGCATGCGCCATCGCGACGAACTGCGTCATCTGGTCCACCGGCATCGCGCGGTTCAGCGCGTAGGCCATCGGCACCGTGCCCACCAGGATCAGCATGATGAGGCCCATGCCCTTCTGCCCGTCGTTGGAGCCGTGCGCGAAGGAGACACCGGTGCAGGTCAGCACCAGCAGGCCGCGGATCCACCAGGGCGGCGGCGTCTTGCCCTTGGGTTCGTCGTAGAGCTGGCGGTTCTTCACGAAGGCTCGCAGCACCAGCAGCAGCAGCGCGGCGCAGCCGAAGCCCACCAGCGGCGACAGCAGCAGCGACCAGCCCACCTTGGTGGCCTGGCCCCAGTCCACGCCGCTGGTGCCGTCGCGGCCGTGCATCAGCGCGTTGGCGATGCCCACGCCGATGATCGAGCCGATCAGCGTGTGCGAGCTGGACGCCGGCAGGCCCAGCCACCAGGTGCCCAGGTTCCACAGGATGGCCGCGATCAGCAGCGCGAACACCATCGCGAAGCCGGCGCTGGAACCCACCTGCAGGATCAGCTCCACCGGCAGCAGCGCGATGATGCCGAAGGCCACCGCCCCGCTGCTCACCATCACGCCGAGGAAGTTGAAGACGCCCGACCACACGACCGCCACATTGGGCGGCAGCGAGTGCGTGTAGATCACGGTGGCGACCGCATTGGCCGTGTCGTGGAAACCGTTGACGAACTCGAAGCCCAGCGCGATCAGCAGCGCCACGCCCAGCAGCAGGTAGGGCACCCAGGACTTCAGCGCGGAGCCGGCCTCGGCGATGTCGTGCGTGATGCTGTAGCCGGTGAACAGCAGGCCGATGGCGAGCAGGCCGATGAAGACGATGATCGTGACCGGGCTGGTCCTGCTGTCCAGCTGCGGCCTGGACTCGTGCGGAGGGTGCTGGGGTGCATGACCCAGCGAAGGTGCGTGGATGGTCATGATCAGTAGATCTCCGGAACGATGATGTCTTGCGGCACCGGGCGGCGCATGTAGTCGTCATGCCGCTCGCGCTCGGGCAGCTCGATCGGCGCGTGCTCGGTGGCGTGGTAGGGCATCTGGCCCAGCAGGTGGTGGATGCAGTTCAGCCGGGCCTTCTTCTTGTCGTCGGCCTGCACCACCCACCAGGGCGCCTCGGCGATGTGGGTGCGTTCCAGCATCACCTCCTTGGCCTGGGTGTAGGCCTCCCAGCGGCGGCGCGATTCCAGGTCCATCGGGCTGAGCTTCCACTGCTTCAGCGGATCGTGGATGCGGCCGAGGAAGCGCAGGTGCTGCTCCTCGTCGCTGATCGAGAACCAGTACTTGATCACCTGGATGCCCGAGCGCACCAGCATCTTCTCGAACTCGGGCACCGAGCGGAAGAACTCCTCGTATTGCGCGTCGTCGCAGAAGCCCATCACCCGCTCGACGCCGGCGCGGTTGTACCAGCTGCGGTCGAACAGCACGATCTCGCCGCCGGCCGGCAGGTGCGAGACATAGCGCTGGAAGTACCACTGCGTGCGCTCGCGGTCGTTCGGCGCCGGCAGCGCGGCCACGCGGCACACGCGCGGGTTCAGCCGCTGGGTGATGCGCTTGATCACGCCGCCCTTGCCGGCGGCGTCGCGGCCTTCGAAGATGATGACGACCTTGTGGCGTGTCTGCTGGACCCAGTCCTGCAGCTTGACCAGTTCGCCTTGCAGGCGGAACAGCTCGCGGAAGTAGCGCTGGCGGTCGCCATTGCCGGCGCCGGTGTCCGCGGCATCGCCGTCGTCGAGTTCCAGCTCCAGTTCCTCGTCGTAGCTGTCCGCCAGGTCGGCGTGGATGCGGCGGATCAGTTCGGTATTGCTGGCGAGCACGAGGGCCTCCCGGTGGTGGTCCGAGCAGGCTACGGGGCGAATGTGGCAGTTCCGTGACGGTCTCGGACATAACGTAGCATTCGAGCGGTAGGGGTCAGGTCTTGTCGCCTGATCCGGTTTCCCTGCTTCCGTTCCGATGCCCGTTCCGATCCCGCGCCGCGCCTCTCTCCTCGTCCTTCTTCTTCCCGTCCTGTTGATCCTGACCTGCGGCGCGGACGCGGCCCCGGTGCCCGGCTTCGAGCGCTGCCCGCAGCTGTTCCCGCAGCGGCGGCCGGTCGCGGCGCCGGAGCCCGGCTGGCGGGCCGTGGGCCTGTGCGCCAACCATTTCGCGGTGCTCGCCTCGGGGCGGACGAAGACGCCGCTGCTGGTCGTCGAGCGGCTGAACCGCGCGATGCTGCAGGACGCGAAGGGGGAGGCCCGCAGCGACGAGTTCTATGCCGACCCGCGCCTGCCGCCGGGCGAGCGCGCCGAGCTGGTCGACTACCGCGGCTCCGGCCTGGACCGCGGCCACCTTGCCAATGCCGCGGACCAGCCCGATCGCGATTCGATGATCCAGTCCTTCGCGCTGTCCAACATGGTCCCGCAGGATCCGCAGAGCAATCGCAAGGGCGCCTGGCTGAAGGCCGAGAAGGACACGCGCAAGTACGTGCTGCGCCGCGCCGAGGGCGATGTGTACGTGTTCTCGGGCCCGCTGTTCCGCGGGCCGCTGCGCACCATCGGGCCGGATCGGGTGTGGGTGCCTTCGCACCTGTTCAAGCTGGTGTACGACGAGCGCGCCGGCCGGGCCTGGGCCTTCATCGTGGCCAACGGGCCGGACGAGCGGCTGGGCGCGCCGGTCGGCTACGAGGATTTCGTCAGGGAGACGGGCTGGCGCCTGCTCCAGGGACCGGCAGCAGCGCCACGCTGAAGCCGATCGTCACCTGCCCCTCCGCATACTCCGCGAACACCTCGCCCCGGTGCATGGCGGCCACCGCCTTGACGATGGCCAGCCCGAGCCCGTGGTTCTCGTCGCTGTTGGGCCGCGAGGTGTCGAGCCGGTAGAAGCGGTCGAACAGGCGCGTCAGCTGGGCCGGGGCGATCGGGCCGCCGGGGTTTGTGATGCGCACGCGGGCGCGGCCCTCGACCTGGCCGATGTCCACCTGGATCCGCGCGCCCGGCGTCGAATGCTGGATCGCGTTGTGCAGCAGGTTGGTCAGCGCGCGGCGGAACAGCGAGGTCTCGATCGGGGCAGTGGCGTCGCCGCTGACGTTGACCGACATGCCCGCGTCCTCCAGCAGCACGTCGAGGAACTCCACCGTCTTGCCCACTTCCGCAGCGATCGAAGCGTCGACCAGGCTGCGCGCCTTGGCGCCCTGTTCGGCGCGAGCCAGGAACAGCATGTCCGCCACGATCGCGCGCAGCCGCTCCAGCTCTTCCAGGTTGCTCTGCAGCACCTCGCGCAGGTCGCCCGCGTCGCGCTCGCGCGCCAGCGTCACCTGGGTCTGGCCGATCAGGTTGGCCAGCGGGGTGCGCAGCTCGTGGGCCACGTCGTCGCTGAAGGTCTCGAGCTGCCGGTAGGCGGCGTCCAGCCGGTCCAGCGCCTGGTTGAAGGACAGGCCCAGGTCGGCCAGCTCGCGCGGCAGCGCCGGCAGCTGCAGGCGCTGGGCGCGGTTGCCGGGGCCGATGCCCTGCGCGTCGGCGGAGAGCCGCGCCACCGGCGCCAGGCCCAGCCGCGCGATCCACCAGCCCAGAGCGGCGGCCAGTGCGGTGCCGGTCAGGGTCAGCGCCAGCAGCGCCTTCTCGAAGGCGTGCAAGGTGTTGAGGAAGGGCTGGCTGTCGACGCCGACGACGAAGTGGACTTCCGGCCACAGGTCGTTGGCCGGGACGGTGCGGGCCTGCACGCGCATCCAGCCGCCGGCGACGTTGATCTCGGCGCCGGGGCCGCTGGCGCGCGCGCGCTGCAGCATCTCGGGCGCGTTGGCGCCGTAGCGGAAGGCGGGGTCCTGGCTCCACATCCAGACGCGCGTGCGCGGCCCGGCCGACTCCAGGGCGTCGAGCTTCTGGCGCATGCGCTCGCCCAGGCCGGGGCTGCGGGCGTGCTCCAGCACATAGCCCAGGTCGGCGATGCGGTTGGTGATCTGGTCGTTCTGGTGGCGGGCCAGCTCGCGGGCCAGCACATGGTGGAGCGCCGCGCCGATCAGCGTGAAGCCGACGATCGAGGCCAGCGCGAACATCGCGGCCAGCCGCACCGCGATCGAGGGCTTCGCCATCATGATGGGCGCGGCAGCGACTCGCCGCTGCGGTCCTCCAGCACGTAGCCCATGCCGCGGATCGTGTGCAGCAGCTCGCTGTCGAAGGGCGCGTCGATCTTGCCGCGCAGGCGCTTGATCGCGACCTCGACGACGTTGGTGTTGCTGTCGAAGTTCATGTCCCAGACCATCTCGGCGATCACGGTCTTGGACAGGATCTCGCCCTGGCGCCGCGCCAGTAGCGCGAGCAGCGCGAACTCCTTGGCGGTGAGCTCCAGGCGCTGGCCGCGGCGCGTGGCCTTGCGGGCGATCAGGTCCACCTGCAGGTCGCCCACGCGCAGCAGCGTCGTCTCCTGCGCGCGGCCGCGCCGCGTGAGCACCTGCAGCCGCGCGAACAGCTCGAGGAAGGAAAAGGGCTTGACCAGGTAGTCGTCCGCGCCGCCCTGCAGGCCGCGCACGCGGTCCTCGACGCCGTCCCGCGCGGTCAGCATGATCACCGGCGTGTTCTTCACCGCGCGCAGCGACTTCAGCACCGCGAAGCCGTCGATGCCGGGCAGCATCACGTCCAGCACGATCACGTCGAAGTCGTAGTGCAGCGCCAGGTGCTGGCCGTCGATGCCGTCGAAGGCGAGATCCACCGAGCAGCCCTGCTCGCGCAGGCCCTGCTCCAGGTACTCCGCGGTCTTGCGCTCGTCCTCGACGATCAGGACTCTCACTTCGCCAATGCCTCCGTGTTGCCGCCGGCCGCCTTGCGCTTGCGCGCCTCACGCGCTTCCTTCTTCTTCACGTACCAGTGGTGGCCGCGGTCCAGGTAGAGATAGACGATCGGCGTGGTGAACAGCGTCAGCATCTGCGACAGGATCAGGCCGCCCACCATCGCGTAGCCCAGCGGCCGGCGCAGCTCGGAGCCGGCGCCGTGGCCCAGCATCAGCGGCAGGCCGGAGAGCAGCGCGCACATGGTGGTCATCATGATCGGGCGGAAGCGCAGCACGCAGGCCTCGAAGATCGCGTCCTGCGGGCTCATGCCCTTGTCGCGCTCGGCATGCAGCGCGAAGTCCACCATCATGATGCCGTTCTTCTTGACGATGCCGATCAGCAGGATGATGCCGATCAGCGCGATCACCGAGAGGTCGTAGCCGCCCGCCATCAGGATCAGCAGCGCGCCCACGCCGGCCGAGGGCAGGGTGGAGAGGATGGTCAGCGGGTGGATGTAGCTCTCGTACAGCAGGCCCAGCACGATGTAGACGGCGATCAGCGCCGCGGCGATCAGGTAGGGCTGGGTGCGCAGCGAGTCGCCGAAGGCCTGGGCCGTGCCCTGGAAGCTGCCCGACAGCGTGGCCGGCACGCGCATCTCGGCCTGCGCCTTGTTGATCAGGTCCACCGCCTCGCCCAGCGAGGTGCCGGGCCGCAGGTTGAACGAGACGGTCACCGCCGGGAACTGGCCCTGGTGGTTGACGGTCAGGTAACCGGTGCGTGAATTGTCGACCTTCACGAAGGTGGACAGCGGCACCTGCTGGCCGGTGACCGGCGAGGTCAGGTAGAGCTGGTCGAACAGGCGGATGTCGCGCTGCAGCTCGGGCGTCACTTCCAGCACCACGTTGTAGCTGTTGAGCTGGGTGAAGAACTGCGCGACCTGGCGCTGGCCGACGGCGGAGTAGATCGTCGAGTCGATCAGCGCCGGCGTGATGCCGTAGGTGGAGGCGCGCTCGCGGTCGATCGTCAGCGAGGCCATCGGCGCGGCATTCTGCTGGTCGCTGGTCACGTCGGTCAGGCCCGGCAGCGTGGTCAGCTTCTCGGTGATCTTCGGCGCCCAGGTGTTCAGCTCGTCGAGGTTGGTGTCCACCAGCGTGTACTGGTACTGCGTGCGCGACTGGCGGGCGCCGACGTTGATGTCCTGGCCGGCCTGCATGTACAGCGTGATGCCGGGCACCTTGGCCAGCTTGGGCCGCAGGCGCGCGATCACTTCGTCGGCGGTGGCGGTGCGGCCTTCCTCCTTCGGGCGCAGGCCCATGAACAGGTTGGCCTGGTTGAAGGTGGAGTTGCCCACCGCTACGCCGAAGCCGGTCACGTCCGGGTCCTGCCGCACGATGTCGGCCAGCTGGCGCATGCGCTCGTACATCGCCACCGAGGAGGTGTCCTGCCCGGCGACCGCCTGGCCGCCGATGAAGCCAGTGTCCTGCTGCGGGAAGAAGCCCTTGGGGATGACGATGAACAGGGCCACCGTCGCCGCCACCGTGGCGATGAAGCTCAGCAGCGTGGCGAACTGGTGGCGCAGCACGAAGTGCAGGCCGCGCTTGTAGCCGTCCACCATCCAGTCGAAGCCGCGCTCGAAGGCCATGAAGACCTTGCCGTGCGGCATGTCGTGGGTGTTGCGCAGGAAGCGCGAGCAGAGCATCGGCGTCAGCGTCAGCGAGACCACCACGCTGACCGCGATCGTCAGCGTCACCGTCACCGCGAACTCGCGGAACAGCCGGCCGACGATGCCGCCCATCAGCAGCAGCGGAATGAACACGGCCACCAGCGACACCGAGATCGAGACGATCGTGAAACCGATCTCCGCGGCGCCCTTGAGCGCCGCCTCCATCCGCGGCACGCCCTCCTCGATATGCCGGTAGATGTTCTCCAGCATGACGATCGCGTCGTCGACGACGAAGCCCACCGCGATGGTCAGCGCCATCAGCGAGAGGTTGTCCAGGCTGTAGCCGAGCAGGTACATCACCGCCGCGGTGCCGAGAATCGCCAGCGGCACGGTGATGCTCGGGATGATCGTTGCCGCCACGTCGCGCAGGAACACGAAGATCACCAGCACCACCAGGCCGATCGACAGCAGCAGCGTGAACTCCACGTCCTTGACCGAGGCGCGGATCGTCTGCGTGCGGTCAATCAGCTTGTTGATGCTGATCGAGGGCGGGATCGACTCGCGCAGCTTGGGCAGCGCCGCCTCGATGCGGTCCACCGTCTCGATCACGTTGGCGCCGGGCTCCTTGGTGATCGCCAGCAGGATGGTGCGGCCGTTGTTGACCTTGCTGTCCGCGTCGGCGCCGGCCCCGGCATAGGCCCAGGCGGCCTGCTTGGAGTTCTCCGGGCCGTCGATGGCCACGCCGATGTCGCGGATGCGGATCGGCGCGCCGTTCTTGTAGGCCAGCACCACGTCGTTCCAGGGCTTGGCCTTGAGGATCTGGTCGTTGGTGGAGATGTTGAAGGACTGGGCGCCGCCGTCGATCGTGCCGGTGGGGCTGCTGACGGTGGCGTTGGCGATCACGCCGCGCACGTCCTCCAGCGACAGCCCGCGGTTCTTCAGCTTGGCCGGGTCCACCTGGATGCGCACCGCGGGCTTCTGCTGGCCGAAGATGTTGACGATGCCCACGCCCTTGATGCGCGAGATCTGCTGCGCGAGCACGTTGTCCGCGTAGTCGTTGACCTGGATCAGCGGCAGCACCGGCGACTGCACGGCGAACACGACGATCGAGGTGTCCGCCGGGTTGATCTTGCGGAAGCTCGGCGGGCTGGGCAGGTTCTTGGGCAACTGGCCGGTGGCGGCGTTGATGGCCGTCTGCACGTCCAGCGCGGCGCCGTCGATCGCGCGGTCCAGGTCGAACTGCAGCGAGATCTGCGTCTGGCCCAGCGAGCTGGTGGACGTCATCTGCGTCAGGCCCGGGATCAGCGAGAACTGGCGCTCCAGCGGCTGGGCCACGTTGGCGGCCATCGTTTCAGGACTGGCCCCAGGCAATCGCCCGGTGACCTGGACGGTCGGGAAGTCCACCTGCGGCAGCGGCGCCACCGGCAGCAGCGGCCAGGCCGCCAGGCCGATCAGCAGCACCGCCAGGCCCAGCAGCGTCGTGCCGATCGGGCGCTTGATGAAATGGGTCGAAATGCTCACTTGGATGCTCCGGAGGCGGCGCTGGACGCGGCGCCCGAAGCCGCCTTGGCCGATGCCGCGCCGGCTTCCACCACCTTCGCGCCCGGCTGCAGGCGGTACTGGCCGTCGGTCACGACGCGCTCACCGGCCTGCAGGCCCTTGGCGACGACGGCCTTCTCGCCGACGGTCTCGCTGATGTCCAGCGGCTGCATGCGCACGGTGCCGTTCTGCTCGACCACGTAGGTGAAGTTGCCGTCCTGGCTGCGCTGCACGGCGCCGGCCGGGATGGTGACGGCGCTGTCCTGCTGGCCCAGCACGATGCGTGCGTCCACCGACTGGCCGGGCCACAGCTTGTGCGCGGCGTTCGCGAAGTTGGCCTTCAGCGCGATCGTGCCGGTGGTGGTGTCGATCGCGTTGTTCAGCAGCACCAGGTGGCCGGTCGCCAGCACCTCGCGGCTGCCGCGGTCGATCGCCTCCACGACGATGGATTTCTCGCCGCCCTTGCTGTTGCGCAGCGCCGCGTTGATCTGCTGGAAGTTGCTTTCGGGCAGGCTGAACTGCACCGCGATCGGGTCGATCTGGTTGATCACCAGCAGGCCGGCGGCATCTGCCGCGTGGACGATGTTGCCGGCGTCCACCAGGCGGGCGCCGACGCGGCCGCTGATCGGCGCGACGATGGTGGTGAAGGAGAGCTGAACGCGGGCGGCGTTGATCGCGGCCTCGTCGGTCTTGATGGTGGCGGCGAGCTGGGCGACTAGCGCCTTCTGCGTGTCGAGCTGCTGCTGGCTGGTGGCGTCTTCCTTGATCAGCTGGCCGTAGCGCGCAAGATCGGCGCGGGCATTGGCGAGCTGGGCCTCGTCGCGGGCCTTCTGGGCCTCGGCCTGCTGCACGGCGGCCTGGAAGGTGCGCGGGTCGATCTTCGCGAGCACCTGACCGGCCTTGACGTCCTGGCCTTCCTTGAAGCCGAGGCTGTCGAGCTGGCCGTCCACGCGGGTGCGCACGGTCACCGAGGAGACCGGCAGCACCGAGCCGATGCCCACCAGCGCCACCGGCACGGTCTCGCTCTTGGCCACCGCGCTGCGCACCGGCACCGGCGGCTGCTGCGGGCGTTCCTTCTTGGCCGGGTCGGACTTGAACACGCCGGAGGCCCACAGGGCGCCGACGATCACCAGCACGGCGACCACCGGCCAGATCCAGGTCTTGCCGGTCTGCGCAGTCTGGGAGTTATGTTGGGGAGCGGACATGATTCTTCGATTCATTTACTTGTTGGATGCGAGCGGCGTGGCCTGCCAGCCGCCGCCGCTGGCCTTGATCAGCGCGACGCTGGCGGCGTACTGCCGCGCCTGCAGCTGCAGCGAGGTGCGTTCATTGGTCAGCGCCAGCGTCTGCGCGGTGACCACCGAGACATAGCTGGTGGTGCCGGCGCGGTACTGGCTCAGCGCCACCCGCTCGGCCTCGCGCGAGGCGGCCACGGCCTGCTCCTGCGCCACGCGCTCCTGCGCCAGGTCGTTCAGCGCGGCCAGGTTGTCCTCGACCTCCTGGAAGCCGGCCAGCACGGTCTGGCGGTAGGTGGCGGCGGCGGCATCGAAGGCGGCGCGGGCCTGGGCGTTCTGCGCCTTGCGCAGGCCGCCGTCGAACAGCGTGGCGGCCAGCGTCGAGCCCAGCGCCCAGACCTGGCCCGGGGCCGAGAACCAGTTGCCGAAGCCGGCGCCCTGGTAGCCGCCGGAGGCGCCCAGCGTGATGTGCGGGAACCAGGCGGCCTGGGCCACGCCGATGTTCGCGTTGGCGGCGGCCACGCGGGCTTCTGCGGCGGCGATGTCGGGGCGGCGCTCCAGCAGCGAGGAGGGCAGCAGCTCGGGCGTGCCCGGCAGCTCCAGCGCCAGCGGGGCGGGCTCCAGCGCGAACTGCGCCGGCGCCTTGCCGACCAGCACGGCCAGCGCGTGCTCCAGTTGGCGGCGGGTCAGGTCGATGTCGATCGCCTGCGCCTCGGCGCCGGACAGCGTGGCCTGGGCTAACGCCACATCCGAGCGGGTATTGGTGCCGGCCCTGAACTGCGCCTGCGCGATCGACAGCGACTTGCGGTAGGCCTCCAGCGTGCGGGCATAGAGCGCCTTCTGCTGGTCGGCCAGGCGCAGCTGGACGTAGTTGTTGACGACGGAGGCCTGCACTGCCAGCCGCGCCGCGGCGAGGTCCGCCGCGCTGGCCTGGGCGGTGGCGCCGGCAGCCTCGACCTGGCGGCTCACGCGGCCCCAGAAGTCCGGCTCCCAGCTGGCCGAGAGCGACCAGGCGTGGCTGTCGCCCAGCACCCGCTGGCCGTTGGAGATCGTGCGGGCGCGGCTGGCCGAGGCGGACAGGCCCGCCGTCGGATACCAGGACGCCTGCGCCCCCTGCAGCAGCGCCTGCGCCTGGGCGTACTGGGCCTGGGCGGCGGCGAGGGTCTGGTTGGCGGCGTTGGCCTCGTCGACCAGCGCATCGAGCCGCGCATCGCCGAAGCCCTTCCACCAGGCGCCGGCTTCCGTGGCCATGGCGGCGGCGTTGGCGGCCGGGCGCCAGGGCCCGTCTTCCTTGAAGGCGGGGGCCGCGGGCGTGGCGGGCCGGACATAGTCGGGGCCCACCGCGCATGCGCTGAGAATCAGCGTTAGCGCGACGGCCGCGGTGTAGGTGCAGGTTCTTCTTCGCATGGACACAGGAAGGGATTTGGCCGGGACTGTAGGCAAGGGGCGGCAACGCCACGCTGTCCGGCTGCTGACGGATTTGTCAGAAATGGAAGTTTCGCACCAGGGCCTGTTCGCACTACGGCAAGGGGTCGCGAAGGCCCGGCGCCAGGGGCCAGTCTAGGCGCAGGCCGCCGCCCGCACTTATGTGCGGGCAAGGTCTGCAACAACGAATGGCCCCTGGCGCCGGGCCTTCCCGGAGGGTTGTGATCAAAAGAACCGCATCCCGCGTTGCAAATCCTCGTCGGGTATCGAACCCGACTCCGGTTTGCGCCTTGTCTGCGGATCTTTTGATCACAACGCGACCCCTTGCCGTAGTGCGAACAGGCCCAGGCGCCATACTGCGGCATTCCAAAACGGAGGGGCTCGATGAAGAGAGGGACGATGGGCAAGACCTTGCTGGCCGTGATGCTGCTGGCTGGTGTCAGCGGCGTGGCCGCGGCGGCCGACGCCACCCTGCAGGCCGCGGTGGCCGGCACCTGGCGCGCGCCGGAGAACCGGGCGCGCGACGTGTGGCGCCACCCGGTCGAGACGCTGGGCTTCTTCGGCATCCGGCAGGACCAGACGGTGGTCGAGCTGGTGCCCGGCGGCGGCTGGTACACCGAGATCCTGGCGACCTACCTCGGCGAGAAGGGCAGGCTGCTGGTGGCCGGCGCGGACCCGGCCAGCCCCGGCGGCCAGCGCCAGCAGCAGCGCTTCGCGGCCCGGCCGGCCGTCTACGGCGCCGTGAAGGTGGGCATGCTGGACGCCAAGGCAGGCCGCTTCGACTTCGGCCCGCCGGGCAGCGCCGACCTGGTGCTGACCTTCCGCAACACGCACAACTGGGTGGAACTGGGCGAGGCCCAGACCCGCGCCGTCTACAAGGCCGCCTTCGACGCGCTGAAGCCCGGCGGCGTGCTGGGCGTCACCGACCACCGCCTGCCCGAATCGCGCCCGCAGGATGCGACGGCCAGCACCGGCTACCTGCACCAGAGCTATGTGGTGAAGCTGGCCGAGAGCGTGGGCTTCAAGCTGGCCGGCAGCAGCGAGATCAACGCCAACCCGAAGGACACGGCGGACCACGAGGGCGGCGTCTGGGCGCTGCCGCCTACCTGGACCAACAAGGACAAGGACCGCGAGAAGTACGCGGCGATCGGGGAGAGCGACCGGATGACGCTCAAGTTCGTCAAGCCCTGATCGAGCATGACGCTGAACATCGCCGTTATCGGCACCGGCCGCCTGGGCCGCACCTTGGCGCTGGCCCTGTCCGGCGCCGGTGAATCGATCTGCGCCGTGGCCGGCCGCACGCCGCCGGAGGCGCTGGCCGATCGCCTGGGTGGCGCCTGCCTGGCGACCAGCGCCGAGGCGGCGGTGGAGTGCGCGGACCTGGTGCTGCTGACGGTGCCCGACGACGCGATCGCCCCGCTGGCCGCCGCGCTGCCCTGGCGCGCGGGGCAGGCGGCTGTGCATTGCAGCGGCGCGACCGAGCTGGCCGCGCTGGCGCCGGCGAAGGCGGCCGGCGCGCGGGTCGGCGGCTTCCATCCGCTGCAGATCTTTGCGGACCCGGAGCATGCGCTGGCCCTGCTGCCGGGCAGCGTGGTGGGCATCGAGGCGGAGGACGAGGCGCTCGCCGCCGAGCTGCGGCGCCTGGCGGCGGTGCTGGGCATGAAGCCGCTGGCCATCGCCCCGGGCACGCGGGCGGCGTACCACGGCTCCGCCAGCTTCGCGGCGAGCTTCCTGCTGTCGATGCTCGACGAGGCGGTGCAGGTGTGGGCGGCGATCGGCATTGCGCAAGACCTGACCCTCGATGCGCTGCTGCCGCTGGCGCGGGGGACGCTGGATGCCGCCGCCGCGCGCGGGCTGCCGGGCGCGCTGGCCGGGCCGATCTCTCGTGGCGATGCGGGTGTGGTGGCCGCGCACCTGAAGGCGCTCGATGCGCTGGGGGGATCGCATGGCGCGTTCTATCGGGAGTTCTCGCGCCGCCAGTTGAAGCTGGCGCGCGAGAGCGGCCGTCTGGACGAGGCCGCCCTGCAGCGCCTCGCCCGACTGCTCGGCTAAGGCACAGGCGCCCAGCCGCCCGCCGCGCCTGTGGCGATCGTCGAGTTGTAGAACACCTCGGCGCGGGTCGCCAGGCCGGTCGGATCGCTGATCACCTTGGCCTGCTGGTTGGCCGTCGATACGTTGTTGACCTTCACTGTCGTCGCGCCGAGCCGGCCGCTCAGGTCCAGCGGTGCACCGTTGGCGTCCATGCTGTTGAACTCGCGCCAGCCGGCCGCATCGGTCGTGCCGCCGTCGGCGGTGCCCGACCATGAAGGCGGGTTGCTGCTGCAGCTTCCCGTGCCGGTACCCGTCTTGCTCACGCCGGTCCCCACGCACCAGCCGACCGGCAGGATGTGCGCGCCCATCTTCGTGTTGACGAAGGCCACGTCGTCCACATAGGTCGTGCTCGTCGTGCCGCCGCTGCGTGCCAGATACGCCGCGCCGACGCCGGGCCCGGCCGTGAGGCGGCTGTTCAGGAACACGAAGCCCTTGTCGCCGGCGGTGGCGCGCGACTGCACGATATAGCCCGGCGAATTGCTGGCGGCGTCGGCCACCGAGCGGATCTCGCTCTCCTCGAACAGCGTGGCCATCACGCTGCCCCAGATGTAGTCCACGTTGCCGGCGATCAGCGACTGGTAGAACCAGTTGTAGCCCTTCAGCTGCAGCGTGTCCTGCTGGCTCAGGAAGTTCATCTGCTTGGCGACGAGCCGGCCCGCGGCGGCCGTGGTGCCGGTGTTGAAGTAGAGCGTCTCGGCCTGGTTGTCCCAGGAGGTCGTGCGGTCGTGCGGGTTCTGCAGCGTGAAGTTCTGCAGCGTCAGCAGGTCGCAGCTCTCGATCAGCCAGGAGGCCCGGCCGCCGCCGAGCACGCGGTGGCCGACCGTCTTGCCGGAGGTGCTCAGCGCCGTGCCCGGCGTCGTGCTGCTGGCGCCGCTGCCGGAGTTCAGCGATTCGAAGTTGTCGTCGCCGATCACCACGCCGTCGCGGCTCTCGCCGATGACGCTGAGGTTGGAGACGCGGCGCAGCTGGTTCATCTCGGTGTACGTGCCGTTGGCCACCGTGATCGTCTTCGGCGTGGCCACCGTGTTGCAGCCGTAGCTCGCGGCGCTGGTGGTGGAGCAGTACTTCATCACCCAGTTCAGCGCGCCCTGCAGCGTGCGGAAGTCGGCGGCGGTGCCGGTGTCGTCCACGCTGACCTGCGTGAAGCTGGCCGGCGCGGCGCGGGTGGTGAAGGTCCAGCCGTCGGCCTTGCTGATGCCCGCGAAGGCGCCGCCCTTGATCGTGCCGGCGAGCGCCGCGGCGTCGATGGTCACGTAGTAGGCGGTGCCGAAGTCCAGCTTGCCGCTGTGCGGCCGGATCGTCGCGGTGCTGCCCTTGACGCTGACCGGGCGGTACCAGACATAACGCGCCAACTGAGCGTTCTCCGGCATCGCGCCCAAACCGATCGCGTCGATCTCCAGATTGGTCCGCGCGAGCACGGCCTGGGTGTCGGTGGACGAGGGCGCGTTGCTGAGGTCGATGCTGTCGACCAGCGCATCGTCGCTGACGCGGTAGATGCTGATCTTGCCCGTGGTGCCGATCGTCGGCGGCGCGTCGAAGGACAGCGCGATGCGCGTGTCGCTCGGCACGGCGGTCTCCTTGGCCGCGGGCAGCTTCGTGCCGGCCACGTCGTAGACATTGCCGTTGCCGGCGATCTGCGTGGTGATCTTGCCGGCGCCGGCCTGGGCGAGGTTGTTGGCCTTGACCAGGGCGGCCGGCCGCGGCTTGTAGGCATAGGGCGGCACGAAGCCGGCGCCGCTGGCGACGGTGCAGCCGCTGATCGCCGCGCCGTTCAGCAGCGAGCCGCTGTCCTGGAAGATGCCGCCGGTCGGCGTCAGCGTCGGATAGCTGATCACGCTGTCGCAGCCGACGGCGCCGTCGACCGCGAACACATTGGCGTTCGAGATGATGTTCGCATCCTTGCCCACGCCGATGCTGTAGAGATGCGGGTAGACCACGGCCGACTTGCTGCCGGTGAAGTAGTTGTTGAAGACGTGGACCTGGCCGAAGCGCACGCGCGGCACGCGCTGGGTGACGCCGTCGAACACGTTGTTGGCGATGGTGGTGCGCAGCTTGCCGGCGTCGCTGGTGAGGCTGTCGGAGCCGCCGATCAGCATGGACTTGTCGTGCCGCGTGACGACGTTGTAGGAGACGGTGATCAGGTCCGCGCCCTTGGTGATGTCGATCGCGCCGTCGTGGCACTGCTTGGTCTTGCCGTTCTCGATCGGCAGCGTGTCGTCGCTGACCGGGTCGTCGGTGATCGTGTTGCGGTCGATCCAGACCTGGGTGGCGGTGACGATGCCGATCGCGTCGTAGGCCGAGTTCCAGTTGCCGGTGGCGCCGTCGGTCGGGTCCCAGACCGGGCCCACGTCGCAGGGTGCCACGATGTGCAGGTTGCGCACGATCACCTGGCTGATGCTGGTGATGTCGATCCAGGCGTTGATGAAGCCGGCGCCGGGGCCTTCGCCGATCAGCGTGGTGTTGCTGGTCAGGCGGATGCGCGAGCGGACCTTCTGGTCGGCGGTGTTGGCGTAGGGCAGGCCCTCGGTCATGTCGATGGTGCCGGCCACCTTGATGATCTTGGGCAGGTTGCCGGCATTGGCCAGCGCGTTGAGCAGCTCGGCGCGGTTGTGGACCGTGTAGATGCGCTCCGGCGTGGCGGCGCTGCCGCCGATGGTGCCGGCGCCGAAGCCGTCGGCGGGGGCGGTCTGCTGGGCGACGTCGATCGCGAGGGCGTTGCCGGTGGCGAGCGCAGCGGCGAGGGCGATGGTGCTGAGCTGCCTCATGCCTGGGTCCTCCGGCGTGCGAAGGCCAGCAATGCGAGGCCGGCGCCCAGCAGCGCATAGCTGGCCGGCTCCGGCACCGGAGCGGCGGTGATCTGCGCGGTGAAGCTGTCGAACTCGGCGCCGGTGGCCAGGTTGCTGAAGTTCAGGCGGATCGTGTGGGCATCCACCAGCGTGGCGCTCGGCAGGCCCGCGGTGACGGCGCTGGTGTCCAGCAGCGAGAAGCCGCTCAATGCGGCCCCGTCGAAGGTGAACGTCAGCGAATACGAGCCCGGCACGCTGGTGGCGCCGGTGTTGTTCCAGACCTGCACGCGGCCGTCGGTGAAGAAGTCGACCGCGATCGCGTAGTCGGCGCTGATGTACTCGAGATCGTCGGCCACCAGCGGGGTGACGTTGGTGCCGGGCTCGTCGGCGAAGCCGTGGGCCAGGCCCAGCAGCGGCGTGCCGCTGGCGGTGATCAGGGTGCCGGCGGGCAGCACGTCGGCAGCGAACGCCGGCGAGGCGAGCAGCGCTGCGCCGGCCAGCGCGGCCAGGGCCATCTTCATCTTCATGAGGTCGTCTCCAATGTTGTCGTGGTGGTGCGCGAGCGCCGCGCAGGCAGGCAGTGCCGCGCGGGTCGAGCCGGTGCAAGAGAAGGCCTCGGGCGTCAGGCCCGCGCCACCAGAGTCGTATCGAAGATCCGGCCGCCGATGCTGACCTTGCTCAGCTTCAGTCCGGCCACGTTGTAGAGATAGATCGGCTGCGCCGCGTTGACCGGCGTGCCGAAGTCGCAATCGCTGATGCTCACCTCGCTGACCGGCAGCACCTGCGGCATCGGCTGCGGGCCGTTGTAGTCGGAGGCGACCGGGCCGAGGATCACCACGGCCTGGTAGCAGGAGGCCGGGGCGCCGCCCGGGCGGGCCACGTTGCCGACCGTCACGTGCGAGATGTGGACGTTCGAGACCGCGGGCGGCCGCGTGCGCACGCTGTCGCTGGTGGGCGTGTAGTCGCAGTCGAAGGTGACGACGGCACCAGCCGCGGTGGCGACGGTGCGCGAGGCGATCGGCGAGCCGGGCAGCGAGGCGTAGAACGAGGGCGTGGTCTGCACGCCGTTCGGGATCTGCACATGCCGCACATGGAAGTTGCGCAGGTAACCGCCGCGGTTCATGTTGGTCTTGAGCCGGATCGCCGTGTTCAGCGGGTTGGTCTGCCAGTGGATGTTCTGCAGCAGCAGGTGCTGGGCATAGATGTTCTGGATGCCGCCGGCCATCTCGCTGCCCAGCGTCACCGCGCCGTGGCCGCTCTGCATCGTGCAGTGCTGGATGACGATGTTCTGCGAGGGGCCGTACTGCGTGTCCTGGTTCTTGCCGGCCTTGATTGCGATGCAGTCGTCGCCGGTGTCGAAGGTGCAATGCTCGACCAGCACATGGTCGCAGGCCTCGGGGTCGAAGCCGTCGTTGTTGGGGCCCAGGCTGTTGGCGTGCACGCGCCGGATGACGAGGTTGCGGCAGTGGACCGGGTGGTGCTGCCAGAAGGGCGTGTTGGTGACCTGGTAGCCCTCCAGCAGCACGTTGGTGCAGCCGATGATGTGGATCATCGAGGGCCGCAGGTAGTGGCCGAGGCCGAACACGCGTCGCTCGATCGGCACGCCGGCCTCGGACAGCGCGGGCAGGAAGAACTCGTCGGCCCGCCAGCGCTGGCCCGGGCCCTGGATCAGCGCGCGTTCGGCGTCGCCGAGGCCCGGTGCGAGTGCCGCGAGCGACTCCGGGTTGATCGGGTTGATGTTGGCGCCCGAGGGCCGGCCGGTCTTGTAGCCGGGCGTCGTCGCCTGCGCCGCGACCGCGCCGATGGTCTTGTTGTGGCCCTTCCAGGTCCACCAGCAGTCCTCGCCTTCGCTGAAGGGCACGCCGCCCTGGCCGTCGAGGATACTGGTCCAGTCCTCGCCGGTCAGCGCGATATGGTCCTGGCCGAAGGCGTAGACCATCGAGCTGAGGTTCAGGCAGTCGTTGCTCTGCCAGCGCGAGCGCACCAGCTTGCCGTGCGGGCCGCAGTCGAAGTCGCCGTGTTTCGCGTAGTGCTCGGGCTGCTGGCTGAAGAAGACGTGGGCGCCGGCCTTCAGGTGCACATGGACATGGCTCAGGAGCCGGATCGGGCCGGCGCAGTACCAGTCGCCGGCGGGGATCACGACGCGGCCGCCGCCGGCAGCGTGGCAGGCTTCGATGGCCTTGGCGACGGCGCCGTGGCAGTCCGGCGCTTCGGGCGCGGGCGTGTCCACCATCGCCTGCTCGTGATGTGAGACGAAGGCGCGCACCTTCACCAGTTCGCAGCGGCGGGCGCCGAAGGCGGTGATGTCGAAGTCCTCGTCGCGAAAGGGCAGCGGTTTCGACAAGCGGTCGATGATGTCCTGGGCCTGGGTCCAGGGGTCGATGGGGCGGGCGAGCGCGGCGCCGCCGGCGAGACCGACGCTGGCTGCGGCATGGAGCAGTGTGCGACGCTGGAGATTCATATGAGTTGTCCATGGCGCTGCGCGCCACCCGCGACCGATGAAACGAACTCCGTTCGGGCTGAGCTTGTCGAAGCCTCGGCCTTGTCGGACCAGCCCTTCGACAGGCTCAGGGCGAACGGTTCATCGCCGAGTTCGCTCTGATGTTTCACTTCAGTTGTCCAGTCCGCATTTGCGGCACTCGCGACGCATGAAATCAGTTTCCGGAACGCAGAGAGAAGACCGAGAGACGCAGAGGGCGCAGAGAGTCTCAGAAGCTCTGCGGCCTCTGCGTCTCTCGGTATTTCCTCTGCGTTCGGACAGCTTGGATTCGGATTCCACTTCAGTTCGCCCCATATTGGTTGTTGTACTCGCCGAGGAAGATCAGCGGCGGGTTCGGACGGCCGGCATAACCGAGATCCTTGACGGGGTCGATGCCGACCTCGAGCAGGTGGCGCCAGTAGTCGTCCGAGTCGAACTGCACCGGGCGGAAGGACAGCTTGCCGCTCTGGTTCCAGTCGGACCAGGGGCGAGCCTTGTCGATGTGCGGGCCGATCTCGGAGTTCAGCACCACCATCTTGCCGACGGTCTCCAGCACCGCCTTGTTGATCGTGCCGACGGGCGCCGTGTAGGCGCTGGTCTCGCCCAGCACGCAGCGGTAGCCGGGCAGTTCCATCTTGCCGAAGGGCGTGCACTTCTGGTTGTGGAACCACTGGCGGGCCAGGTAGAACCTGGAACCGCCCTGGGATGTGAAGCGGCAGTGCTCGAAGACCAGGCCGTAGCGTGTCTTCAGATTGGTGTCCGGCGCGCCGGCATAGCTGGCCTCGCGGCCGCCGAGCTGCCGGATCTCCGATCGGTAGAAGAAGGCGGTGGCGTCCCCGAAGATGAAGTCCACATCGCCTTCGATGTAGCTGCGGTCGAAGAACACGCGGGCGGTGCGGCCGCCGTCCTGCGCCTTCATGAACAGCGTGTCCTGCAGGCCCAGCAGGCGTACGTTCTCGAAGCGGGCCTTATCGGCGCCGTCGACGGCCAGTGCGACGGCCTGGTGCGAGACCTGCGGCGTGGCGCGGCAGTCATCCACGCAGGGTGCGGCGGCCGGCCGGCGGTAGGCGTTCTCGAAAGTGATGTTGCGGGCCTGGAAGCCGGCATTGCGGACCCAGACGGTGTAGCTGCCGAAGGTGCCGAGCATCGGGCGCTTCTTCAGCGACTCGTGCATCGCCTGGATCGCGGGCGCCATGCCGGCGAATTGCGCTCCGTACTGTTGCGCGTAGGCCTCGCCTGTGACGGCGGCGTCGAGGCCGGCGCTGATGACGGTGTCGCTGGCGTCCGTCGTCGCGCCTTCCAGCGTGATGGCGGTGGTGGGCGAGGCGGGCACGTACACCAGTTCGCGGTAGACGCCGGGCTGGACCAGGATGCGCACGCGCGGCCTGGCGGCATCGACGATGGCCTGGTTGACGGCGGCCTGGATGGTGCGGAAGCGCCGGCGGCCGTCCTCCTTCGCGGAGCCGTCAACGACGTAGTCAGGCCTGGCCGTGGGGAAGGCCTCGGCCAGCGGATCCCAGCGGTCCGCGGTTTCATGACCCGGTTCACCGGCGTAGCCGAGCACTTCGGTGCGGCTGAACTGCCGCGCCTGCTCCGCCGTCAGTTGCGGCGCAGCCATGACGGCAGCGCTGGACAGCAGCGCGAGCAGGGCCAGGTGTTTCATCGGAAATACGGCGCCAGCGCCGGCACGCTGTCGCGCATCAGCCGCTCGACCATCGCGGCGAACAGGTTCGCGCCCTTGGGGCCGACGTGCGTGCGATCGAAGGCGCTCTTGGCGGTGGTCACCTTCTCGACCTGGTTGCGGTCGACGGGCTCGGCCGGCGGGGCCTTCGGCGGCGG
>NZ_LYVQ01000095.1 GCF_001984095.1 Pelomonas sp. KK5
GCGCCCACCCAGCGCTGGGCGCTGATCATCGGCGTGGCCGACTACGCTGCCGTGCGCCAGCGCACCGGCAGCGGCATCTCCGACCTGCCCCAGGTGGCGCGCGACCTGGTCCAGTACGAGCAGATGATGCTGGACACCGGCACGCCGCGCAGCAACATCACGGTGCTGAAAGACGCCTCGGCCACGACGCTCAACGTCACGCTGGAGCTGAAGAAGCTGGTGGCCAAGGTCGGGCCCGGCGACCTGGTGGGCGTGTTCCTGTCAGGCCACGGCGGCCCGTCGGATTTCTCGCCCTCGGGCTACGGCATGCCGGCGCTGCACGACTTCGCCTTCAACAACCCCGCCCTGCTGGACTTCTGGCAGCTGCAGAGCCTGTGCATGGGCCTGCCCTGCCAGCAGGTGCTGTGGGTGATCGACACCTGCCATTCCGGCAACGCCGCGCGCAACCTGATCACCGCCGAGATGGGCGCGGGCGGCGTGCAGGCGGTCAGCAATATCGGCGGGCCCGATGCGGCGCGCGTGGCGCAGAGCGTGCAGGGCCAGAAGCACTTCGCGGTGGTGACCGCCTCGACCAGCCAGGAGTCGTCCTTCGACGGCGTGTTCACCTCGCGCTTCACCCGCACGCTGACCGCCATCAAGGGCAGCCAGCCGGTGGCCGAGGTGCTGCGCAGCAAGGTGGGGCCGGACGTCGTCCAGTACACCCGACAGATCTGCAGCCGCCAGAAGTGCGAGATGCCCCAGCAGACGCCGACCTTCGGCTACTCCGGGCAGGGGCAGTTGATTCGGCTCTAGTTACGTTACGCGAGCGCGCGGCCGATCAGGATCTTCTGCACTTCGGACGTGCCTTCGTAGATCTGGCAGACGCGCACGTCGCGGTAGATGCGCTCGACCGGGAAGTCGCTGACGTAGCCGTAGCCGCCGTGGACCTGGATCGCCGCGGAGCAGACCTTCTCGGCCATCTCGGTGGCAAAGAGCTTGGCCATCGCCGCCTCCTTCAGGCAGGGCTGGCCGGCGTCCTTCAGCGCGGCGGCATGCCAGATCAGCTGGCGCGCGGCCTCGATCTGCGTGGCCATCTCGGCCAGCTTGTGGCCGATCACCTGATGCTCGAAGATCGGCTGGCCGAAGGTCACGCGCTCCTTGCTGTACTTCAGCGCCGCCTCGAAGGCCGCGCGGGCCATGCCCACCGCCTGCGAGGCGATGCCGATGCGGCCGCCCTCAAGGCCGGACAGCGCGATCTTCAGGCCCTGGCCTTCTTCACCCAGGCGGTTCGCAGCCGGCACGCGGCAGTTCTCGAACAGGATCTGCGCGGTGTCGCTGGCATGCTGGCCCATCTTGTCCTCGATGCGCGCCACCGTGTAGCCGGGCGTGTCGGTGGGCACCAGGAAGGCGCTGATGCCCTTCTTGCCGGCGGCCTTGTCGGTGACGGCCATGACGATGGCGATATCCCCGTTCTTGCCGCTGGTGATGAACTGCTTGACGCCATTGAGGATGTAGTCGTCGCCGTCACGCACAGCTGTCGTCTTCAGGCCGCCGGCCTCGGAGCCGACATGCGGCTCGGTCAGGCAGAAGGCGCCCAGCATGTCGCCGCGCGCCAGCGGCTTCAGGAAGCGCTGCTTCTGGTCCTCGTTGCCGAAGCCCATCAGGATCGAGCAGACCGGGCAGTTGTTGACGCTGACCACGGTGGAGGTGGCGCCGTCGCCGGCACCGATCTCTTCCAGGATGATGGACAGGGCCAGATAGTCCAGGCCCGCGCCGTCGTACTCGGTGGGCACGGCCACGCCGTAGCAGCCCAGCTCGGCCAGGCCTTGCAGCTCGCTGGCCGGGAAGTGGTGGGTCTTGTCCCACTCGGCCGCCTTCGGAGCGATCTCGGCTTGCACGTAGGCACGGACGGCGTCCTGCACGGCGCGGTGGTCTTCGTTGAGGATCATCTTGCTTGTCTCTTTACCAGGCGATGCGCTGGCCGTCGTAGTTATGGAAGGAGCCGTTGTCCTCGGCCTTGGCGCCGGCCAGCACCTTGCGCATGCCGGAGACGCTGGTCGTGACGTCGATGTCGGCGCCGCTGCCGCCCATCTCGGTCCGCACCCAGCCCGGGTGGAAGCTCAGGCAGATCGCCTTGCCTTCGAGCAGCAGCGAAGCGTCCTTCAGCACCGAGTTGGCCGCGGCCTTGGAGGCGCGGTAGAGCCAGCCTGACGATGACGAACGCTCGCCGATCGAGCCCATCCGCGAGGACAGGATGGCGAGCTTCGCGCCGGGGGCCAGGTAGTCGGGCAGTTGCGGCAGCACGCGCATCGGGCCGAGGACGTTGGTGTGCATGACGTCGTCGAACTCGCTGGCGGTCGGGCTCTGCAGGCCGGTGTGGCGCGGGCCGTAGACGCCGGCCACGATGATGACGGTGTCGAAGGCATGGCCGTCGATCTGCCAGGCCAGGCCGGAGGCGCTGGCGGTGTCGCTGACGTCGAGCTTTAGCGGCTTGGCGCCGAGGGCGTGGATGGCGGCAAGGCCCTCGTCGCTGCGGGCGGTGGCGACGACCTGGGCGCCGTCGGCGCGGTACTGGCGGACGAATTCGAGGCCGATGCCGCGGGAGGCGCCGATGATGAGGGCTTGGGTCATTTGGGTTTGCCTTGTTTGAGGGTTTGGGCTGGGGGCTTCGATACCTCAGCCCGAACGGCGTTGGGGTGTCCTTCGTCGAGGGGGACCATCATCCGTTCGCCCTGAGGTATCGAAGGGCCCGTGACCAAGTGGGCAGGCAAGGGATTCTTCGTCCCCCAAGCCAGCACCTGCAAGCCCTGCCAGTCACCGCGAATCAATGCTTCCTTCTTCGCGCGACTCCACCCCTTGATCTGCAACTCCGCAGCCAAGGCCTCCTCGCGAGTCCCGAAGGCCTGACTCCACACCAGTTCCACCGGCCTGCGCTTGCTCGTGTACCCCGGAATCACCCCACTCCGATGCTGCCCCAGCCGCATCTCCAGATCCTCGCTATGGCCCGCATAAAACGAGCCATCGCGACACTTCAAGAGATACGCCCAGAAGCTCACATCAGCTCGACACCCACCGCCGTCGCCTCACCCCCGCCGATGCACAGCGCCGCCACACCGCGCTTCAGGCCGCGGTGCTTCAGCGCACCCAGCAGCGTGACGATGATGCGGGCGCCCGAGGCGCCGATCGGGTGGCCCAGCGCGCAGGCGCCGCCGTTGACGTTGACGATCTCGTGCGGCAGCTTGAACTCGGCCATCGCGGCCATCGTGACGGCGGCGAAGGCTTCGTTGACTTCCCACAGGTCGACGCTCTTCGCATCCCAGCCGTTCTTCTTCAGCAGCTTCTCGATCGCGCCGACCGGGGCGGTGGTGAACCACTCAGGCGCGTTGGCGTGGACCGCCGTGCCGACGATGCGGGCCACCGGGGCCAGGCCCAGCTTGGCAGCGGTCGATTCGCGCATCAGCACCAGCGCAGCGGCGCCGTCACTGATCGACGAGGAGGTGGCGGCGGTGATCGTGCCGTCCTTCTTGAAGGCGGGCTTCAGGCCGGGGATCTTGTCCAGCTTGGCCTTGAAGGGCTGCTCGTCCTTGCCGATGACCGTGTCGCCGCTGCGGCCCGCGATCGTGACCGGGGCGATTTCCCAGGCGAACGAACCGTCGGTGTTCGCGCGGATCGCGCGCTCGGTGGACGAGACGGCGAAGGCATCCTGCGCTTCACGGCTGAAGCTGTACTTGGAGACGCACTGCTCGGCGAACACGCCCATGGCCTTGCCGCGCTCGTAGGCGTCTTCCAGGCCGTCCAGCGCCATGTGGTCGTACATCTGCGCGGCGCCGTACTTCACGCCCTTGCGCGCGAACATCAGGTGCGGGGCATTGGTCATGGACTCCATGCCGCCGGCGATCAGGATGTCGGCCGATTCGGCCTTCAGCGTGTCATGGGCAAACATCGTCGCGCGCATGCCGGCGCCGCACATCTTGGACAGCGTCACCGCGCCGACCGACTGCGGCAGGCCCGCCTTCAGCACGGCCTGGCGCGCCGGGGCCTGGCCCTGGCCGGCCATCAGGCAGTTGCCGATGAAGGCCTCTTCGATCGAGTCGCCGGGGACGCCGGCACGCTCGACCGCGGCCTTGATCGCGACGGCGCCCAGCTCCCATGCCGAGAGGGAAGAGAAATCGCCCAGCAGGCCGCCGATCGGCGTGCGTGCGGCGGAAACGATGACGATGGAATCGGTAGCCATGGTGCTTGCTCCTTGTAAGTCTGTATCTCTACTCAATCGATCTCAGGCGTAGCGGCTCTTGACCGCCGCCAGCGCGCGCTTGAAGGCGGGAATCACGTCGTCGTGATTGCCCACCGTCATCTGCAGGTCTTCCAGCAGGCCGTTGTGCAGGCCGTAGACCCAGCCGTGCACGACCACCGACTGGCCACGCGCCCAGGCGTCCTGGACCACGGTCGTCTGGCAGGCATTGCGGGCCTGCTCCAGCACGTTCAGCTCGCACAGCGCGCCCCAGCGCTGGTCTTCGCGCAGGCTGTCCAGCCACTCCTGGTGGTGGTTGCGCACGTCCTGCACGTGGCGGATCCAGTTGTCGGCCACGCCGACGCGCTGGTCCAGCAGCGCGGCCTTGACGCCGCCGCAGCCGCTGTGGCCGACGATGATGATGTGCTGCACCTTCAGCGCGTCCACGGCGAACTGCATGACGGACAGGCAGTTCAGGTCCGAGTGGACGACGACGTTGGCCACGTTGCGGTGGACGAACAGCTCGCCCGGCAGCAGGTTCACCAGGTCGTTCGCCGGCACGCGGGAATCGGCGCAGCCGATCCACAGGTACTGCGGCGTCTGCTGGTTCAGCAGCTTCGAGAAGAAACCAGGTTCCCGCGCCTCGGTGGCCGCGGCCCATTGCTTGTTCGAGTCAAGCAGTTCGCTCAGGTCAGTGCTCATGTCGGCATTCTCGCTGCGGTGCAGCAAGACCATTACATCGTCTCGGCGAAAAGCTCTCGGCCGATCAACATGCGCCGGATCTCGGAAGTGCCGGCCCCGATCTCGTACAGCTTGGCATCGCGCCAGAGGCGGCCCAGCGGGTACTCGTTGATGTAACCGTTGCCGCCGAAGATCTGCACGCCCTCGCCGGCCATCCAGGTGGCCTTCTCGGCCGTCCACAGGATCACCGAGGCGCAGTCCTTGCGGACCTGGCGCACGTGGTCGCTGCCCAGCATGTCGAGGTTCTTGGCCACGGTGTAGGCGAACGAGCGCGCGGCCTGCAGCACGGTGTACATGTCCGCGACCTTGCCCTGGATCAGCTGGAACTCGCCGATGCTCTGGCCGAATTGCTTGCGGTCGTGGATGTACGGGATCACGTTGTCCATCACGCTTTGCATGATGCCCAGCGGGCCGCCGGTCAGCACGGCGCGCTCGTAGTCCAGGCCCGACATCAGCACCTTGGCGCCGCTGTTGACCGCGCCCAGCACGTTCTCAGCCGGCACTTCCACGTCCTGGAACACCAGCTCGCCGGTGTGCGAGCCGCGCATGCCGAGCTTGTCCAGCTTCTGCGCGATCGAGAAGCCCTTCATGCCCTTCTCGATCAGGAAGGCGGTGACGCCGCGGGCGCCCAGCTCCGGCTCCGTCTTGGCGTAGACCACCAGCGTGTCGGCGTCCGGGCCGTTGGTGATCCACATCTTGTTGCCGTTGAGGACGTAGTAGCCGCCCTTGTCCTCGGCCTTCAGCTTCATGCTGATGACGTCGGAGCCGGCGCCCGGCTCGCTCATCGCCAGCGCGCCGACGTGCTCGCCGCTGATCAGCTTGGGCAGGTACTTGGCCTTCTGGGCGGCGTTGCCGTTGCGGTTGATCTGGTTGACGCAGAGGTTCGAGTGCGCACCGTAGCTGAGGCCCACCGAGGCCGAGGCGCGGCTCACCTCTTCCATCGCCACCATATGGGCCAGGTAGCCCATATTGGCGCCGCCGAACTCCTCGGGCACGGTCACGCCCAGGATGCCCAGCTCGCCCATCTTGCGCCACAGGTCCATCGGGAACTGGTCGCTGTGGTCGATCTCGGCCGCGCGGGGCGCGATCTCGGCCTGGGCGAAGGCGTGGACCGCGTCGCGCAGCGCGTCGATGTCCTCGCCGAGTTGGAAATTGAGGCCGGGCAGATTGCTCATTCGATGTCTCCTGGTGACGCGCCGCGCAGTTTACGTTTACGTAAACGTCAATTGTAGAGGCCCGGACTCGGCTTTGTCGATGGCAGACTCCGGAACCGATGGCCGATGCACCCGACACCGCTCCCCGAAGCCCTTTGGAGGCCGCTGCCGTTTGGCGCGCGGTGCAACTGATCGAGGAAGACGGGCCGCTGGATGACAGTGCGGAACTGCGCCGTCTCGGGGCGGGCGATGACCGTGTGCGGCTCGTGGAGCGGGCCTGGCTGCTCGGCAAGCGGCTGGGCCTGCAGCGCGAATGGGCGCGCTGGCGGCGTTTCGGCGGCGCGGTGCTGCTGGTGCTGGCCCTGGCGGTGGCCGCGCTGGCCTGGGGTCTGGCGCACGGCCTGCTGGGCGAGGAGCGCCGGATCAATGCCGTCGCCGCCTTCGCTTCGCTGCTGGGACTGCATGCGTTGAGCTGGTTGGTCTGGGCGGCGTCTCTCGTGCTGACGCCAAGATCCAGCGGCACCGGCCTGGGTCGGCTGGCGCTGCAGCTGACCGCCCGACTGGACCGCGGCCCGCATGCCTTGCAACTCGCTCGCGCCACCGGCGATGTGCTCGCCCGCGCCCGGCTGGCACCCTGGGTCTTCGGCGCGCTGAGCCATCTGATATGGAGTCTGTCCTTCGCGGTGCTGCTGCTCGGCCTGGCGCTGGGCTTCGCGCTGCGCGCCTACCGGCTCGACTGGGAGACGACGATCCTTACGCCGGGTTTCTTCACCGCCTTCACCGAGGCCAGCGCCTGGCTGCCGGCACGGCTGGGCTTTCCGCCGCCCGACGCCGCCGCGCTGCTGGCCGGCACGGCCGGGCCCGACCAGCAGCGCGACTGGGCCTGGTGGCTGATCGGCTGCGTGGCCATCTACGGGCTGGGCCTGCGGCTGCTGAGCCTGGCGGCCTGCGCCCTCGTCTGGCGGGTAGGTCGACGCCGCCTCGCGCCAGACCTCGGCGAGCCCTATGCGCGGCGCCTGCTCGCCAGGCTGCCCGCCGCCGTCGAGGCGCTTGACCCGGAGCAGCCCCAGGCGCATACCAGCCTCCAGTCGCGTACCGGCGCGGCCGGCGCCCCGCTGCTGATCGGCTTCGAGCTCCCACCGGAGGCGGACTGGCCGCCGCGCCGCATCGCCGGCAGCCTCGGCGAGCGAGAGGCCTTGCTGGCGGAACTCGCGGCGGCGCCTCCCGTGCGGCTCCTCATCGTCTGCCACGGCGCTTCCAGCCCGGACCGCGGCACGGCGCGCCTGCTGCGCGAGGCGGCCGGCTCGGCGGGCGCCACCGCGCTGCTGGTGCCGGGCCGCGGTGCCTCGCGCTGGCGCGACTGGCTGGCCGCCAGCGGCCTCGCCGGCATTGCCCTGCACGAGGACCGCGTCGCCGCGCTCGCCTGGCTGGAGCCCCACGCATGACGCCCCTGGCCATCGCCGTCGTCGGCCACACCAATGCCGGCAAGACCTCGCTGCTGCGCACGCTGACCCGTCGGCGCGACTTCGGCCGCGTCTCTGAGCAGCCCGGCACCACCCGCCATGTCGAAGCGATAACACTGAGCCTCGACGGCACCCCGCCGCTGCGCTTCTTCGACACGCCGGGCCTGGAAGACTCGATCGCACTCTGGCAGCACCTGCAGCAGCAGGGCGGCGACGACCGCCCCGCCCGCGTGCGCGCCTTCCTCGCCGGCCCCGAAGCGCGCGCCACCTTCGAGCAGGAGGCCAAGGTGCTGCGCCGCCTGCTGGAAGTGGACGCCGGCTTCTACGTGATCGACTGCCGCGAGCCGGTGCTGCCCAAGCACCGCGCCGAGATCGAGCTGCTCAACAGCTGCGCCCGCCCGCTGATGCCGGTGCTGAATTTCGTCGCCGACCCGGCCGCCCGCACCGCCGACTGGCAGCAGGCGCTGGCCGGTGCCGGCCTGCATGCGCAGACAGCCTTCGACGCGGTGGCGCCTTTCATCGGCGCTGAGCGCCAGCTCTATCAGGACCTGGCGACTTTGCTGCCGGCGCGGCGCGCCGAACTGCAGCAGGTCAATGCGGCGCTGGACGAGGAGCGCCACCGGCGCGCCGAGGCCGATGCCCGCGCCGTTGCGGACCTGCTGGTGCAGCTGGCGGCCCTGCGCCGCGAGATCGACCGGCGCGTGCATGCCGATGCAAGGGCCCGCGCCGAGGCCGAGCGCCAGCTGCAGCTGCAGGCCGTGCAGCGCGTCCGCCGCTGCGCCGACCTGCTGATGGACATCCACGGCTTCGACCGCGCCGATCTTCAGCTGTCCCGACTGCCCTGGCAGGACGGCCGCTGGGCCAGCGACCTCTTCCATCCGGACACGCTGCGCGAGGCCGGCCGCAAGCTCGGCATGGGCGCGGCCGTGGGCGCTTCGCTGGGCGTGGTGGCGGACCTGGCGGTCGGCGGCCTCTCGCTGGGCGCCGGCGCGGCGCTGGGCGGGGCGATCGGCACCGTCGCCTCGCAAGGCTGGCGGCAGATCGGGCGCAAGCTGGCGAACCGCCTGAGCGGTGTCCATGAATTGACGCTTGCAGACCCTGTGATCTTCCTGGCCGGACGGCAGCTCTGCGACCTGGCCGGCACGCTGGAACAACGCGGCCATGCGGCGCTCGGCGCGCTGGTGCAGGCCGAGCCCTCGATGAACGCCGGCGACGACAAGACGCTGCGGGAGACCATCGCACTCGCGCAAACGGCCCGCAGCCACCCCGACTGGGCCGAGCCAGGCAAGAGCCAGCGGCGGGAACTGCTGGTGGAAGACATCTCTCGGCAATTGCAGCGCATCGCACCGAGGTAAAGACTTCCCGGCGTCATCGGGATGGCCGCCGCGCCAGCGGCCACGCAGCATCGGTCTCCTTGCAATGCGGAGGCGGCCTTGTTGTCCAGCTGGCTCGATCTGGAGCGTCTCGAAAGGGCCTATGCCCAGGCCGGCTTCGGCGCGATCTTCGACTCGATGGGCCGCCGCATCGACAGCGGAACGCGCTGGATTGCCGAGCAGGCATCACGCACGGCCCGCGTCCGCGAGGCGGTCGAACGCTCGGTGCCGATGGCCATGGAGCAACTCGGCCGGACCTTGGCGGGTATCGACCTGAGCATGGTGGCGGGCATCCTGGCCGCGCTGGTCAAGGACCTTCTCACGGCGTACGCCTGCGGCGCACTGGCCGGTGGGGTGATCGGCGGCGTCGCCGGGGCCATCGGCGGCGCAGGCGTCGGCGCAGTCCCCGGCGCCATCGGCGGTGCGACGGTGGGTGTCGGCGTGACCACCTGGGCCCTCGGCTGGCTGGGCCTCGGGCTGCTGATCAAGGAAATGGCCGAGTCGCTGCCGGCAGCCTTCAAGGAATATCTGAGCGGCACGCTGGAAGCGTGGGGGCCGCTGAACGAGCCGGCCCAGCCCACTTATCCGCCTCCCGGCTCAGCCACTGGGAATGTCGGGCTGGCTGCGCTGCGGATGGCGCATGGGCACCAGCGACTCCTGATCTCCCTGCTGAGCGCAATGATGATGTACATCTCGCGCGGGGCTGTGTCTCGGCTGGAACTTCTGGCGAGAATCCGTTCGAACACCCGTCTTGGGCCCGCCATGGCCGACTGGCTGGCCGCCAACGAAGAGCAGTTGTCCATTCGCCTGACGCCCGGGCAGAGGCCTCAAGGCACCGGCGGTAGCGAATCCGATGCGTCGGCTGGGACCGCCAGGCGGGGGGCCCCAAAGGATGAGCCTGTCAGTTCATCGCCTGGAGCCGGAACCAGCAGCCATAAGCAGGTGCGATGGCAGGAGTACAAGGACAACGGCGGTAGCTGGGACTATGAGCGTTGGTCAAAGGTGTATGACGCCAACATGACTCGTGCTTCCGAGGCCAATAAGGCAGTCGACAGATACCATCAAGCACTGAATTGGGGGGAGCGTGAGGTTTCCGTCGAAGTGAAAGTCGACGGACAGCCCTTTGTTCGCCGCCTTGATATAGCCGACCGTACAATCCAACGCGGCGTCGAGTACAAGACGGGCTATCAAAGTGCAACGGCAGAAAATCTGTGGGAACTTGCTCGAGACAAGGCCCTCGCAAAAAAGGGCTGGGACATCACTTGGGTCTTCCGAGATAAGGCATCCCAACCCCTTCTGGATGCGCTTGAGGACGCTGGAATAAAGTATTCAATAGGGCACTGACCATGTCGGAAGATGATGATCAATTCCAAGCATGGCTCATGGACATGGGCGATGCGATTGAACGCCTGATGAATTCACTCCCTGCCGAGATCTCACGAAAAATGGATTTCACGGCAGAATCTTTGAGCCCCGTTGAGCATTTCTGCCTGGCCAGATACCCATCCGCAACCGAAGCCAAAGAATTAAGCGAGGCAAAAACCATTGACAGTATTGCCCGCTATGTTGGACAGGTATTTCGCAAGAATCTTGGCGGAAAATGGTTCATAGACTTTTCCGACCCAAAAAATGCTTTCTACGGGCTGCCGCAACTGTCCGGAATGACAGGTCAAGACACTCAGATCTGCCCCTTGTCGCTCGTAATTGCTTCTTTAGACCGGCGTACAGGAAAATTCCTGCGGACCGTTTACGAGAGTCATTTGGAGACTTGAGCAGGACAGCAGCGCACCATCCGCCCGCCCTGATTCTGCGCATTTGCTGACTCAGTAAAGAAACCTCTCCAGCAACTTCCTCGACCCCCGATCCAGCGCGAACCGATCCGGCACCTGGTACTGGATGCCGTGGCTGCTGGTGATCATCAGCCGGCCCTCGGCGAGGCGGCGGATGTCTTCCTCGGACTTCAAGATGAACTGCGTAGGCCCGCGCTCGGTCTCCACGTCCCACTGGCTGGGCGTGGAGAAGGTCGAGACCTTGGCGATGCGCAGCAGCGTCGGGATGAATTCGCGCTGGGCGAACTCGCTTTCCAGCAGCTCGCGCTGCGGCACCGGCAGGGCGGACAGGCGTTCGATCCAGGCCAGCTCGTGGCCGTCGGTGCCGACCAGCGACACGCCTTCGTCCGGCGCCGAGATCGGGTGGGCGCGCACCGGCGTCACGCCGACATGCTCGACGCCCTGTTCGTCGACCAGCACCAGGCGACCGAAGGCATTGCGGCTCAGGTTCAGATTCAGATCACTGCTCATCGCTCAGGCCTCCACCGCCACATGGATGTTCGGGTTCGGCGGCGCCTCCGGCACCTCGTCCTCCGAGTCGACCCGGCGCGCCTGCGCCTCGTACAGCCGCCAGTAGTGGCCCTGCCGCGCCATCAGTTCCTCGTGCGGGCCCACTTCGACGACGCGGCCGCGGTCCATCACCACCAGGCGGTCCGCCTTGCGCAGCGTCGAGAGCCGGTGGGCGATGGCGATCGTCGTGCGGCCCTTGACCAGGTTGTCCAGCGCCTTCTGGATCTCCTTCTCGGTCTCGGTGTCGACTGAAGACGTCGCCTCGTCGAGGATCAGCAGGCGCGGATTGATCAGCAAGGCGCGGGCGATCGAGATGCGCTGGCGCTCGCCGCCCGACAAGCCCTGGCCCCGCTCGCCCACCAGCGAGTCATAGCCCTGCGGCAGCCGCAGGATGAACTCGTGCGCATGCGCGGCGCGCGCAGCGGCGACGATCTCCTCGCGGCTCGCATCCGGCTTGCCGTAGGCGATGTTCTCGGCGATCGTGCCGAAGAACAGGAAGGGCTCCTGCAGCACCAGGCCGATATGGCGGCGGAAGTCGGCCACGCCGATGCGGCGCAGGTCCACGCCGTCCACCTTGATCGAGCCCTCGGTCACGTCGTAGAAGCGGCAGATCAGGTTGACCAACGTGCTCTTGCCCGAGCCGCTGTGGCCGACCAGGCCGATCATCTCGCCGGGCTTGATGTCCAGCGACAGCCCGCGGATCACCGCGCGGTTGCCGTAGCGGAAGCCGATCTCCTCGATCTGGATGCCGCCCTCGACTTGGCCCATCGGCACCGGATTCGTCGGCTCGGGCACGTTGGAGCGGTGGTCCAGGATGTCGAAGATGCGCTTGGCCCCGGCCGCCGCCTTCTGCGTGACCGAGACGATGCGGCTCATCGAGTCCATCCGCCCGTAGAAGCGGCCGATATAGGCGAGGAAGGCGGTCAGCGTACCGACGGTGATGTTCTGCTTGGACACCAGGTAGATGCCGAAGGCCCAGACCACCAGCAGCCCCATGTCGGTCAGCATCGTCACCGTCGGGCCGAACAGGCTCCAGGTCTTGTTCAGCTTGTCGTTCAGCGCCAGGTTGTGCTTGTTGGCATTGCGGAAGCGCTGGGCCTCGCGCTTCTCCTGCGCGAAGGCCTTGACCACGCGGATGCCCGGGATCGTGTCGGCCAGCACCGAGGTCACCTCACCCCAGACCCGGTCGATCTTCTCGAAGCCGGTGCGCAGCCGGTCGCGCACCAGGTGGATCATCCAGGCGATGAAGGGCAGCGGCACCAGCGTCGCCAGCGCCAGCCAGGGGTTGATCGAGAACAGGATCGTCGCCGTCATCAGGAGCATCAGCACATCGGTGATGAAGTCCAGCGCATGCAGCGAGAGGAAGACGCTGATCCGGTCGGTCTCGGAGCCGATGCGGCTCATCAGGTCGCCGGTGCGCTTGCTGCCGAAGTACTCCAGCGACAGGCCCAGCAGGTGCTCGAAGGTGCTCGTGCGCAGGTCGGCGGCGATACGTTCGGATACCAGCGCAAGGATGTAGGTCTTGCCCCAGCCCAGCAGCCAGGACACCAGCGCGGCCCCGAACAGTCCGCCCATGTAAAGCGTTACCTTGCCGGGTTCGATCTGGTGGCCCTGCTGGAAGGGGATCAGCACCTCGTCCATCAGCGGCATCGTGAGATACGGCGCCACCAGCGTGGACGCCATCGCGCCCAGCATCAGCGCGAAACCGGCCGCCAGCTGGCCCTGGTAGGGCCGGGCGAAGCGCCACAGCCGCAGCAGCACCCAGGTGGACGGCGGCGTGTGCAGCTCGCGCTCGCAGGTGGGGCATTCCTCGGAGTCGGGCGGCAGCGGCGCCTTGCAGCTGGGGCAGTAACTGACATCCTCGACGTCAGCGGCCGGCGGTTCGTCCCGCTTCTCAACCGCCTCCTGGAAGCGCTGCGCCTGCAGGTTCACCTGCAGCGTGAAGCGCCAGCTGGCCAGGCGCCGGGTGCCGTCCACCAGCTCGAGGTGGCCGATGCCGGCGTGGTCGGAGATCTTCAGGTGCAGGTCCGGCGCCAAGGCCCAATCCGACCAGACATCCCCGGCCGGATCCCAGGCGAGCAGGCGCTGGTTCGTCAGCGCCAGCAAGCCGCGGGCGAAGCGCATCTGCGAGTCGAGGTCAACCTCCAGCGCGGCTGAGACGTTCTCCCCGGAACGCAGTCGGCTTTGCAAGGCCGGCCACTGCGGGTGATCTGAGGTCCTTGCTTCTACGGGTGGTTGATGCTGCATCTTGTGTTGTTTGTCCGGTCCTGCCGCCAGGGCCGCCGGCAATTTCCAGTCCGGATTTTGTCTCAAGCGCAAGCTTTCGCCCCGAATCGCCTTTAGCCCCGCCGCCTGACCGGCCCCCAAATCTCGGCGCACAATTGCGCCCTGCCCACTTGGCAACGACTCCCTGCCCTCATTCATGAGCAAGAAAGAAGACATCAAGCTGCTCCGCGTCAACTACCTGCGCGGACCCAATATGTGGACTTACCGTCCCGTGCTGGAGGTCTGGCTCGATCTGGGAGAACTCGAGCAATTCCCGAGCAACCTGCTCGAAGGATTCACCGACCGGCTGACCACCGCCCTGCCCGCCCTCGTGGAACACCACTGCGGCGTCGGCGAGCGCGGCGGCTTCCTGCAGCGCCTCACCGAAGGCACCTGGATGGGCCATGTGCTGGAACACGTGGTGATCGAGCTGCTGAACCTCTCGGGCATGCCCACCGGCTTCGGCCAGACCCGTTCGACCAGCAAGCACGGCATCTACCGCATGGTGTTCCGCGCCCGCGACGAGCAGGTCGCCCGCCAGGCGCTGGCCGAGGGCCATGCCCTGCTGATGGCGACGATCAACAGCGAGCCCTTCGACGTGGCCGCCGCCGTGGCCCGCGTCCGCGACAAGCTGGACGACTGCTACCTCGGCCCCTCGACCGCGGCCATCGTCGCCGCCGCCACCGACCGCCGCATCCCGCACATCCGGCTGAACGACGGCAACCTGGTGCAGCTGGGCCACGGCGCCCGCCAGCGCCGCATCTGGACGGCCGAGACCGACATGACCAGCGCCATCGCCGAAGGCATCGCGCGGGACAAGGACCTGACCAAGTCGCTGCTGAAGAGCGTCGGCGTGCCGGTGCCGGAAGGCTCGGTCGCCAAGGACGCCGAGCACGCCTGGGCCTGCGCGGAGGACATCGGCCTGCCGGTCGTCGTCAAGCCCTCCGACGGCAACCACGGCCGCGGCGTCACGCTGGACCTGCGCGAGAAGGTCGACGTGCTGGCCGCCTTCAAGGTGGCCGACGCCCACGGCTCCGAGGTGCTGGTGGAGAGCTACATCCCCGGCCTGGAGCACCGCCTGCTGGTGGTGGGCGGCCAGGTCGTGGCGGCGGCGCGCGGCGAGGAGGCCTGGGTCGTCGGCGATGGCCGCTCGAACATCCAGCAACTGGTGGACAGCCAGATCAACACCGACCCGCGCCGTGGCACCACCGAGGACTTCCCGCTGAACCGCCTGACCCTGGCCGAGGACGGCGTGATCCTGCTGGACCTGCAGCGCCAGGGCCTGTCCATCGAATCGGTGCCCGCCCTCGACCAGCGCGTGCTGATCCAGCGCAACGGCAACGTCTCCAACGACTGCACGGCCGAGATCCATCCCGAGGTGGCCCACGCCGTCTCGCTGGCCGCCCGCGTGATCGGCCTGGACATCGCCGGCGTCGATCTGGTCACCACCGATATCTCCAAGCCCTTGAGCGAGACCGGCGGCGCCATCGTCGAGGTCAATGCCGGCCCCGGCCTGCTGATGCACCTGAAGCCCGCCGCCGGCGCGCCGCAGCCGGTCGGCCAGGCCATCATCGACCACCTGTTCGCCGAGGACGACAACGGCCGCATCCCGGTCGTCGGCGTGGCCGGCTCACGCGGCACGCACACCGTCTCGCGCCTGGTCGCCTGGCTGCTGCACCTGAATGGCCGCCATGTCGGCCTGGCCTGCCGCGACGGCCTGTTCCTGGCCAACCGCCGCGTCGAGAAGCGCGACAGCTCCCGCTGGGACGCCGCCCACCGCCTGCTGATGAACCGCGGCGTGGACGCCGTCGTGATCGAGAACAGCGCCGCGGCCATCCTGCGCGACGGCCTGGCCTATGACCGCTGCCAGGTGGGCGTGGTCACCGACATGGACGGCAGCATCGGCGGGCTCGCCGGCCTGGCCGAGTACGACGTGCAGGACGCCGCCGCCCTCTACAAGGTGATGCGCACCCAGGTGGACGTGGTGCTGAGCGAAGGCGTCGCGGTGCTGCATGCCGCCGTGCCGGCCCTGGTCGAGATGGCCGAGCTGAGCGACGGCGAGGTGGTGCTCTACGCGCTGGACGGCAATCTGCCGGCAATACGCTCGCACCGCGAGGCCGGCGGCCGCGCGGTCTTCCTGCAGGGCGGCGCTGCGGTGCTGGCCCAGGGCCAGTCCGAGACCTCCGGCGCCAATGTGGACGCGCTGCTGCGCCGTTTCGCCGCGGGCAGCAAGAACGCCGAGGTCGATGCCAGCATCGTGCTGGCCGCCGTCGCCGCGGCCTGGGCCATGAACATCCCGCCTGAACTGATCTCCGCCGGCATGGACACCTTCGTGCCTGAAGCCGCCTGAGGCCACCTGAACCAGCTACTGAGAGAACGCACAAGATGGAAGTCTCCCGCACCCGCGCGCTGCGCGGCCCGAACATGTGGAGCCGCCACACGGCGATCGAGGCCGTCGTCCATTGCACCGAGGCCGAGCTCTCGCTGGCCCGCATGCCCGGCTTCGAGCAGCGGCTGCGCGCGCTGTTCCCGGCCATCGGCCCGCTGCGGCTCGACGCCTCGATGGCCCGCGTGCTCGAGCAGGCCGCGCTGGCGCTGCAGGCCCAGGCCGGCTGCCCGGTGACCTTCAGCCAGACCCACGTGACCAACGAGGCGGGCACCTTCCAGGTGATCGTCGAGTACAGCGAGGAAGACGTCGGCCGGCTGGCCTTCGACGAGGCCGTCAAGTTGCTGGAAGCGGCCGCCAACCCCGAGGGCAGCTTCGACATCGACACCACGCTGAAGACGCTGCGCGAGATGGACGAGGACGTGCGCCTCGGCCCCTCGACCGGCTCCATCGTCGATGCCGCCGTCGTCCGCGGCGTGCCCTTCCGCCGCCTGACGCAGGGCAGCCTCGTGCAGTTCGGCTGGGGCGCCAAGCAGCGCCGCATCTGGGCCGCCGAGGTGGACGCCACCTCGGCCGTCTCCGAATCGATCGCGCAGGACAAGGACCTCTCCAAGCGCCTGCTCGAATCCGCCGGCGTGCCGGTGCCGACCGGCCGTCCCTGCGTCTCGCCGGACGATGCCTGGGAAGCCGCACTGGAAGTGGGCCTGCCCGTCGTCGTCAAGCCGCTGGACGGCAACCAGGGCAAGGGCGTGACGGTCAACGTCGTCACCCGCGAGCACATGGACATCGCCTACAAGGCCGCGGACGAGATCGGCCAGGTGATGGTCGAGAAGTTCCTGCCGGGCAGCGACTACCGGCTGCTGGTCGTCGGCGACAAGCTGGTCGCCGCCGCCCGCCGCGACCCGCCGCACGTGATCGGCGACGGCGTGCTGACCGTCAAGCAGCTGGTGGACAAGGTCAACAGCGACCCGAAGCGCGGCGACGGCCATGCCACCTCGCTGACCAAGATCCGCTTCGACGACATCGCCGTCGCGCGGCTGGCGCTGCAGGACCTGACCCCCGAATCGATCCCCGACAAGGGCCGCCGCGTGATCCTGCGCAACAACGCCAACCTGTCCACCGGCGGCACCGCCACCGACGTGACCGACGACGTGCACCCCGAGGTGGCCGCCCGCGCGATCGCCGCGGCCCAGGTCGTGGGCCTGCATGTCTGCGGCGTGGACGTTGTGGCGGAGACCGTGCTGCGTCCGCTGGAGGAAGTCAACGGCGGCGTGGTGGAAGTGAACGCCGCACCCGGCCTGCGCATGCACTTGAGCCCCAGCTACGGCAAGGGCCGCAACGTCGGCGAGGCGATCATCAGCCACCTCTACGGCAGCGGCCAGAAGAGCGAGGACGGCCGCATCCCGGTCGTCGCCGTCACCGGCACCAACGGCAAGACGACGACCACCCGGCTGATCGCCCACATGTTCGCGACGATGGGCCTGAAGGTCGGCATGACCAACACCGACGGCGTCTACATCGACGGCCGCCAGACCGACTCCGGCGACTGCTCCGGCCCCAAGAGCGCCCGCAACGTGCTGATGCACCCGGACGTGGAAGCCGCCGTGTTCGAGACCGCCCGCGGCGGCGTGCTGCGCGAGGGCCTGGGTTTCGACCGCTGCCAGGTGGCCGTGGTCACCAACCTCGGTGCCGGCGACCACCTGGGCATGAACTTCCTCAACACCGTCGAGGAACTGGCCCTGGTCAAGCGGGTCATCGTGCAGAACGTGGCGCCGACCGGCTATGCGGTGCTCAACGCCGCCGACCCGGTGGTGGCCAACATGGCCTCCACCTGCCCCGGCCAGATCATCTTCTTCGCCAAGGACCGCCACCACCCGCTGATGGCCGCCCACCGCTCGCAGGGCAAGCGCTGCGTCTACGTGGACGGCGACATGCTGGTGGCCGCGCAAGGCTCCTGGCGCGAGCAGATCCCGCTGCGCGACATCCCGATCACCCGCAACGGCGCGATCGGCTTCCAGGTCGAGAACGCGATGGCCTCCGTCGCCGCCGCCTGGGGCGTGGGCCTGGACTGGGACACGATCCGCCGCGGCGTGGCCAGCTTCGCCAACGACGCCGACAACGCACCCGGCCGCTTCAACGTGATGGACTTCCGCGGCGCCACCGTGATCGCCGACTACGGCCACAACGGCGATGCGATGCACGCGCTGGTGTCCGCCGTCGAGGCGCTGCCGGCCACGAAACGCAGCGTCGTCATCAGCGGCGCCGGCGACCGCCGCGACGAGGACATCCGCGTGCAGACGCAGATCCTCGGCAAGGCCTTCGACGAGGTGATCCTGTTCCAGGACGCCTGCCAGCGCGGCCGCGAGGACGGCGAGGTGCTGGCCCTGCTGCGCCAGGGCCTGCAAGGCGCCCCGAAGACGAGCTACGTGGACGAGATCCGCGGCGAGTTCGTGGCCATCGACACCGCGCTGGACCGGCTGCAGCCGGGCGAGCTGTGCCTGGTGCTGGTGGACCAGGTCGAGGAGGCGCTGGCGCACCTCGCCAAACGGATCTCCGCAGGCTGACGGCAAGCTGATCGGCCGCAGAGAAAGCAAATGAAACAGCCCCCCTGTTCTGGTGACTTCCCGGTCACCAGAGCTCGGGCCTTGGGTGTCGAATGAGGGCCTGCCTTCTTTCCACCAAGGAGTGAGTCCATGAAGTTGCATCGTCTGCTGCCGCTGGTCCTGGGCTGTGCCGGCCTGATCGGGTCGGTCCAAGCCGCCAGCGTCAAGGAGTCCGACCAAGACGTCTACAGACCCACCGGCAAGGGCTATGGCGAACTCGATACCGTCGCCACCGAGAACGCGCACAAGGGCCAGAGCAAGCCGACCGGCGGCGGTGGCGGCAACAACGGCATCTTCTACAACGGCGGCCCGGTGATGAACAACGCGGCCGGCGTCAACGTCTACTTCATCTGGTACGGCAGCTGGACCACGGCGCGCAAGAGCCTGCTGGAGACCCTGATCCCCGGCCTGAGCGGCTCGCCGATCTTCAACATCAACACGAGCTACTACGACAGCGCCAAGCGCAAGGTCGTCAACGCCTCGACCCTGGTCCAGTCGGCGACCGACAACTACTCGCTGGGCAAGTCGCTCAGCGACGCCAACATCCAGACCATCGTCGCCAACCAGATCGCGGGCGGCTACCTGCCCAAGGACACGAACGGCGTGTACTTCGTGCTGACCGCGGCCGACGTGGCGGAAACCTCGGGCTTCGGTTCCAAGTACTGCGGCTGGCACACCCACGGCACCATCGGCGGCTCGGACATCAAGTACGCCTTCGTCGGCGACGCGACCACCATCGCGCCCTCCGGCTGCGGCGTGAACACCCCCTCGCCCAACGGCGACGGCGGCGTCGACGGCATGGCCAGCGTGGTCTTCCACGAGCTGTCCGAGGCGGTCACCGACCCGGACCTGAACGCCTGGTACGACCACCGCGGCCAGGAGAACGCCGACAAGTGCGCATGGAACTTCCTCACCACCTTCAGCACGGGCAACGGCGCCAAGGCCAACGTCACGCTCGGCGGCCACAACTGGCTGCTGCAGAGCAACTGGGTCAATGCCGGCGGCGGCTATTGCGCGCTGAGCTATTGATGATCCGCGCCCTGCTGCTGCTCTGCCTGGCCTGCTGCACGGCGCTGCCGGCGCAGGCCCAGGCGGATGGCCGCGGGGGCGCCGGCGTGCCGACGCTGACGCTGTACATGAAGACCTTCGGCGCGCTGGAGCAGGAGCTGTCGGCGGCCCAGGCCAGCGGCGACACGGCCACGCTGGACCGCCTGCTGGGCCCCTTCTTCGAATTGCGCCGGCCGCGCCAGGAGACCGAGGCGCGCGAGGCCCTGATGGCGGGCAGCCGCGCCCGGCGCGGCAGGGCCGCCGCCACGCTGAGCGACTTGTCCGTCTACGAGGTCGGCGCCGAGGCCGTGGCCTACTTCCTGCTGCGCGAGGCAGACGGCCAGACGCGCTCGGTGGTCGACGTCTGGACCCGCGCCGGCGGCCCCGCCGGCCCGTGGCAGCTGCGCCTGCGCTTCGAGCAGCCGCTCTGATCGATCGGTCCCGCGGCTGCCCTAGGGCCTGTTCACACTACGGACAGGCCCTAGTGCAGCAACGCCTCCACCTCGCTGCCCACGTCGCCGGCGGCGGTGATCATCTTCTCCAGCAGCGTCAGGTCCAGGTGCAGGTGCTCGACCAGCTCGGGCTCGACCAGCTGCAGCGCGGCGGTGGCGCCCTCGTGGTGCTCGACCGCATCGGCCAGCACCTCGGCCAGGTGCAGCACCGCGCCCATGCGGTTGAAGGGCCGCGTCTCCAGCGGCGCGCTGGCGTGGCTGAAGGCCTCCACCAGCGTGTCGGGGAAGTGCCAGCGGGCGGCCAGCTTGGCCGTCACGTCCGCATGGGTGCAGTCGAAGCGCGCCTGCTCCACCTCGAAGCGGCTGCCCGGCCGCGCCGTGTGCGTCTCCGCCTCGGCCACCGCATCGGGCTGCTGCATCGCCATCAGCAGCTCGCCGGTGCGCAGCATCAGGCCGGAGAGATAGGCCGTCTCGGCGTCCATCTGCAACTGCTTGCACAGCAGCGAGGCATAGGTGGCGGTGGCCAGGCTGTGGCGCCAGAAGGTGCTGCGGTCCAGCCCCTTGACCACCGGGAAGGCGCCGCACAGGCTGGCCGCCAGGCTCAGGTTGCGAAGCGTGTCCATGCCCAGCGCCGCGGCCGCGTCCTGCAGGTGGTCAATCTTGTGCGAGGGGCTGTAGCGGGCCGAGTTGGCCAGGCGCAGCACCTTGGCGGTGAGCGTCGAGTCCTTGCCGATCAGCGCGGCCAGGGCGCCGAGGCTGATGTTGTCGTCGTCGAAGCTGCGGATCAGCTTCGTCGCCACCTCGGGCATCGTCGGCAGGGCGGCGGTCTGGGCAAGGAAGCGTTCGGCGGCGGCTGCGTTCACGTTGACACTCCGATCAGGTAACGGGTTAGTCGATCGGCACAGTGTAGGAAGCGAAACACGGCCGGCGCCAGCGGTGGATTGCGGTCACGCGCTGGCGGGATGCGTACAAATGCGCGGCTTCGGCGAACTCCGATGCCCGGCCCTGAGCCCATCAGGCCTCGTGGCCCGGCTCCGCCGCCTCGGCGCCGCCGAGCGTGGCCACGTCGCGCACGTTCTTCTGCACCGCCACCGCCGCGAACAGGCTCAGCACGAAGGCCATCGCGAAGAAGCCCTTCTCGCTCATCGTCAGCGTGGCATTGAACAGGCCCACGGCCAGCAGCAGGATGGACAGCGCCAGCGAGAGCCAGCACAGGCCGAAGTAGAGGCCGGTCACCTTGATGCCCTCCAGCCGGTCGCGCACCGACTTCTGCAGCGACACCGCGGCAAAGAGGCCGTACATCAGGATCGTGAAGTAGTAGCCCTTCTCGTTGAGCTGCATGGCCGAGTTCCACAGCCCGGCCAGGTAGGTGATGGCGCCGATCAGGAGCGCCGCCCAGGAGGCCCCGATGAAGGCGCCGGTCGGTCGCTGGATCTGGCTGTTGTTGTTGTTCATCTTCTGTTCTCCCGGGTGTGTTGACGACTGACGAAGCCTGGGCAATGTAGCAACTCGCCGGGTTCCGCTGAAGGCCGCCGTTAGAATTCACACGCCTGCCGGTAACGGCGGGCAGCGTTCTCAGGGCGGGGCGAAATTCCCCACCGGCGGTATGCAGCGGATCGAAAGAGCAGCTGCGAGCCCGCGAGCGCCTTCACCGCTCACCGCGGCGAAGGGTCAGCAGACCTGGTGAGATGCCAGGGCCGACGGTCACAGTCCGGATGAAAGAGAAACGCGTGGTCTCGGCCGCCGCATGCCCGCCTCGGGCCTGGGGCGGCTGCGTTTGCGTGTGAGCGCCCTGATTCATCAATGCCTCCCTGTCGGAGAACCATCTTGAATCAGCCCCAACTTCCCATCGCCATCATCTCCGCCGCCTGGCATGCCGACATCGTCGGCCAGGCCGTGGATGCCGCAGCCGTCGAGCTGCATCGCCACGGTCTCCCCATCGAGCGCTTCCAGGTGCCCGGCGTGTTCGAGATCCCGCTGCATGCGCAGCGCCTCGCGAAAAGCGGCCGCTACGCCGCCGTGATCGCCTGCGGCCTAGTCGCCAACGGCGGCATCTACCGGCACGAGTTCGTCTCCAGCGCCGTCATCGACGGCCTGATGCGCGTGCAGCTGGACACCGGCGTGCCGGTGTTCTCCGCCGTGCTGACGCCGCGCGACTTCCACGAGCACGAAGAGCACCACGCCTTCTTCCACGCCCACTTCGTCAAGAAGGGCGTGGAGGTGGCAAGCGCCTGCCGGGCCACGCTGGCGAGCCTCGCGACCCTGCCGTAAGAGGCCGGATCGGGCAACAATCAGCCCATGCCCGATCCCACAGACACCCTCGCCTCGCGCAGCCACCAGATGTTCCCGGTGCTGGCCGAGGCCGACATCGCCCGGCTGCGCCGCTTCGCCCATCCGGTGGGCTTCCCGAATGGCGCGCGGCTGTTCGCCGCGGGCGAGCGCGGGGCCGGCATGTTCGTCATCACCGAGGGCGAGGTGGCCATCACCCAGCGCGACGGCCTGGGCCGCGTCGTGCCCATCGTCACCCAGGGGCCGGGCCAGTTCATGGCCGAGGTCGGGCAGCTCTCGGGCCGGCCCTCGCTGGTGGACGGCCATGCGCTCTCCAATGTCGAGGCGCTGCTGATCCCGCCGGAGCAGCTGCGCGCGCTGATCATCGCGGAGGCCGACCTGGGCGAGCGCATCACCCGCGCGCTGATCCTGCGCCGGGTGGCGCTGATCGAGTCGGGCGCCTCCGGCCCGGTGCTGATCGGCGAGCCCGACGCGCCCGACCTGCTGCGCCTGCAGCAGTTCCTGCGCCGCAACGGCATGCCCCATCACGTGGTCAATGCGGCCGACGACGAGGAGGCCGCCGCGCTGCTGGTCCAGCATGGCGCCGCGCCCTGCGAGCCGTTGGTGGTCTGCGCGGACGGCGCGGTGCTGCTGAACCCCGACGAGCCCACGCTGGCCCGCTGCATCGGCATGCTGGACGCCCGCGAGCGCGACGAACTGTTCGACCTGCTGATCGTGGGCGCCGGCCCGGCCGGCCTGGCGGCCGCCGTGTACGCCGCCTCGGAAGGCCTGAAGGTCGCCGTGCTCGACTGCCGGCACTTCGGCGGCCAGGCGGGCGCCAGCGCCCGCATCGAGAACTTCCTCGGCTTTCCCACCGGCATCTCGGGCCAGGCGCTGGCCGGCCGCGCCTATGTGCAGGCGCAGAAGTTCGGCGCCGAGATCATGATCCCGGCCGAGGCCGCCTCGCTGGACTGCAGCCAGGCCGGCCGCGAGCTGCAGGTGAAGCTGCGCGACGGCCGGCGCCTGCGCGGGCGCAGCGTGATCATCGCCAGCGGCGCGCGCTACCGCCGGCCGGACGTGCCGCGACTGCCCGAGTTCGAGGGCCGCGGCATCTCGTTCTGGGCCTCGGCCGTCGAAGCGCGGCTGTGTGCCGGGGCGGAGGTGGCGCTGGTCGGCGGCGGCAACTCGGCCGGCCAGGCGGCCGTCTACCTGGCCCAGCATGCGAAGCACGTCCACATGCTGATCCGCGGGCCCGATCTCTCGGCCAGCATGTCGCAGTACCTGATCGACCGCATCCGCGCCCAGCCGAACATCGAGCTGCGCGCCCGCACCAAGCTGACCCGGCTGGACGGCAGCAGCACCGACGGCCTGCGCTCGCTGGCCTGGCGCTGCAGCAACGAGGCCGCCGAGGAAACGCGCGACATCCATCACCTGTTCCTCTTCGTCGGCGCCGACCCCGAGACCGCCTGGCTGGAGGGCTGCGGCGTCACCCTGGACAAGAACGGCTTCGTGATGACCGGCGCCGACGTGACCACGCTGACGCACCGCCCCACCGCGCTGGAAGCCAGCGTGCCGGGCGTGTTCGCGGTGGGCGACGTGCGGGCCGGCTCGGTCAAGCGGGTCGGTGGCGCGATCGGCGAGGGCGCGGCGGCGGTGGCGATGGTCCACCAGTTCCTCTCTCGCCTCCCTCGATGACGCTGGACCTGTTCGCCACCGAGGCCCGGCAAGACCTGGCCCCCGGGGCGCTGCTGCTGCGCGGCTTCGCGCTGGACGCCGCGCCGGCCCTGCTCGAAGCCGCCGCCGCCGTGCAGGCGGCCGCACCGTTGCGCCGCATGCGGACGCCCGGCGGGCTGACGATGCAGGTAGCGATGACCAACTGCGGGGAGCTGGGCTGGGTGTCCGACGCGCGCGGCTACCGCTACCAGCCGACCGACCCGCTCAGCGACGAGCGCTGGCCGGCGCTGCCCGCCGCCTTCGCGGCGCTGGCCCGAGACGCCGCCGAGGCTGCCGCTTATGCCGGCTTCGCCCCGGACGCCTGCCTGGTCAACCGCTACGAGCCCGGCACCAAGCTGAGCCTGCACCAGGACCGCGACGAGCAGGACTACGC
>NZ_LYVQ01000096.1 GCF_001984095.1 Pelomonas sp. KK5
GGTCATGGCAGCGGGCTGGCAGTCGGCAGCTTAGGCAGCGGCGACGGTCTTCTTGGCAGCGTCGGCGACCAGGCGGGCGACGGTCGGCGACAGCTGTGCGCCAACGCCGGTCCAGTAAGCCACGCGGTCAGTAGCGACGCGCAGCGACTCGGCAGCACCGGAGGCAACCGGGTTGTAGAAGCCGACGCGCTCGATGAAGCGGCCGTCACGACGGTTCTGGCTGTTGGCCACGACGATGTTGTAGAAGGGGCGCTTCTTGGAGCCGCCGCGAGCCAGACGAATAACAACCATGATGATTCCTTGAGAACTTAAAGAAGGATCGACCGCGCCAGGAGACACTCTGGGCGAGAAGATCGGAGTGACCGCGTTGGAACAACGCCAGTCGCTTTCGGTGCCGCAAGTGCGAGACTCATACGCCGGGCTTCAATCCGGCCAGCACCAGAACCGCGCATTATAAACTGGGGAATTGCCCTTACCAAGCCAAATGAGCCAAGAAGCCCTCAAACCCGCGCCGGCGATCACGCTGCGCCCCAGCACCGAAGCCGACATCCCGGCCATTCATGCCATCTACGAACAGGCCGTGCTGCACGGCACCGGCACCTTCGAGACCGAGGTTCCGGACCTGGCCGAGATGACCCGCCGCCGCGCCGAGGTGCTCGGCCGCGCCCTGCCTTGGCTGGTGGCCGAGCAGGACGGCGAAGTAACGGGTTATGCCTACGCCAACTACTTCCGTCCGCGCATGGCCTACCGCTTCTGCCTGGAGGATTCGATCTACCTGTCGCCGGCCGCCCAGGGCAAGGGCGTGGGCAAGCTGCTGCTGGCCGAGCTCATGGCCCGCTGCGAGGCCGCGGGCGCGCGCCAGATGCTGGCCGTCATCGGCGATGCGCAGAACAAGGGCTCGATCGGCGTGCACACCTCGCTGGGCTTCGAGCATACTGGCGTGCTCAAGAGCGCCGGCTGGAAGTTCGGTCGCTGGCTGGACGTCGTCCTGATGCAGCGCCAACTGGGCCCCGGCGACACCAACAGCCCGGCATGAGCGCCGTCTACAAATCGAAGGCCGCCGCCACCTGGCTGGCGCTGGCGCTGGGCAGCCTGGGTGTGCACCGCCTCTACCTGCGCGGCTTCGGCGACCGCCTCGCCTGGCTGCATGCAGCGCCGACGCTGGTCGGCCTGTACGGCGTGCAGCGCATGGACCAGCTGGGCCAGGACGACCGCCTCGCCTGGCTGCTGATCCCCTTCCTGGGCGCGATGCTCGTGCAGGGCATGATCCACGGCATCGTCTACGGGCTGACGCCGGACGAGCGCTGGAACGCGCGCTGGAACCCCGGGCAGCCCGAGCGCGCGAGCGGCTGGGCCGCCGTCATCGGCGTCGTGTGCTGCGTCTTCCTCGGCGGCATCGTCTTGATGTCGACGATCGCGTTCAGCGCGCAGCGTTACTTCGAATCGCAGGTCTGACCATGAAGAACGGCCCCCGAGGGGCCCGCTTGTTCGTCAGAACATCGTGAACGAAACCCAGTAGCAGACCCCGGCGATGAAGGCCGAGGCCGGGATCGTGAAGATCCAGGCCCAGACGATGTTGCCGGCCACGCCCCAGCGCACGCTGGAGGCGCGCTGCACCGAACCCACGCCGACGATGGCGCCGGTGATCGTGTGCGTGGTCGAGACCGGCACGCCCAGGGCGGTGGCCAGGAACAGCGTGATCGCGCCACCCGTCTCCGCGCAGAAGCCACCGACCGGCTTCAGCTTGGTGATCTTCTGGCCCATCGTGCGGACGATGCGCCAGCCGCCGAACATCGTGCCCAGGCCGATGGCGATGTAGCAGGCCGCGATCACCCACACCGGCGGCGAAGCGGCGCCCGCCTCCGCATAGCCGCTGGTGATCAGCAGCAGCCAGATCAGGCCGATCGTCTTCTGCGCGTCGTTGCCACCGTGGCCGAGGCTGTAGAGGCCGGCCGACACCAGTTGAAGGCGGCGGAACCAGTTGTCCACGCGCAGTGGCGGCGTGCGGCGGAACAGCCAGGCGACGACCACCATCATCAGAGAGCCGAGCAGGTAACCCAGCAGCGGCGAGACGAAGATGAACAGCACCGTCTTCAGGATGCCGGAGGCCACCAGCTTGCTGGCGCCGGCCTTGGCGATCACCGAGCCCACCAGGCCGCCGATCAGCGCATGCGAGGAGCTCGACGGGATGCCATACCACCAGGTGATCACGTTCCAGGCGATCGCGCCGGTCAGCGCGCCGAAGATCACATGGTGATCGACGATGCCCGGGTCGACCGTGCCCTTGCCCACCGTGGCCGCCACCTTCAGCTCGAAGATGGCGATGGCGACGACGTTGAAGAAGGCGGCGAACAGCACCGCCTGCTGCGGCTTCAGCACGCCGGTGGAGACCACCGTGGCGATCGAGTTGGCCGCGTCATGGAAGCCGTTCATGAAGTCGAACGCGATGGCCATGACGACCAGCAGCGCGACGACCCAGAAGGCCACCTGTACCGTTTGAGCGTGCATGTTCTTCTTCAGGAATTCTCGAGAACGATGCCTTCGATCAGGTTGGCCACGTCTTCGCAGCGGTCGGAGATGGACTCCAGCTGCTCGTAGATGGCCTTCAGCTTGATCAGTTCGCGCACGTCCGGCTGCTCACGGAACAGCTTGGACATGGCCGCGCGCATCACGCGGTCGGCGTCGGACTCGAGCTTGTCGATCTCCTCGCAGGTCTTGATCGCGGCCTCGGCGGTCTTGGGCTCGCTGAGCTTGGGCAGCAGCGAGACGGCATGCTGGACGCGCTCGCAGCACTTGGCCGAGAGTTCGCCCAGGCGCAGCACTTCCTCAGGGATCGAGCGCACGTCATACAGCGACATGGTCTCGGATGAGTCCTGGAGCAGGTCCAGGATGTCGTCCATCGCGTTGATCAGGCTGTGGATCTGCTCGCGGTCGATCGGCGTGATGAAGGTCCGGTGCAGCATGCGGTTGACCTCGGCGGTCACGCGGTCGGCATGGTGCTCGGCCTTGTCGACCTCGGCCGCGTACTTCTCGCGCTGGTCGAGGTCGTTGTAGTTCTGGATCATCAGCATGAAGGCGCGCGCGCCTTCGACGATCTGAGCGCCGTGCTCATTGAAGAGCTCGAAAAAATTGCCCTCTCGGGGCAGCAGCTTGCCAAAAAACATGTTCTCTCCTGGGCCCGGCGCGGCGACGGCGCGCGCCCGGCAAGGGCGAGAGTGTAATTGGAGCTGTCACCAATCGTTCATATTCCCGTCACGGTTGCAAAGACGCTCAGCTTGTCGCGTCAAGGCGGGTGATGGCTTGGTCGGCCACCGCGGCCAGATGGCCGCTCAAGGGACCGAGGCCGGGCGCGTCGAGATCGGGCGTCAGCTCCAGCAGCGGATGCAGCACGAAGGCGCGCCGGTGCAGGCGGGGATGGGGCACGGTGAGGCGCGGCGTGACGATGCGCCGGTCGCCGTAGAGCAGCAGGTCCAGGTCCAGTGTGCGCGGCGCGTTGACGTAGGGCCGTTCGCGACCGTGGGCCTGTTCGATGGCCTGCAGGGCGTCCAGCAGCGCCTCGGGCGCCAGCGTGGTGTCGAGCATCACGACGGCGTTCAGGTAGTCGGGGCCGCCGGCATCGACGGGCGCGGTGCGATAGAAGCCGGACGCGGCCCGCAGTTCCGTCAGCGGCAATGCCGCCAGCGCAACCAGCGCCTCGTCCAGCGTGCGGCGCAGGTCGCCGAGGTTGGCGCCCAGGCCGATGTAGGCCCGGACCGAATCAGGCGCCGACATCCGCGCTGCCGCCGGCCGCCTTGGCGCCCGCGGGCTTGCGGCGGCGGCGGCGCTTCTTGGCCGGCGCAGAGGCGCCATCGCCCTCGACGCTCGCCTCGGCCGTGTCGTCGCCCTGCTGCTCCGCCTTCGGCGCCTGCGGCTTGCGCGGCACCTGGTGCACCTTGGGGCCGCGGGTCTTCTTGTCCTTCTCGCGCGCCTCCTCGACCAGCGCGGCGCGGTCGTCCTCGCTGCCCAGCGCGAAGTCTTCCCACCAGTCGGCCAGGGCGCCGTCGATCTCGCCGGCATCGGCGCGCAGGCGCAGGAAGTCGAAGCCGGCGCGGTAGCGCGGCTGCTCGACCAACGTGTACACGCCCGAGCCGCTGCGGCGCTCGAAGCGCGGCTGCATCATCCAGATCTCGCGCATGTCGGTGGCCAGCTTGCCGCGGCCGGAGATGTCGCCGATGCGCTTGTCGAAGACCTCGTCGATCGCCATCGACAGCGCCGGCACCGTCGGCTCGCCGCCCTCGCGGATGCGGGTCCAGCGGTCCAGCACCTCGCGCCACAGCATGCAGGCGAGCATGAAGCTGGGGCTGACGCCGCGGCCTTCCTGCACGCGGCGGTCGGTGTCCTCGAAGGCCATCTGCACGAACTTGCCGGCCACGCCCTCGGCCAGTTCGCCGTCCTTGGTCAGCATCGCGTCCAGGATCGGGAACACGCCGCGGGCCAGGCCCTGCTTCTTCAGCTCGCGCAGGCTGGCCAGCGAGTGCCCCGTCTGCAGCAGCTTGATCATCTCGTCGAACATGCGCGAGGGCGGCACGTTGGCGAGCAGCGCGGCGCAGGCCTTGACCGGCGCGCGCGTCTTGGGCTCCAGCTCGAAGCCCAGCTTGGCGGCGAAGCGCACCGCACGCACGATGCGCACCGGGTCCTCGCGGTAGCGGGTGTCCGGGTCGCCGATCATGCGCAGCACGCGCTTCTTCGCGTCGGCCATGCCGCCGTGGTAGTCCACCAGCAGCTGGCGCTGCGGGTCGTAGTACATCGCGTTGACGGTGAAGTCGCGGCGCGCGGCGTCCTCGATCTGCGGGCCCCAGACGTTGTCGCGCAGCACCCGGCCCTCGGCATCGACCACATGGCTCTTGCCGGCCAGCTCGGCCTTGGAACTCTTCTCGTCGCCCTTCACCTGCTCGGCGGCCTCGCTGCCCAGCAGCGCGCGGAAGGTGGAGACCTCGATCACCTCGTGCTCGCGCCCGCGGCCGTAGACGACGTGGACGATGCGGAAGCGCCGGCCGATGATGAAGGCGCGGCGGAACAGGCCCTTGACCTGCTCGGGCGTGGCGTTGGTGGCCACGTCGAAGTCCTTGGGCCGCATGCCCAGCAGCAGGTCGCGCACCGCGCCGCCGACGATGTAGGCCTCGAAGCCGCCGTCGGCCAGCGTCTGCACGACGCGCACCGCGCGCTCGTCCAGCAGCTTGGGGTCGATGCCGTGGTCGGCCGCCTGCACCTCCACGCGCTTGCCCAGCGGACTGGCTGCCGCGCTCTTGCCGAGCAGCTTGTCAATGAATTTCTTGATCATGCGAATAACTGAAGAATGGGCCAGCCACGCGCGGTGGCGATATCGGCCAGCGCCGGCGAGGGGTTCGTCGCCACCGGGTGGCTGACGATGTCCAGCAGGGGAAGGTCGTTGGTCGAGTCGCTGTAGAACGTGACGCGCTCGAAGTCCGCCCATTGTCGCCCCAAGCCGGCGAGCCAGTCCTGCACCCGCGCGATCTTGCCGGCCTGGAAGGACGGCACGCCGTCCACATGGCCGGTGTAGCGCCCTGCCCCGTCACGGGCCAGGCGGACGGCGATCAGGTGCTCGACGCCGAAGGCCGCGGCGATCGGCGTGGTGACGAACTCGTTGGTGGCGGTGACCACGGCCACCAGGTCGCCGGCCTGCTGGTGCTCGCGCACCAGGTCCAGCGCATTGGCGCGGATCATCGGCTGGATCACCTCGGCCATGTAGCGCTCGCGGGCGGCCAGCGCCTCCACCATCGGGCGGGCGCGCCAGACCGAAGTGGCGAAGTCGATGTAGGCATCCAGGTCCAGCTTGCCGGCCGTGTAGTCGGCATAGAACTGGTCGTTGCGGGCCTGCCAGGCTGCGCCGTCGGCCCAGCCGATGCTGACCATGAAGGCGCCGAAGGCGTGGTCGGAATCGCCGGGGATCAGCGTGCCGTCGAGGTCGAAGAGGGTCAGGTTCATGGCAAAGGGGTGCTTGTTTCCTCGTCGGCCAGCATCTGCTTGAGCAGCGGCAGGGTGACGGCGCGCTTGGCGGCCATCGCGAAGTCATCCAGCCGCTGCAGCAGCTGCATCAGGTGCTTCAGGTCGCGGGCGAAACGGGTGAGCAGGTAGTCGATGATCTCGTCGCCTAACAGCAAGCCTCGACGGTCTGCCTCGCGGCGCAGCGCGGCGCGGGTCTCGGCCTCGGACAGCGGCTGCAGCGCGAAGGTGGGGCCCCAGCCGAGGCGCGAGCGCAGGTCGTCGCGCAGCGCCAGATCGGTGGGCGGGGCGTCGCCGGTGGCGACGATCGCCAGGCCCAGCGTCGCCGCCTCCACGAAGAGCGCGAAGGCCGCGCGCTGCTGGCCTTCGTCGAAGCGCTCGCAGTCGTCGAGCAGCAAGAGGCTCGGCTGGGCCGGCAGTTCCCAGGGCACGCAGGTGTCGGCGTCGTACCAGCCGACCTGGGCGCCGCCGGCCTGCCAGCGCTCGGCCAGCGCACGCAGCACATGGGTCTTGCCGCTGCCGCGCAGGCCCCAGAGAAAGACCGGCGGCGCGCCGGGTGTCAGCGCGCGCAGCTGGGCCAGCGCGGCGGCATTGGCGCCGGGCAGGAAGTTGTCGAAGGTGAAGACCGGCGCCGGGCCGATCGCTAGCGGAATCTGTTTCAAGAAGACCTCAGCCCTGGTACAGCGGGCTATCCAAATAGGCGGCGTGCAGCCGGCGCACGGCCACCACGCCCAGCGCGCTGACCGGCAAGGCGATCAGCACACCGACAAAACCGAACAGGTGGCCGAAGGCCAGCAGCGCGAAGATCACCATCAGCGGCGACAGGCCGATGCGCTCGCCCACCAGGCGCGGCGTCAGCACGAAGCTCTCCAGCAACTGGCCCAGGCCGTAGACCACCGCCACCGCGATCAGCCCGTACCAGCTCGCGAACTGCAGCGCGCCGGCCAGCAGGGCCAGCAGCAGGCCGCTGCCGAAGCCGAGATAAGGGATGAACACCGCCAGGCCGGTGAACACGCCGATCGGCAGCGCCAGCTCGAAGCGGGCCAGGCCCAGCGCCACGCTGTAGTAGACGGCCAGCAGCAGCATCACCAGGATCTGCCCGCGCAGGTACTGGCCCAGCATCTGGTCGCATTCCTTCAGGAAGCCGCCGACCGACGGCCGCGCGCGCGGCGGCACCAGCCGCCAGCCCCGCTCCAGCAGCGAGGGCCAGTCGTACAGCAGGTAGAACAGCACCACCGGCAGCAGCACCGCATTGCCGATGATGGCCAGCAGGAAGCTGCCGCCGATGCGGGCCGAGGACAGGCCGGTGGCGATCCAGTCCTCGATGTTGGCATCCAGGTACTTGAAGACGAAGGCCTTGACGCTGGCCGCGTCCAGCGAGACCTGCACGCCATGCGACTGCAGCCAGGGCACGACGTTCTCGTTCAGCGAGGTCACCAGCAGCGGGATCTGCTGCTTCAGCAGCGGCAGCTCCTTGCTGAGGATCGGGATCACCAGCAGCAAGGCCGTGCTGACGGCCAGGATCAGCAGCAGCTCCACCAGCGCCACCGCCAGCATCCGCGGCACGCGGCGACGCACCAGCGCCTCGACCGCCGGCGTCAGCGCATAGGCCAGCACCGCCGCCAGGATGAAGGGCGCGAGCACCGGCGAGAGCAGCCAGAGCAGCGCGAACCCAAGGACGGCCAATACCGTCCAGGCAAGCGCCTGGCGTTGAGCTGAGGTGAGTGTCATGGTGGGATGAATGGCCCGCGATTCTATTCAGTGAATCGTCAATGCAAGGGCGGCTCACCCCGCTCGCGCAGCGCGCGCAGGCGCTGGCGCAGCGCCGCGCTGTCGGGCGCCTGGGGCTGGTGTTCGAGGTAGAAGGCCAGGTCCTCGGCGGCGGCCGGCCAATGGCCCAGCGTCTCCAGCAGCAGGCCGCGGTCGCGGCGCTCGCCGGCATCGGCCGGCAGCAGCAGCACCAGGCGCTGCTGCACCGCCAGCAAACGCGGCATGTCCTCCGCGGCGCGATGGATCTCCTTCAGGTTGCGCAGCATCCGGGCCAGGATCTGGCGCGGCGTGGCGGCCTGCAGGAACAGCTCCACCGGCAGTTCCAGGTCGTCCGGCAGGCCGCTGCCATGGCGGTAGCTCTGCAGCAGTTCGTCGAGCCGGTTGCGCGACAGCGACTGGCCGGTGAAGGGGTCCAGCACCACCTCGTGCGCGTCGATCCTCAGCTTGACGAGGAAGTGGCCGGGGAAGGAGATGCCCTGCGCGCGCAGGCCGATCTGCGTGGCCATCTCCAGGAAGATGACGGCCAGGCTGATCGGGATGCCGCGGCGCGTGGCCAGCACCTGGTGGACATAGCTGTTGCCGCGGGCGTAGTAGTCGTTGACGTTGCCGGCGAAGCCCAGTTCCACATGGAAGTAGCGCGTCAGCAGGCGCAGCCGGTGCGCGGGCGAGGCATCGGCCGGGATGCGGTCGCGCAGGCGCTGGGCCAAGGCGTCGACCTCGGCCAGCACGCCCTGCGCGTCGACCTCGGGCAGTTCGTCCTGCGCGATCGAGGCGGCCGCCTCCAGCAGGTTCAGGCCTGCATCGTCGGCCACCAGGGTCGCGAAGTATTCCAGCGGCGTCGGGGCGTGCAGCAGGCGTGGGTTCATGCGGAACGGCGGAGGAAGGTCTTCAGGTCCTGGCCGCACACCACCAGCACGATGAAGTAGAGCGCGGCCGATGCCGCAAGACTGCCTGCCAAGGCCAGCGCGCGCAAGCCTTCGTGAGCGCCCATCGCCACCCAGTCCAGCCGGGTGGAGAGTTCATATTGCAGCGCGCCCATCGCGGCGCTGGCGGCCGCGACGCGCAGCAGGAAGACGCGCCAGCCGGCCTTCGGCTTGTAGCTGCCGACCTTGCGCAGGCCGCGCAGCAGCATGCCGGCGTTGATCATCGCGCCCAGGCCGATGGACAGGGCCAGCCCCGCGACGCCCAGCAGCGGCACGAAGACCAGGTTCAGCAACTGCGTGACCACCAGCACCGCGATCGCGATGCGCACCGGCGTCCTCGTGTCCTGGCTGGCGTAGAAACCCGGCGCCAGGACCTTCACCGCCACCAGGCCCAGGAGGCCGAAGCCGTAGCCCATCACCGCATGGGTCGTGTGCATCACGTCCTCGGCATTGAAGTGCCCCCGGTTGTACAGCACCGCCACCATCGGCTTGGCAAAGGCCACCAGGGCCACGCCGCAGGGCACGGCCAGCAGCGAGACCAGGCGCAGGCCCCAGTCCAGCAGGTTCGAATAGGCCTCCATCTCGCCCTTGGCGCGCACGGCCGAAAGCTGCGGCGTCAGCACCGCGCCCAGGGCCACGCCCAGCAGCGAGATCGGGAACTCCATCAGCCGGTCCGCATAGGTCAGCCAGGACGCCGCACCGACGCCGACCGCCAGTGCCAGCTGGGTGTTGATCAGCAGCGAGAGCTGCGCCACGCCGACGCCGACCAGCGCCGGCGCCATCTGCGCCAGCACGCGCCGCACGCCCGGATGCTGCCAGGCAAGGCTGAGCTTCATCGGCCGCGGCAGCGCGCCGATGCGCGCCAGCGCCGGGATCTGCACCAGCAGTTGCAGGATGCCGCCGATCATCACGCCGATCGCCAGCGCATAGATCGGCCGCCAGCCCCAGCCGGCCATGTGCGGCACGAGCCACCAGCCGGCAAAGATAACGCTGAGGTTCAGCAGCACCGGCGTGACCGCCGCCACCATGAAGCGCCGCCAGGTATTCAGGATGCCGCCCGCCAGCGCCACCAGCGAGATGCAGCCGATGTAGGGGAACATCCAGCGGGTCATCACGATCGCGGCGTCGCGGCCCTCGTCGGTGAGGCCCGCGCCCAGCATCCAGACCAGCACCGGCGCGCCGATGACGCCCACGATGCAGACGAGCGCCAGCACCCAGGCCAGGATGGTCGCGACCGCGTCGATCAGCGCGTGCGTGGCCTCGTCGCCATCGCGGGCGCGGGCGGCAGCCAGGACCGGCACGAAGGCCTGCGAGAACGCCCCCTCGGCGAACAGCCGGCGCAGCAGGTTCGGAATGCGCAGGGCCACCTGGTAGGCGTCGGTCAGCGTGCTGGCACCGAACAGCGCGGCCAGCATCTGCTCGCGGACCAGGCCCAGGATGCGCGACACCAGCGTCAGGACGGAAATCAGGGAGGCAGCACGCAGCAGGTTCATGGGCAGGGGCAGTGGAACACGAGCCCGAAGCGGGGCTCCGGGGCGCCGCATTATCAGCGCCGCCGCCCTGCCCTCGCTGACGCCGAGTGTCAGAACTTTGTCATCGAGCGATTTGACTGCTATACTCGCGGTCTTTGCACCAACTGGGTAGAACCACAGCATGGCAACCTCCTCCAAAGCCAAGAAGACCGTCCGCACGGCATCGGGCCTGAAGCGCGCCCGTCAGGACGTTAAGCTCAACGCCGCCAACACCGCGCTGCGCTCGCATTTCCGCACGGTCATCAAGAACGTGCAAAAGGCCGTTGTCGCTGGCGACAAGACCAAGGCTGCTGACCTGTTCAAGCACGCTCAATCGGTGATCGACTCGGTCGCCGACAAGGGCATCTTCCACAAGAACAAGGCCGCTCGTCACAAGAGCCGCCTGTCGGCCAAGATCAAGGCCCTGGCCGCCTAACAAACCAGCTCTGGTGCAAATGCAAAAGCCCGCTTCGGCGGGCTTTTTGTTTGCCCGGCTGCTTCGTCGTCAGCGCAGCACGCCCTGCATCTGGCGCATCTGCAGCCACTCGCCGACGGCGCGCGCCACCCAGGGGCCATCGTCCAGCGGCAGGTCGTGCCCGGCCTTCGTATGCAGGCGCAGCGGCGCGCCCCAGGCGCGGCTGATCGCGCGGGAGCAGCGCCAGTCCACCACCTGGTCGGCCTTGCTGCACAGGAGCAGCATCGGCGTCGCCGGACGCCCGCGGCTGGCCCGGTAGCTGATCGCCGCCACCGCCTGGCGCAGCGTATTGCGCAGGCCCACCGGGTGCTCGCGCTGCAGGCTCACCCACTGGTCAAGCGTCGATTCGTCGTCGCGCGGCAGCAGCCGTGTCGTCAGGCTCAGCACGCGCGCCTCGCGGCGGCGGGCCGCACGGCGGTTCAGGCTCAGCAGCAGCAGCGCGAGGTAGCTCGGCCGCAGGTAGCGCCGGTAGAAGGCGACGAAGGGCCGCAGGCTGGTGTTGATCAGCACCGCGCCGCTGACCTCACGCGGGTAGCGAGCCACCCAGTCGCTGACCACCATCGCGCCCAGCGACATCGCCAGCAGATGGACCGGGCCGTCAACGCCGCGTGCGGCCAGTTCGTCCCGGCAGGCCTCGACGATGGCGGGCACCTGCATCGGGCTCGGCTGCTGATGCAACACCCCGGTGCCCGGCAGGTCGAGCAGGATCAGCCGAGCACCGGGCTGCTGCGCCTGCAGTTGCTCGCGCAGCATGACCGGAAACTGGCCCCAATGGCCACTCTCTCGGGACAGTCCCCTCAATAGCACCCAGACGGCGGGCCGGCTGCTTGCTGATGCGCTGTTCGTCGCGCTCATCGTTCGTTACACCTTGGACGACGTTCACCATCTGCGCGCCCTGCGCACAGATCCCTCGTGCGCGCATTATGTCCAAAGGTTTCGCCCAATGGGGCAGGCTCGGCGATCGCGCTACATCAACTTTGAGAGTTGCAGCGCGGCGGCGGCATCGGCCGTCATCTCTCCGAGACGCGCCTGAAGCTGCCCGGGCGAGAGCAGCAGGAATTCGCTGACCTCGCCGTCCTGGTTGGCGGGCGCGAAGTCGGCCGGCAGCGCCAGGTCGTACACGTGCAGCACCTCGTCGTGCCAGCCCTCCAGCTCCATGCGGCGCGTGCGCACGGCACCGCGCGAAACCAGGCCGGCCGCCAGCGCCGCGGGCACGCCAGCCTCCTCGAACAGCTCGCGGCGCGCGCAGTCCAGCAGGTCCTCGCCGGCGCCGAGGCCTCCGGCGGCCAGGCTGTCCAGCCGCCCGGGATCGATTGCCTTCAGCGTCGAGCGGCGCCCGCACCAGACCCGCCCGTCGGCCAGCAGGCCATTCACATGCACCGCCCGGCTCATCAACCCGAAGAAGCGGAAGGCCGAGCGCTCCAGCGTGAACAGCTCCTCGCCGAAGGCCAGGCACGGATCGGCCACCGGCATCTCGCAGCGGTAGCGCTCACTGCGCCAGCCGTGGATGTGGCCGAGCCGGTGCAGCGCGAGCGCCGCGTCCTGGATTTGCGCGGAGCGCTCGCCGGGATCGTCGCTGCCGGGACGCCAGCGCATCACGCCACCGTCGCGGCGCGCCGAGGGCAGCACCGCCGGCAGCAGCGCGGCGCGCCCGTCCTCGATCTGGCCGATCGGCCAGTCGTCCAGAAAGAATTCCACGATGGGTGAGTAACTCTGAAACTCAGCGCAGCGCGAGGTTCAGTTGGTCGATCACCTCGGCCCAGTCGGCATCGCGGCCGACGCCGTCGTTCAAGAGCGCCGCCTGGGCCGGCGTCCAGAACGGGGCCTGGGCCAGCAGCACGTCGGGCGGCAGCGGGCGGTGCGCGTGGATGAAGCGGCCGATCGAGGCATCGTCGTCGGGCAGGCCCAGCTGGGCGAAGAGTTCGGAGAATCGGTGGTGGGCGGCTTCCATGATCGTGTCCTCCTGTTGGGCTGCTCGTGGCAATTGTCGTTCCAAGCCCGGCAGGCAGCCGGCGCCCAGAAAGACAAAACCACGCGGGATCGCTCGATCCGGCGTGGTTCCGTATTGGTGGGCGGTGAGGGTTTCGAACCCCCGACCCCGACAGTGTGAATGTCGTGCTCTACCCCTGAGCTAACCGCCCTGTATTCCGTCGTTCAGATCGCGTTCCACCAGCCTTCAGGCTGGTGGGCGGTGAGGGTTTCGAACCCCCGACCCCCACAGTGTGAATGTGATGCTCTACCCCTGAGCTAACCGCCCGATCTGTCTTCTTCGTCACCGCATTTCTGCAGCAGCGAAGCCCGCTATTGTGCCATGAAAATCCGGCGCCTCAATCAAGAAACTTGCGGCGCCTGTTCGTCCTGCCAGATGCGCTTGCCGCCGCTGGCCTTGTCCAGCTCGGTCATCACCTTGGCATGCAGCGCGAGCTCGGCCTCGCCGGCGCGCAGCACCGGCAGCGCATAACGGCTCAAGTCGACGGCAGCGATACGCAGCTCGCCACCGCCTCCGCCCTCGCCCGCTGACTCGTCGATGACCAGCGAGTCCTGCCCGCGGGTCATGTTGATGTAGACCTGGGCCAGCAGCTTGGCGTCGATGTGGGCGCCGTGCAGCTCGCGCTTGGAGTTGTCCACGTCCAGGCGCGAGCAGAGCGCGTCCAGCGTGTTCTTCTTGCCCGGGAACATCTCGCGGGCCATCGCCAGCGTGTCGCGCACGCCGCCGATCTGCTCGTGGATGACCGGGCGGCCCAGGCGCTTCAGTTCCGCGTTGACGAAGCCGATGTCGAAGGCCGCGTTGTGGATCACCAGCTCCGAGCCTGCGACGAACTCGACGAACTCGTCGACGATCTCGGCGAACTTCGGCTTGTCGGACAGGAACTCGGCCGACAGCCCGTGCACGTTGAACGCCTCCTCGGGCATGTCGCGCTCGGGGTTGACGTAGAGGTGCAGGTAGCGGCCGGTCAGCTGCCGGTTGACCATCTCCACGCAGCCGATCTCGACGATGCGGTCGCCGCCGTTGGCTTCGAGGCCGGTGGTTTCAGTGTCGAAGAAGATCTGGCGCATCGTGTTCAAGCCTCCTTGCGCTTCGTGGCCCAGGCCCACATCGCCAGGCCGGCCAGCACCATCGGCACGCACAGCCACTGGCCCTGGCTCAGGTGCAGCCAGCGGCTGTCCAGCGGCAGGAAGTCGTCGGGTTCGCGGAAGTATTCGGCGATGAAGCGCAGGATGCCGTAGCCCACCAGGAACAGGCCCGAGACCTGGCCGGTCTTGCGCGGATGGCGCGCGTACAGCCACAGCAGCACGAAGAGCAGCAGGCCTTCGCCGAGGAACTGGTAGATCTGCGAGGGATGGCGCGGGATGCCTCCGTCATGCGCCTGCGGGAACACCATCGCCCAGGGCAGGCTCGGGTCGGCCGCGCGGCCCCACAGTTCCCCATTGATGAAATTGCCGATGCGGCCGGCGGCCAGGCCGGTCGGCACGCAGGGCGCGACCAGGTCACCCACCTCGAGGAAGGGCCGGCCGCGCACGCGGGCGAACAGCCACAGCGCCGCGATCACGCCCAGCAGGCCGCCATGGAAGGACATGCCGCCCTTCCAGACCGCGAAGATCTCCAGCAGGTTCTTCGCGTAGTAGTCGGGCTTGTAGAACAGCACATAGCCCAACCGCCCGCCCAGCACCACGCCCAGCACGCCGAAGAACAGCAGGTCGTCCACATCGCCGCGGGTCCAGCCGCGGGCCGCGAACTGCGGCTGCTTCACGCGCAGATTGGCCAGCCACAGGAACAGGCCGAAGGCCGCGAGATAGGTCAGCCCGTACCAGTGCACGGCCACGGGGCCGATCGCGATGGCGACGGGATTGAACTCAGGATGGACGAGCATGCGTTGAGGGGGTCAGGACAAGGGCGGCATCATAACGAGCCCCATTCAGCCCTGGCCCAGCTCCCCCAGCAGCTTGCGCGCGTCCTTGACGTTGGCGGGATTGGAGCGCTTGTTGGCCACGAAGCGCTCCAGCGCACGGCGGGCCTCGGCCTTGTCGCCCTTGTCAGCCAGCGCCTGGCCGAGGCGGTGGTCGATCGGCAGCTTGTCCGCGCCGTCCATCGAAGCGGCCTTCTCGAACAGGCGCACGGCCTCCTCGTTGCGCCCCTGCGAGGCTTCCAGGCGGCCCATGGCGTACCAGCCGAGCGCGTGCTGGGGCCAGTCGCGCTGCAGCGCCCGGAACACCTCCTGCGCCTTGTCCGGCTGCTTGGCCCACATCAGGTCGGTGCCCAGCTGGCCCCAGGCCTCGCGCACGGCGCTCTTCAGCGCCGCATCGCCGCCGGCCTTGATGCCGCGCAGCTCGCGCTCTTCGGCGGCCCAGTCCTTGGCCTGCGCGGCCACCAGCGCGCGCACCAGCGCCGCCTGACCTGGCGTGGGCGCGCCGGCAGCCAGCTCGCGCGCCTTGGACATGCTGCCGCCCGCGATGCCCGGCACGCGCAGGTAGAACTGCGCCAGCAGCACCCGCGCCTCCAGCAGGCCGGGGTCCAGCTCCAGCGCGCGGCCCAGGTTGTCGCGCACCTTGCCGGCCAGCGAGATCGCCTTCATCGCCCCGCCGGCCAGCGCCTGCACGCCCTGCACCGCGCCCAGCGCGTAGTAGCAGGCGGCCTCGTCCCGGTGGGCCGAGATGCAATCCTCGGCGCTGCGATGGGCGGCGTCGAGGCGGGCGCCATCGATGCGGTCGGCCTGGGCCAGGGCCAGGGCAACCTGGGCCTGGGCTTCATCCGGCCGGGCGGCAAGGCGCGCCTGGGCGGCGCTCTCCAGCTGCTCGGTGCGGCCCTTGTCGAGCCAGTCGGCCCATTGCGGGTCCTTGAGTGCGCTGGCCTGGCCGCTCAGCGTGGCCACCAGGGCCGCTAACGGAAGGAATCGACGGATCATCTGAACTGCCTGACACGAATCTCGAGAGACACAAGTATGACCCTTGCCGGATACTGGGGCCGGCACCTCAGCAGGAGACCCCGGATGGGCAACTTCAATCGCCGCTCGCGCCACATCACCGAAGGCGTGGCCCGCGCACCGAACCGCTCGATGTACTACGGCATGGGCTACCAGGAGAGCGACTTCGGCAAGCCGATGATCGGCGTCGCCAACGGGCACTCGACCATCACGCCCTGCAATTCCGGCCTGCAGAAGCTGGCCGATGCCGCCGTCGAGGGCCTGAAGGCCGCCGGGGCGAACCCGCAGGTCTTCGGCACCCCGACCATCTCCGACGGCATGGCCATGGGCACCGAGGGCATGAAGTACAGCCTGGTCTCGCGCGAGGTGATCTCCGACTGCGTGGAGACCTGCGTCGGCGGCCAGTGGATGGACGGCGTGCTGGTGATCGGCGGCTGCGACAAGAACATGCCCGGCGGCATGATGGGCATGCTGCGCGCCAACGTGCCGGCCATCTACATCTACGGCGGCACGATCAAGCCCGGCCACTACAAGGGGCAGGACCTGAACATCGTCAGCGTGTTCGAGGCGGTGGGCCAGTTCAGCGCCGGCAATATGAGCGAGGAAGACTTCTGCCAGATCGAGCGCCGCGCGATCCCGGGCAGCGGCTCCTGCGGCGGCATGTACACCGCCAACACGATGAGCTCGTCCTTCGAGGCGCTGGGCATGAGCCTGCCCTACTCGTCGACGATGGCCAACGTCGAGGACGAGGTGGTTGTCAACGTGCAGCAGGCGGCCGCGGTGCTGGTGGAAGCGGTGAAGGCCGACCTGAAGCCGCGCGACATCGTCACCCGCGAATCGATCGAGAACGCGGTGGCCGTCATCATGGCCACCGGCGGCTCCACCAATGCGGTGCTGCATTTCCTGGCCATCGCCCATGCGGCCGAGGTGGACTGGACGATCGACGACTTCGAGCGCGTCCGCGCCAGGACCCCGGTGCTCTGCGACCTCAAGCCCAGCGGCAAGTACCTGGCGGTTGACCTGCACAAGGCCGGCGGCATCCCGGCCGTGATGAAGGTGCTGCTGGACGCCGGCCTGCTGCACGGCGACTGCATGACGATCACCGGCAGGACGGTCGCGCAGAATCTGGCCGACGTGCCGCCGCTGCGCGCCGACCAGGACGTGATCCGGCCGATCACCGCGCCGATGTACGAGCACGGCCACCTGGCCATCCTGCGCGGCAACCTCGCCACCGAAGGCTGCGTGGCCAAGATCACCGGGCTGAAGAACCCGGTCATCACCGGCCCCGCGCGGGTGTTCGACGACGAGCAGTCGGCGCTGGCCGCCATCATGGCCCGGCAGATCAAGGCCGGCGACGTGATGGTGCTGCGCTACCTGGGCCCCAAGGGCGGCCCCGGCATGCCCGAGATGCTGGCGCCCACCGGCGCGCTGATCGGCCAGGGCCTGGGCGAATCGGTGGGGCTGATCACCGACGGACGCTTCTCCGGCGGCACCTGGGGCATGGTGGTCGGCCACGTCGCGCCCGAAGCCCACGAGGGCGGCACGATCGCGCTGGTGCAGGAAGGCGACTCGATCACGATCGACGCGCACCAGTTGCTGCTGCAGCTCAACGTCAGCGACGAGGAACTGGTGCGCCGCCGCGCCGCGTGGACCCAGCCGGCCCCGCGCTACACGCGCGGCGTGCTGGCGAAGTTCGCGCGCAATGCGGCGAGCGCCAGCAAGGGGGCGGTGCTCGATTGAGCGCCCATCAGCGCCGCTTGCCGTCCTTGTCGATCTGGCCGAGCGCCTGCATCGCCTTCTGGCGGCGGGCCTCCTTGCGGTCTTCCATCTTGTCCATTTCCCTGCGCTTGGTGTAGCCGCTGGCATCGGCCCAGGCCCACCACACGAGCGCCCCGGCAAACGGCGACAGCACCCACCACCAGGCCCAGCCCGCCACCGGGCCGATGGCCAGCAGTTTCAGCACCAGCAGCAGCACCCCGAGACCCACAAACCACATCGCATTTCCTCCATGAGCCGGCGGCATTGCGCCCGGCAGTATCATTGCCTGAATGCTACCGCTCTCAACCGAAAGGACCCCATGAAATCCTCCGTGATCGCGCTGGCCGCCCTGGCCACGGCCGCCTTGCTGCCGACCGTTTCCTTCGCCCAAGGCGCTGCCGAACTCGCGCAGAAGAAGAACTGCATGGCCTGCCACTCGATCGACAAGAAGGTCGTCGGCCCGGCCTACAAGGACGTCGCTGCCAAGTACGGCAAGGACAAGGACGCCGTCAAGAAGCTGTCCGAGAAGGTCATCAAGGGCGGTTCCGGCGCCTGGGGCCCGGTGCCGATGCCGGCCAACACGCAGGTCAGCGAGGCCGAGGCGACCGAGCTGGTCAAGTGGATCCTGACGCTGAAGTGACGCGCTAGGTCCGCTGACGAAAAAAAGCCCCGCTGTGCGGGGCTTTTTTCATTTGAGCCTGCTTGGATCAGTACGCCTGGCCCAACTGCTCCAGGATCGCGGGGTTCTCCAAGGTCGAGGTGTCCTGCGTCACGTTCTCCCCCTTCGCCACCGACCTCAGCAGCCGCCGCATGATCTTGCCGCTGCGCGTCTTCGGCAGGTTGTCGCCGAAGCGGATGTCCTTGGGCTTGGCGATCGGGCCGATCTCCTTGGCCACCCAGTCGCGCAGGGTCTTGGCGATCGCCTTGGCCTCGTCGCCGCTGGGGCGCGGGCGCTTCAGCACGACGAAGGCGCAGATGGCCTCGCCGGTCGTGTCGTCGGGGCGGCCCACCACGGCAGCTTCCGCCACGAGTTCGGTGCAGCTCACCAGCGCCGACTCGATCTCCATCGTGCCCATCCGGTGGCCCGAGACGTTGAGCACGTCGTCGATACGGCCGGTGATGGTGAAGTAACCGGTCTGTGCGTCGCGGATCGCGCCGTCGCCGGCGAGGTAGTAGCCCTTCAGCTCCGGCGGGTAGTAGCTCTTCTTGAAGCGCTCGGGGTCGCCGTAGATGGTGCGGATCATCGAGGGCCAGGGCTTCTTGACGACCAGGATGCCGCCCTGCCCGTTCGGCACATCGTTGCCGGTCTCGTCGACGATGGCCGCCGTGATGCCCGGGAAGGGCAGCGTGCAGGAGCCCGGCACCAGCGGCGTGGCGCCGGGCAGCGGGGTGATCATGTGGCCGCCGGTCTCGGTCTGCCAGAAGGTGTCGACGATCGGGCAGCGGCCGCCGCCGACGTTGGCGTGATACCACTCCCAGGCGGCCGGGTTGATCGGCTCGCCCACGGAACCCAGCAGGCGCAGGCTCGTCAGGTCATAACGCTTCGGATGGACGGCTTCGTTGCTCTCCGCCGCCTTGATCAGCGAGCGGATCGCCGTCGGCGCCGTGTAGAAGATCGTGACCTTGTGCTTGGCGATGGTCTGCCAGAAGCGGCCGGCGTCCGGGAAGGTCGGGATGCCCTCGAAGACGATCTCGGTGCCGCCCAGCGCCAGCGGGCCATAGCTGATGTAGGTGTGGCCGGTGACCCAGCCGATGTCGGCGGTGCACCAGAAGACGTCGTCGGGCTTGAGGTCGAAGGTCCACTTGGTCGTGAGCGCCGCATGCAGCAGGTAGCCGCCGGTGCTGTGCTGCACGCCCTTGGGCTTGCCGGTGGAGCCGGAGGTGTAGAGCAGGAACAGCGGATGCTCGGCCTCCACCCATTCGGGTTCGCAGACACCGCTCATGGTGGCCGTTACGTCATGCAGCCAGAGGTCGCGGCCCTCGGTCCAGCCGACCTTGCCGCCGGTGCGCTTGTAGACGATCACGTCCTTCAGCGTCGGGCAGGCGCCGTCGGCCAGCGCCTCGTCGACGATGGCCTTCAGCGGCAGCGACTTGCCGCCGCGCTGCTGCTCGTCGGCGGTGATCAGCAGCACGGCGCCGGCGTCGTTGACGCGGTCGCGCAGGCTCTGCGCCGAGAAGCCGCCGAACACGACCGAATGGGTGGCGCCGATGCGCGCGCAGGCCTGCATCGCGGCCACGCCCTCGACCGACATCGGCATGTAGATGACGACCCGGTCGCCCTTCTTGACGCCGCGGGCCTTCAGCGCGTTGGCCAGCCTGGCGGTGCGCTCCAGCAGCTCGCTGTAGGTGACCTTCGTGACCGTGCCGTCGTCGGCCTCGAAGATGATCGCGGTCTTGCCGCCCAGGCCGGCTTCGACGTTGCGGTCCAGGCAGTTGTAGGAGACGTTCAGCCGGCCGTCCTCGAACCACTTGAAGAACGGGGCGTCGCTGTCGTTCAGGACCTTCGTGAACGGGGTCTGCCAGCTGATCAGCTCCCGGGCCAGGCGGGCCCAGTAGGCCTCGTGGTCAGCCTCGGCTTCGTCGACCAGGGCCTGGTAGCCGGCCATGCCCTTGACGTGGGCCTGGGCCTGCCACTCGGCGCTGGGCGGGTAGACGTGGGTCTCGCTCATGATGCTTGTCTCCGTTGGGGGTGATGCTGAAAACCTGATTGGCCGCGACTGTGCCGGGTCGATCTGACGACCGACTTACTGGCACCCGTTCCTCGCGCCCCGCCGTCGATCGCCATGCCCGTTCCAGGCATCGCGCATCGGCGCATTCTCGATCACCCGCCCTCCCGTCCTGCGCCTTGCCGGGCGAGACCCGCCCCGGCAAGACGCCATGGACCGGTGCAGCCGCCTACTTCTTGACGAGCTTCATCGTGCGGCCATCCTGCAGCGTGCCCTGCAGGGTCTTGCCGTCGACGAGCTTCAAGGTCGCCGTCTCGTCGATGCAGCCCTTGAGGACCGTGTTGCCCTTGATGGACACGTTCAGTTCGGACTCGGTCTGCGAATTGACGGTGACGGGGATGTCACGGTCCAGGCACTGGTCGCGGGTGACGTAGCCCTGGGCCTGCTCCAGCCGCAGGGTGCCCCCGGCCTTGGCGATCACCAGTTGGATCTGCACAGGCTCGCCCGTGGCCTTCGCCGCCGTGCCGACCCATTTGCCCTGGAACCCGGACTGGGCATGTGCCATGGACGCGACGAGCAACAACAGGCAGGAAGCCACTTTGAATGTTTTGCGCATAGAACCTCTCTCGCTTGACTCACAAGGCTGAACCATCGGGCGCATGCCACCCGATGGAGGGGTGCCATGAATAGGCGAACCGATGCTAGTTCGGCTGCGTTGGGCCAGCAAGCAGAGCCGCAGATGCAGCGTGGCCCTAAGCCAACTGCTCGGCGTAGTCGTAGAGCGCGCCGAGGATGTCCTGGCCCCGCTCGTCGGCATCGTCCAGCGTCTCGCTGAGCTGGTCGATGCGCTCCATGAAGACCGGCGCGGCCTGCTCCAGCCGGGCGGCGCAGTGTTCCTGCCAGCGCTCGGTTTCGGCTTCCGAGAGGCTGGCCGGGAAGTTGCGCGCGCGCCAGCGGAAGACGAGCTCGTCCAGCCGCTCGTCGGTGAAGTTCAGCTTGCCTTCGGCGGCCCGCTGGGCGAGCTGCTCGGGCGCGGTGGCACGCACCCGCTGCAGCGCGCGGCGGTCGTCGGGGCTGAGGAAGCCGCCATACAGATCCTCGTCCACGTCGGACGGCGGCAGCGGCTCGCGCTTGAACACCGCGCCCCACAGGCCGTCGAGCTGGCGCCCCTTCTCGGCGAGCACCTGCGCGTGGGCCAGCCCCTGCTCGATGTCCAGACTCCAGCGCTGCGCCATCTCCGCCGACAGCGTCTTCAGGTTGCCGATCACGATCGGCGACTTGTTGACGTGGATGGTCTTGATCGGCAGCCGGGTGGTGCCTTCGGGCAGGTCTTCCTGCTTGACGAACATGCGGCCGCGGATCTGCTCGGCATTGAGCTGCAGCAGTTCGGCCGGATCGGTGGACAGGTCCCAGACGATCAGCTCGTTCTTGTTGGTCGGATGCGGCGCCAGCGGCCACACCAGGCCGATGCAGCCGCGCTCGGGGCCGTACATGCCGCTGATGTGGAGGAAGGGCTTGCCGACGCCGATCTCATTCCACACGGCGTCCTTGCCGCGCAGGCGCAGGCAGAACTCGAACAGCTTGGGCTGGGCCGTCCTGATGAGCCGCGCCAGCGCGATCGTGGCGCGCACGTCGGACAGCGCATCATGCGCCGCCTCGTGGGCCAGGCCGTTGGCGGCCGTCAGGTGTTCCAGCTTGAAGGAGGGGCGGCCGTCATCGTGCTTCGGCCAGGTGATGCCGCCCGGCCGCAGCGCATAGGCGCAGCGCACGACGTCCAGCAGGTCCCAGCGGCCGCAGCCGTTCTGCCACTCGCGGGCATAGGGATCCATCAGGTTGCGCCAGAAGAGATAACGCGTTACTTCATCGTCAAAGCGGATCGTGTTGTAGCCCAGGCCGATGGTGCCGGGCCGGGCCAGCTCGGCCTCGATGCGGTCGGCGAACTCGTGCTCGGGCACGCCCTGCTCCAGGCAGGCCTGCGGCAGGATGCCGGTCAGCAGGCAGGATTCCGGGTCGGGCAGGAAGTCGGGCGCGGGCTGGCAGTACACCATCAGCGGCTCGCCGATCTCGTTGAGCTCGGCGTCGGTGCGGACGCCGGCGAACTGGGCGGGCCGGTCGCGGCGCGGGACCCGGCCGAAGGTCTCGTAGTCGTGCCAGTAGAAGGTCATGTCGTTCATGGCCGGAACGATACCCGACGGCAGGCGTGGTCATAATCCCCCGCTGCTCCCCAGTTCTCTTCTCCATGCAAAAACCGACTCCGGCCCAGCTCAAGCTCTTCGGCCTGATCCTCGCGGGCATGCTGGGTCTGATGATCCTGGCCGGCGCCATCGCCGCGGCCGTGATCTACCCGACCCTGCCCGACATCTCCGAGCTGAAGGACTATCAGCCCAAGCAGCCTCTGCGCGTGTACACGGCCGACGACGTGCAGATCGGCGAGTACGGCGCCGAGCGCCGCAAGTTCCTGCCGCTGGAGGAGATCCCCAAGCAGATGCAGGATGCGCTGCTCGCCACCGAGGACGCCGACTTCTACCAGCACGGAGCCCTCAGCTACACCGGCATCGCCCGCGCGCTGCTGACCAACCTGATCCACGGCCGCACCGTCGGCGGCGCCTCGACGATCACCCAGCAGCTGGCGCGCACGCTCTACCTCACGCGCAAGAAGGCCTACTCGCGCAAGTTCGTCGAGATGCTGCTGTCCAACAAGATCGAGAGCGAGCTGTCGAAGAAGGAGATCCTGGAGATCTACATGAACCAGATCTACCTGGGTCAGAAGGCCTACGGCTTCGAAGCCGCGGCCAACACCTACTTCGGCAAGAGCCTGAAGGAACTGTCCGTCGCCGAGACGGCGATGCTCGCCGGCCTGCCGCAGAACCCGGGCTACGCCAACCCGATCGTCAACTTCGCCCGCGCCACGCGCCGCCAGGCCATCGTGATCGACCGCATGCTGGCCACCGGCGCGATCACCGAGGCGCAGGCCCAGGCCGCGCGCGACGAGAAGCTGCACATCCGCACCGCACAGGACGTCAAGGTCCACGGCGAGTACGCCGCCGAGATGGCCCGCCAGCTGGTCTTCGCCAAGTACGGGGACGAGAGCTACACCCGCGGGCTCAAGGTCTACACGACGCTGGTCGCCGGCGAGCAGGAGACGGCCTATCACGCGCTGCGCCGCAGCCTGCTGGACTACGAACGCCGCAAGCCCTGGCGCGGGCCCGAGGGCCAGGTCGAGCTGCCGGCCACCGGCAACGACGCCGAGATGGACAGCGCCATCGGCCAGGCCCTGGCCGACCACCCCGACAACGACGAACTGCGCTCCGCCGTCGTCACCGCCGTGGCGCCGGGCAAGCTGCAGGCCACGCTGATCAGCGGGGACGATCTGACCATCACCGGCGATGGCCTGCGTGTCGCCCAGCCGGGCCTGGCGGCCAAAGCCAAGGACGAGCTGCTCATCCAGCGCGGCTCGATCATCCGCGTCCTGCGCGGCGCGCCGAACAAGGCCAATCCGCAGGGCGCCTGGGCCGTCGTGCAGACGCCCGAGGCCGAGGGCGCCTTCGTCGCGATGGAGCCGGACACCGGCCATGTGCGCGCGCTGGTCGGCGGCTTCGACTTCACGCGCAACCAGTTCAACCACGTCACCCAGGCCTGGCGCCAGCCGGGCTCCAGCTTCAAGCCTTTCGTCTACTCGGCGGCGCTGGAACAGGGCGTCACGCCCTCCACCATCGTCAACGACGCGCCGCTGGTGATCGGCGACTGGGAGCCCAAGAACTACGAAGGCACCTTCGAGGGCCCGATGAGCGTGCGCCAGGCGCTGGCCCATTCGAAGAACCTGGTCACCGTGCGGCTGATGCAGCTGGTGGGGCCGGACCGCGCGCGGCAGTGGGCCTCGCGCTTCGGCTTCGATCCGGACAAACAGCCGGACAACCTGACGCTGTCGCTGGGCTCGGGCTCGGTCACGCCGCTGCAGATGGTGGGCGCCTACTCGGTGTTCGCCAACGGCGGCTACCGGGTGCCGCCGGTGGTGATC
>NZ_LYVQ01000097.1 GCF_001984095.1 Pelomonas sp. KK5
TGCCGTCGCTGGCCCACAGCTCCTGGCCGTGGACGCCATCGTCGGCGACGAAGTAGAGCCGGCCGCCGACCACGGTCAGCGATTCGATGCGGCTGTTGTCGGCGCCCGGTGCGATGTCCTTGACGATGTGCGTGCCGGCCGCCGTGCCGTCGGAGGCCCACAGTTCGGTGCCGTGCCGGGCATCGGTGGCGATGAAGAACAGGCGCTCGCCGACGACGGTGAACTGCCGCGGCGCCGAGCCTTCGGGGCCGGGCTGGAGATCGGCCACCAGTTGCGTGGACGCCTCGTCGCCCGCCGTGGACCACAGCTCGAAGCCGTGTTCCCCGTCGTCGGCCGAGAAGTACAGGCGATCCTTGAAGGCCGTGAAGCCGTTGGGCGTGGCGTCGGCGCGCCCCGGACGGATGTCCTTCAGCAGCTGGGTCCCCGCGGCGGTCCCGTCGGTCCGCCACAGCTCGTTGCCGTGCACGCCGTCATCGGCGCTGAAGACGACGAGCTGGCCCAGCCGCGTCAGCCCGGTCGGGAAGGAACCGAGCGCGCCGGCGCGGATGTCCTTCAGCATCGCCGCGCCGCTACCGTCGAGCCGGACCGACCACAGTTCGTGGCCGGACGCGCCGTCGCTCATCGCGAACAGCAGCTGCTGGTCGAAGACCATCAGGCCGCTCGGCGCGGTCCAGCGCAGCACCGGGTCCTGCTTGGCGGCCAGCGCGCACCAGGCCACGCCCGCGCAGGTCCACACCAGCGCGTGGCGCAGCAGGCGCGCCAGCAGCGGCGGCTTCGGCTTCATGACGCTGTGCGCTCCCGGCGCTGCGAGCGGCGGCGCGCGGCGCAGGCGAGCACGCCCAGGCCGGCCGCCAGCATCGCGAAGCTCTGCGGCTCCGGCACCGCCGTGGCAGCGCCGCTGTGGATGGCCGCCACCAGTTGCAGCTGCGGGCGCGAGCCGCGGGTGTCGAAGTCCATGCCGATCTGGATCTCGTTGACCGAGGCGCCCGCGGCGATGCCGAAGAAGCTCAGGTCCAGCGTCGTCATGTTGACGTTGTGGTCGTCGACGATGGTGGTGGTCTCGGTCGTGAAGTAGGTGCGCGTGATGCCGTTGATCGTCACGTTGAAGCTGTCGAAGCCTTCCTGCGAGTACTCGTAGGCTTCGTGACCCACCTCGAACAGGGCCAGGTCGTCACCGGCGCCGTTGACCACCGAGTTGTCGGTGAACCGCAGCGTGACGCTGGCCCCCGGCGTCATCGACGTGGCCCAGGTGGACAGGTCCTTGTCGGTCAGCGCCGCCGCGAGCGATGGCCCGTTGACGGTGTAGATGCCGGTCGAGGCCACCAGTTGGTCGGCGTAGGAATCGTCGGCGAAGGTCAGGCCACCGATCGAGAGGGCTGCGTGCGCGCCCGACGCTGCAATGAGCAGGCCGGCAGCCGCAGCAAGGTGCTTGCTGGACATGGGAACTCCGTGTGTTCTGAGAAGAGGCCCTCCCGCGCGAGCGGGAGGGCGGGCCCGTCAGCGGGCGGAGGGCTGCGAGCGGCGGCGCGCGATCGCGCCGATGGCGGCGATGCCGGCCAGCATCAGCGCGTAGCTCTCGGGCTCCGGCACGGCGGAGATCGAGGCGCTGGCATTGGCCAGCGCATTGCCGCGCAGGTTGTAGTAGCCGATCTCGTCAGGCGACGCGAAGTCCACCGTGAAGCTCAGCGTGCCGCTCTGCCCGTTCTGGCCGCCTGCCACGTCGGACGACAGCAGCGTGATGTTCTGCGTGCCGCCGCTGGTGTTGAAGTAGTTGCCGAAGGACGCATCCAGTGCCGCCAGCGCGAAGTTCTCGTTGGTGTTGCTGGTGACGCCACCGGCCAGCAGCGAGTAGCCGATCGTGAAGGTCACGCTGCCGGCGGCCGAGAGCGTGAACTCCTGCGACTGCTGCGCCGTGGCGTTGGCGGCGTGCGGCTGGCTGATCGCCGAGATGACGAAGGGCGTGGCGTTGGCGATGCCCTGGATCGTGCCCGCCGCTGCCGACGAGACCGTCGACGTGGCATGCGGCCGGCTCGTGCCGAGCGAGGAGTCGGTCAGCGCGGCGTCGGACGAGGACAGGATGTCGTTGGACGTCAGGCCGCCCGCCTCGTCGGACTCGGAGTACAGCGTCTGGTACGCAGAGCCAGTGCTCCAGCTCAGCGCGCCGCCGGTCGCCACGTAGGAGAACGAGGTGATCTGGAAGCTCGCGGTCGAGTCCAGGCCGGCGGCGCTCGCGCCGAAGCTCGTGGCCACCAGGGCCACCGCGGCAAGGGTGTTGATGTTCAGTTTCATGATGAAGATGTCTCCTTATTCGATTCAGTACACGACGACCTTGCCGGTGGCGCGGGGGCTCGTGCAGTCGTTGTAGAAGTACTCGCCGGCCTTGGTGAACGTGTAGGCGAAGCTCTGGCCCGGGGCGAGCGGACCGGCGTTGAACAGGCCCTCGAAGAACTGCGTGGCGCAGTGGTTCTTGGCGTTCGTGGCCGGGTTCAGGAAGGTCACGGTCGTGCCCACCGGCACGCGCAGGTGCTGCGGCGCCATTGCGTTGACGGTGTCCTGCTCGACGGTGCCGACGGCGCCGCCGCTGTACGAGCGGTTCAGCACCACGGTGTTGTTGACCACCGAGCCCTCGACCGCCGTGGCGGTGATGTCGCGGCGCAGTGCCGGCGGGATCGGCGCGGGCAGCGGCGCGACCTTGCCGCCGATCTTGAAGGCCCACAGGTAGTCGCCGCGCGGCGCGTCCGAGAACGGCAGGCCCGAGCCGCCGGCGAACACGGCCATGTACTGCTCGCCGTTGACCTCGTAGGTGATCGGGCTGGCGTTGATGCTCGCGCCGGTCTGGAAGCGCCACAGCTCGCGGCCGTTCAGCGCGTCCATGCCCAGCAGGTTGCCGTCGGGCTGGCCGATGAACATCAGGTTGCTGGCCGTCGTCAGGATGCCGTTGCCGTGCGCGACGGACCAGGGCAGGTCCTTGCGCCACACCACCGTGTTGGTGGACGGGTCCACCGCCACGACGCCGCCGGACATCGGCGTGCCCAACGGCCGCAGGCCGTTGCTGGCCTCGGTCAGCGAATGGGCCGATCCGATGTAGCCCACGCCGGTGTACATCAGCTTGGTCGTCTGGCTGAAGGACTGGTGGTTCCAGTCGGAGCCGCCGCCCTGCCCCGGGAAGGACAGCACCGGCTCGTCCCAGTGGTCGGCGAAGATGCAGCCGGTCTTGAAGTTCGGCACCGCGCGGGCCGGGCCCTCGGCCGTCGGGCAGGTCGGCACGAAGCCGCCGCCGCGCGGGAAGGGCTGGGTCGGCGAGGACTTCTGGCGCGGGTCGACCGGCACCGGCTTCTCGTCGATCCCGATCAGCGGCGTGCCGTTGGTGCGGTCGAGGATGTAGTACATGCCGGTCTTGCTGCCGTACACCACCGCCTTCTTCGGCTGGCCCTTGACGGTGATGTTGGCCAGCACCGGCGCCATCACGTTGTCCATGTCCCAGTGGTCGTGGTGGACCGACTGGAAATGCCACTTGTAGACGCCGGTCTTGGCGTCCATCGCGACGATGGAGTTGGCGAACAGGTTGTCGCCGCCGCGCGTGGAGCCGTTCTGCGAGGAGCCGGCGCGCACATTGCCGAAGGTCCAGTACAGCGTGTTCAGCTCGGGGTCGATGGCCGGGTGGATCCAGGGCGTGGCGCCGCCCTTCAGGTAGGTGTCGCCCTCCCAGGTGTCGCCGCCGATCGTGCCCGGCGCGGCCGGACCGTAGAAGTGCCAGGCCTCGTCGCCGTTGCTGGCCTGCAGCGCCAGGCCGACGCCGCGATCGGTGTCGGACGTGCCGACGTAGATCATGTGGTCGTAGTAGACGATGCCGACCTTGGCGATGCCCGGGTACTGGTTGTACTGGCGCTCCCACACCTTGGCGCCGGTCTCCTGGTCCAGCGCGATCACGTAGTTGCCGGTGGTGCTGGTGTAGACCTTGCCGTCGCCCACCGCCACGCCGCGGCGCGTCTGGCCGCCGCGGCCCGGGTTGTAGCTCCACTTGACCTGGCCGGTCACGCCGTCGACCGCGTGGATGCGGCCCTGGGCGGTTTCGATGAACAGAACGCCGTTCACGGCGACCGCCGTGCTCTGCGCGTTGCCGGACTTGGCGCCGCCTTCCAGGCTGTTCACCCAGATCGCGCCGAGCTGGCTGATGTTGGCCTTGTTGATCTTGGCCAGGGACGAGTAGTTCTGGTTGCCGAGATTGCCGCCCACCTTGGGGAAATCAGTGGTGGCGGCGATGCAGCACGAGTCGGCGGCCGAGGCCGCGAACGCTGCGAGGGGCATGGCCGATGCTGCAAGAACGCCTGAGGCGAACAGCATGGAAGTGATCAGGTTCCGATTCATTCCAAGTCTCCGTTGCTGGGTTGTTTGCGTTCTTTTTGTCAGAACGCTGGGCCGTCTAATAAAACAAAGTATTTGCGACGGCACGCACAAAGTCAACCCGCGTCGATTGAGGGTTTGCCCGCCTTTGTGGCGGCCGTGCAGCGGCCATAAAAAACGGCCGGCCACGCACGAGGGTCAGGTCGTGTGCGGCCGGCCGTCGGGCCGGGAATGGTGATGTCTAGGGCATTGCAATCATGATGATCGTCATCATCACCCGCCCAGCAGGCGGGCCGGCCAGATGACCAGTTGCGGGAAGAACACCAGCAGGAACATCACGCCGAACTCGACCATCATGAAGGGCATGGCCCCGCGCGTGACCTCGTCCATCTTCATCTTGCCGACGCCCGCGACGACGTTGAGCACCACCCCCACCGGCGGCGTGATCAGGCCGATCGCGTTGTTGATCATGAACAGCACGCCGAAGTAGATCGGGTCGATGCCCGCATGCTTGATGACGGGCATCAGCACCGGCGTCAGGATCAGGATCGTCGGCGTCATGTCCAGCGCCGTGCCCACCGCCATGACCAGGGCCATGATGGCCAGCATCAGCAGCGTCTTGTTCTCCATGAAGGGCTTGAGCATGTCGACCATCTGCGCAGGCAGGTCGGCCACCGTGATCAGCCAGGCCGAGACCATCGAGGCCGCCACCAGGAACATCACGACGCCCGAGGTGCGCGAGGCGGACACGAAGATCCGGTACATCTGCTTCCAGTGCAGTTCCTTGTAGACGAAGGTCGCCACGAAGAAGGCGTACACCGCCGCCACGACGCCCGCCTCGGTCGGCGTGAACACGCCCATCTTCAGGCCCACCAGCACGATGAAGGGCAGCACCAGCGCCCAGGAGGAGGACTTCAGCGCGGCCCAGCGCTCGGCCATCGTGGCCTGCCGCGGCATCGCGATGTGCTCGCGCTTGGCCACGAACCACCAGGCCACCCACAGGCCCGCGCCCAGCAGCACGCCGGGCACGATGCCGGCCAGGAACAGCTTGCTGATCGACACGTTGGCGGTGACGCCGAAGATCACGTAGCCGATCGAGGGCGGCAGCACCGGCGCGATCGTGCCGGCCGAGGCGATCAGGCCGCCGGCCCGGCCCGCCTTGTGGCCGGCCGCCACCATCATCGGCAGCAGCAGCGCGGACAGCGCCGCGGCATCGGCCACGGCCGAGCCCGACAGCGCGGCCAGCAGCAGCGCGGCGACGATGGCCACGAAGCCGAGGCCGCCCCGCACATGCCCCACCAGCGTGATCGCCAGCTGCACGATGCGCTTGGACAGGCCGCCGACGTTCATGATCTCGCCGGCCAGCATGAAGAAGGGCACGGCCAGCAGCGGGAAGTTGTTGGCGCCGTTGATGACGTTCTGCGCCAGGATCTGCGCGTCGTACATGTCGAGGTGGACCATCAGGGCCAGGCCCGACAGCAGCAGTGCGTAGGCAATCGGCACCCCGATCGCCATGGCTCCGATCAGGGAGCCCATGAAGATGATGACAGTCATGATGAAAGGCCTTCTTCGTTCGTCTTCAGCGCTCGAGCACCGGCGAGGCGGCGGCGGCATCGGCGGCGGCGTGCTTCTCCTGCTCGCGCAGCTTGGCGAGGTCTTCGGACTCGGTGAACATCACCAGGTCTTCCTCGGTGGCGCGGCCGGACAGCGTGCGCCAGAGCTGCACCGCCAGGATCACGCAGGCCGAGGCGGCGAACACGACGCCGCTGGCGTAGAAGATGCCCATCGAGGCGCCGGTCACCGGCGCCGTCACGTCGGCATTGATCTTCACCTGGTCCCAGCTGCCGGACACCAGCAGCCAGCTCACGTACAGCATGCTGGTCTGCGCGATGGCGGCGCAGATGCGCTTGCCGATCAGCGGGAGCCGGGCGATCAGGAAGTCGGTGCCGAGGTGGCCGTTCTCCTGCAGCGCGGCGACGGCGCCCAGGAAGATCATCCAGACGAAGAACCAGCGCGACATCTCCTCGGACATCATCAGCCCCGAGTTGAAGACATAGCGCAGGACGACGTTGCCGAAGACCAGCACCACCATGATGGCCAGGCTCAGCGCGGTCAGCGCATCGAGCAGGCGGCAGTAGCCGTTGAGGATTCGATTCACGGGGATTCCCCTGGAGTGGGACGTCGCGTGGCGCGACGGAGGGCCGCCTCGGGGGATCCCCGCGAGCGGCCCGAACAGCGATGACAAACGATCAGAGCTTCTGAATACGCTCGAGTTCGGCGTTGAAGAGCTTGACGATGGCGGGGTCATACTCGGCCGCGAACTTCTGATGGATCGGCTTCACGGCCGCCTGCATCTTGGCGATCTCGGCCGGGGCCAGTTCGGTGTATTGCATGCCCTTGGACTTCAGCTCGGCGACGGCCTTGCCGGCGATGTCGCGGCTCACCTGGCGCTGGTAGACGATGGCCTCGTTGGCCGCGTCCTGCATGATCTTCTGCTCGGCCGGCGTCAGCTTGTCCCAGAACTTCTTGCTGACCAGCAGGATGTTGGACGCGTACACGTGGTTGGTCGCGCTGACGTACTTCTGCACCTCGAAGAACTTGTTCGACAGGATCACCGAGAAGGGATTCTCCTGACCGTCCACCGCGTGCGTCTCCAGCGCCGAGTACAGCTCGCCAAAGGGCATCGGCACCGGGTTGGCCTTGAAGGTCTTGAAGGTCTCCAGGAACACCGGGTTCGGGATCACGCGCAGCTTCAGCCCGTCCAGGTCCTCGCCCTTGGCGATCGGGTGCTTGCTGTTGGTCACGTTGCGGAAGCCCAGGTCCCAGAAGCCCAGGCCGACCAGGCCCTTCTCCGGCAGCTTGGCCAGCAGCGCCTTGCCGACGGGGCCGTCGAGCAGCGCGTCCGCCTGCTTGAAGTTGCTGACGATGAAGGGGAAGTCCAGCAGGCCGAACTCCTTGACGATGCCGGCCAGCGAGGTCGGCGCCGGCGCGGTCATCTCCTGCACGCCGCCCTGCAGCGCCGCCTGCTGCTGCAGCTCGCTGCCGAGCTGCGAGGCCGGGAACTCCTTGACCGTCATCTTGCCGGCGCTCTTGGCCGCCACCAGCTCGGCGAACTTGCGCGCACCCATGCTCATCGGGTGGTCACTGTTGTTCAGGTGGCCGAAGCGGATGGTGCGCGCCTCCTGCGCAAAGGCCGCAGGCAAGGCGCCCACGCACAGGGCTGCCAGCAGCAGGGTTCGGCGGATTTCGCTCTTGGTGATCACTTTTGTCTCCTTCGGGGTGGCTCGATTGAAGTGGTGGCTGCGTTGCGAACAACAGAACGTCGTTGCATTCTATTGGCGCAAAAACCCGAGCGTCAACAAAGGGTAGACCCGGAGAAGACTGTTCTGAAAGACAGACCGCCTGCCGTGCGCACATGGCAAATCGCCCTGGCCACCTCACGGTGCCAGGGCGATTCGGGGAGAAGGGAAGCGGCCGGCCCTCGCCGGCCCGGCAGGCTCAGCTGCGCTCAGGCTCGGGGTAGACGCCGCCCAGCAGGCCGGTCAGCTTGATCGCGGCCTCGCGCACATGCTCCGCATGGTCGGTGTTGAGGCGATAGGTCGGGATGCTCAGCGTGATGGCCCCGGCGAACTCGCCGTCGGCGCCAAACACCGGCGCCGAGATGCCGGACACCTCGGGCACACGGTCGCCGGAAGCGATGACCACCTGGTCCTGCCGGATCTTGCGGTACTTCGGCTCCTTGCCGCCGCCGTAGGCCATCAGCACGCGGCCGCCGGCGCCGCGGTCCAGCGGCAGCAGGTCGCCGGCGCGGGTGTGGTCGCGCAGCAGCTGCGTGGAGTCCACGCGGTACAGGCACAGCCGCGCGTCGCCATGGCGCACGTGGAAGGCCGCGCTCTCGTTGGTCTGGTCGACCAGTTCCTTCAGCACCGGCATCACCGCATCCTGCTGCGAGAAGGCGGAGGCGTACACGCCGTGGAGCCGCACGATCTCGGGCCCCAGGCTGTAGCTGCCGTCGGCATGGCGGCGGATCAGCGTGGCGTGCTCCAGCGAAGCGATCAGGCGCAGCACCGTGCTCTTGTAGAGCTGGGTGCGCTGGGCCAGTTCGGCCAGCGTCAGCGAGCCGTCGCCCTTGCGGAAGGCGGTGAGCAATGACAGGGCCCGGTCTACCGCGGCGGCACCGCCGGGTGCGGCCTGCTGGTCGGCGACGGAAGGGTGTGCGGCTTTTTTCGGCATGGTGGGTTCGTGGGGCGCTCAAGCTCTTGTTGGTTCCGCAATTGTCACTGACATCGCTGATTCTCTTTTTTAAGAACATCGTTCTAAACTAGAGCATCAACATGGCGCCTCAAGGGAGACAAGGAATGACGGAAGAAACAGGCGTGGCCTCGGTCGAGCGCGCTTTAGGCATTCTTGATGCCCTGACTGAGCCCAAGCTGACCCTGGCCGAACTGTCCAAGCGCACCGGGCTGTACAAGAGCACGGTATTGCGCCTGACGAAGTCACTGGAGAAGTTCGGTTATGTCGTGCGGGCGGACGACGGCTGTTTCCGCCTGGGCTCGAAGGTGCTGGTGCTGGGCGGGATGTTCCAGCGCCACCTGCGCACGGCCGACATCGTGCCGCCGGTGCTGGCCCGCATCGTCGAGGACCTGCACGAAGGCGCGGCCTTCTATATCGCCCAGGGCGAACATCGCATCTGCCTGCATCGGGTCGACTCGGGCCGGGCGGTGCGCGATTCGGTGCACGAAGGCGACCGGCTGCCGCTGACCGTCGGCGCGGCGGCGCATGTGCTGCGGGCCTTTGCCGGCGCCAGCGGCAAGCACTACGAGGGCATCCGCCAGTGCTACTTCGCGGCCTCGTCGGGCGAGCGCGACGAGGAGACCGCCGCGGTGGCCTGCCCCGTGTTCGCCCACGGCGACGTGCTCTACGGCGCGCTGAGCGTCTCCGGCCCGCGCTACCGGATCGAGGCGCTGGGCACGCCGCGCATCCTGCCCACGCTGTTCCGGCAGGCCGGCCAGTTGAGCGCGGCACTCGGATGGGATCCGCGGTCCAGCGTCTTCCGGCCGCATCCGGAGAGCGCCGGAGCGTCCTGATGCACGAGGCGCACGAGGACGATGCCCAGGCCGCACGCAGGATCGCGTGGATCGTCGGCGCCGCCTTCTTCATGGAGACGCTGGACAGCATGATCATCGCCACCGCCCTGCCCGCGATGGCCCGCTCCTTCGGCACCACGCCCCTGCAGATGAGCCAGGGCATCACCGCCTACCTGGTGGCGATGGCGGCCTTCGCGCCGGCGGCCGGCTGGAGCGCCGAGCGCTTCGGCGCAAGGCGCATGTTCGTCGGCGCCATTGCCGCGTTCACGGGTGCCTCGGTGCTCTGCGGCCTGGCACCCTCGCCCGCGACATTCTTCGCCGCCCGGGCGCTGCAGGGCGCGGCGGCGGCGCTGATGTCGCCGGTCGGGCGTTTCGTGGTGCTGCGCGAGACGCCGAAGCAGCGGCTGATCGAGGCGATCGGCACCATCACCTGGCCCGGGCTGATCGGCCCGGTGGTCGGCCCGGTGCTGGGCGGGCTGATCGTCGAGCATGCCTCCTGGCGCTGGGCCTTCTTCCTCAACCTGCCGCTGGGCATGATCGGCGCGTGGCTGGTGATGCGCTTCTTCCCCTTGCGCAAGCCGGGCCATCCGCAGGCGCTGGACCTCCGTGGCTTCCTGCTCAATGCCACGGCGCTGGGCGCCATCGTGCAAGGCCTGTCCCTGCTGGGCGAGCGACAGGGTGAAGGCATCGCGGTGCCGCTCTCCGTGCTGGCCTTCGGTCTGGCGGCGGGTGCGCTCGCCCTGCGCCACGCGGCCCGCGCCCAGGCGCCGATGCTGGACCTGCGGGTGCTGCGCGTGCGCAGCTTCCGGATGGCGAACGCGACGGCGGGCTTCCTCTCGCGGGTCGCCATCCATGCCTCCCCGTTCCTGCTGCCGCTGATGCTGCAGGTCGGCATGGGCATGTCCCCGCTCGATGCGGGCACGGCCATGCTGGTCTACATGGCAGGCAACCTGCTGATGAAGGCCGTGACGACGCCGGTGCTGCGCCGCTACGGCTTCCGCACGGTGCTCACGGTGAACGGCGCCATCTGCGCACTGACGCTGGTGGCCTGCGGCACCTTGGTGCCCGACACCCCGACCACCCTCCTCTACGGCTGCCTGCTCGCGGCGGGCCTCTCGCGCTCGCTGAACTTCACGGCCATCGCCACGCTGGCCTTCGCCGACGTCCCGGACGAGCAACGCGCCAACGCGACCGGCCTGTCGACGATGCTGCAGCAGCTCGCCATCTCGATGGGCGTGGCCTTCGCGGCGCTGGCGCTCGGCCTGTCGCAGTCGATGCGCGATGCCGGCAGCCTGCAGATGGCCGACTTCCGGCATGCCTGGTTCGCGGCCGGCGCCCTGATGGCGCTGGCGGCGCTGGTCGCCCGGCGCCTGGACCACGATGCCGGCGCGGCGATCTACGCGCTCAGAAGCGGTGGACGATGCCCACCTCCAGCCCGTTGAGCGTGCGGCCGTTGACGTCGTTGGGCGTCGTGAACGTGCTCTTCGGGCCTGCCGAGCCGACCGGGCGCCAGCCGCCGTTGGTGTCGTTGCGCATCGTGTCGGCCATGGCCCAGAGCATGGTGCGCTTGCTCATGTCGTAGTAGACGCCGACCGAGCCGCCATTGCCGCCCTGGCTGCGGCCCGACTTGTCCTTGATCTGGCCCCACAGCGCGCCGACGCGGACCTGCGGCGTGATCCGGTAGTCGGCCGAGAGCTGCCAGATGTCGTAGAAGTTGTTGAGGTTGGGATCGGTGCCCGCGTTGTAGCCGCCGGTGTTGCCGACGATGGTGCCCGCGTTGTTGCTGACCGCGGTCTTCGTGCTGTTGTTGCTGTGCACGTAAGCCACGTAGACGGTGCCGGCCCCGTACATCCAGTTGAAGTACAGGTTGTCGTAGACCATGTCCTTGGCGATCACTGCATGGCTGGGCGGCCGGCCCCGGATGCCCATGTAGCCGGCGCGGATCACGTCGTTGGTCCAGTCGCCCCACAGCTGGTAGACGATCGGGTGGTTGCCCACCGGAGATTCGGGCAGGGCCACATGGGCCTCGAAGGCGAAGCCGCTCCAGCGCGGCGACAGGTAGCCGAAGTCGTTGTCGTAGCGCGAGGGCACGCCGAAGTTGTTGATGACCGAGCCGAGGTCGCGCCAGGTGTAGTCCACATAGGCACCGTGCGACTGGATCGGCCCGTTCTGGCGGCCGAAGCGCACTTCGCCCAGCGTCTTCGTGCCCAGGCCCACCCAGGTCTGCCGGTCCCAGAAGCGCGTGGTGTCGGCCTGCGTGCCGTTGTCGGTGCTGAAGCCGCCTTCCATCTGGAACTTGGCGAACATGCCGTCGCCCAGGTCCTCCTGGCCGCGCACGCCGAAGCGGCTGCGCAGCCAGGCCCCGTCCTCCAGCGCCTTCACGGTCGCACCGGAGCTGCTGTGCATGTAGTGCAGGTACTGGTCGAGCACGCCGTACAGCGTGACGCTGGACTGCGCCTGCGCGGTGCCGCCCAGGGCCAGCGCGGCCGTGGCGCCGGCCAGGATCCTCAAGGGGTTCTTCTTCATGATCATGTCTCTCTCCGTTCGTGGACTGATCGCAGGGCCCGGCGATCAGAAGCGGGACTACGCAAGGAATCCGGGCAATGCAGCGGCTCGACCGCGCCTCGCGCGGCCTTGCCGATCAGCTTGGAAGGGCCGCCGTCGGGTGCTCGGTCAGTGACCCAGGATGTCGCCGAGGAAGGCGCGCGTGCGCTCGTGCTTCGGCGCGCGGAAGAACTCGTCGGGCGGCGCCTCCTCGAGGATCTCGCCCTGGGCCATGAAGATGACGCGATCGGCCACCGCGCGGGCGAAGCCCATCTCGTGCGTCACGCAGATCATCGTCATGCCCTCGTTGGCCAGGTTGACCATCACGTCGAGCACCTCCTTGACCATCTCGGGATCGAGCGCGGAGGTCGGCTCGTCGAACAGCATCACCTTGGGCGCCATGCACAGGGCCCGGGCGATCGCCACCCGCTGCTGCTGCCCGCCGGACAGCTGCGCCGGGTACTTGTCCGCCTGCTCGGCGATCCTGACCTGGGCGAGCAGCTTGCGCGCCAGCGTCTCGGCCGCCTGCGCGCCGACGCCGCGCACGCGCATCGGCGCGAGCATGCAGTTCTGCAGCACCGTCATGTGCGGGAACAGGTTGAACTGCTGGAACACCATGCCCACCTCGGCGCGGATCGCGTTGACGCTCTTCGCGTCGCCGGTGAGCGCGATGCCGTCCACGCTGACGCGGCCCTTCTCGTAGGCCTCGAGATGGTTGATGCAGCGGATCAGCGTCGACTTGCCGGAACCGGACGGCCCGCAGAGCACGATCTTCTCGCCGGCCCGCACCGACAGGTTCACGTCGTTCAGCGCCTTGTACGCGCCGTACCACTTCTCCACGTGCTCCATGCGGATCATCGGAGCGTCCATGACCGCGCCTTCCTTCACTTGGCGACGAAAGACACGCCGTCGACGGCGTCCGGGAAGCTCGTGCTGGAACTGCCCATCCACTTCTCCTGGATCTTCGCCAGCTCGCCGTTGGCCTTGATCCTGTCGATGAAGGCATTCAGCGCGGCGTTGATCTCCTTCTCGCCCAGGCGCGAGCAGGCGCCGTTGTAGAGCTTGGTGAACTCCAGCTTGTTCTCGAAGGTGCCGGGCCTCGCCTCGTTCAGCCGCTTGGCGTAGAAGATGTTGCCGCCGACCGCCTGCACCTGCCCGCTGAGCATCGCCTGCACCGAGGCCGCATCGCTGTCGAAGCGCAGGATGTTGGTGCCGGCCGGCGCGTTCTTCGTGACGTCGGTGTCCTGCTGCGCCGCACGGGCCACGCCGATCGTGTACTTGCCCATGTCCGCGTTCGTCTTGATGACGGTCGTCTTCGGCGCCACCAGCACGATGGTGTTGGCCACGTAGGGCTTGCTGAACTGCACGGCCTTGGCGCGATCGGGCAGCATGGCCATGGTGGCGAACAGGATGTCGATGCGGCCCGAGGTCAGCGCCGGGATGCGGTTGGCCACCTCCAGGCCGACGAACTCGGCCTGCACGCCCAGCTCCTTCGCGAAGGCCTTGCCGATGTCGCCGTCGATGCCGTCCGCCTGGCCGGTGCTGGCGTCCACATAGCCCCAGGGCGGATTGGCCGCCTGGATGCCGATGATGACCTTGCCGCGGGCCTTGATCTCGGCCGGCGTGATCGCCAGCGCGCTGCTGCCGATCAGCGCGCCACCCAGGCACAGCGCCAGGGCCGTGAGCCGGCGCCGCTCGGTGTTGACTCGTTTCATGGTGCTGTCTCCTGTCTCTCTCGTACGGGGGTGAAGATGGGATGGGCTCAACGGGCCGCCGTGGCCAGCCGCCGCTCCAGGCGCGAGCCCCAGAGCGACAGGGGCCAGCAGAGCGCGAAATAGAGGGCGCCGACGATGCCGTAGACCAGCAGCGGCTTGAAGGTCTGGTTCGACACGATGTTCCCGGCGCGGGACAGCTCGGTGAAGCCGACGATGGCGGCCAGCGAGGTGCCCTTGATCAGCTGCACCAGGTAGCCGATGGTGGCCGGCAACGAGATCTTCAGCGCCTGCGGCAGCACGATGAAGCGCATCCGATCGATGTAGCCGACACCCAGCGCCTGCGCCGCCTCGGTCTGCCCGCGCGGCACGGCCTGGATGGCGCCGCGCCAGATCTCGCCCAGGAAGGCGCTGGCGTTCAGCGTGAAGCCCACCGCCACCGATTCCCAGGCCTCCAGATGGAAGCCGAACAGCGCCAGGCCGTAGTAGGTGACGAAGAGCTGCATCAGCAGCGGCGTGCCCTGGAAGACGCCGATGTAGGCGGCCGTCAGGCGGCGCAGCCAGACGGTCGCGCCGCTGCGCGCCAGCGCGATCAGCAGGCCGGCGACGGCGCCAAGGCCCAGGCCCACCAGCGAGAGCAGGAGGGTCCATTTGAGCCCGCCCAGCAGGAACATGAATTCGGCGGTCTTGAGTCCCAGCATGGCCGTCCGTCACTTCACCGGATAGTTGAACAGCCGGCCGGTGATGCGCGCGAAGCCGAACATCATCAGGCTGGACATGGCCAGGTAGAGGATCGTCACCGCGCCGTAGACCTCGAAGCTGCGGAAGGAGTCCGACTCGATGCGCTGGGCCACCGAGGTCAGCTCGTAGGCCGCGATCGCCGAGGCGATGCTGGTCGTCAGCGTCAGCAGGATGAACTGGCTGGACAGCGAGGGGAAGATCGCGCGCATCGCCGGCCGCAGCACGATCAGCCGGAAGATCTGCAACTGGCTCAGGCCCAGCGCCTGGCCGGCCTCGATCTGCCCTTTCGGGATCGCCTGCACGCCGCCGCGGATGATCTCGATCGCGTAGGCGCCGCCGTTGACGCCCAGCGCCAGGATGGCGGTCGGCGTCGGGTTCAGGCGGATGCCGGCGAAAGGCAGCGCGAAGAAGATGAAGAAGATCTGCACCAGGAAGGGCGTGTTGCGGATCAGCTCGACGAAGGCGATCACCGCCCAGCGCAGCGGCGCCACACGCGAGTCGCGCAGCAGCACGCCGCCGATGCCGATCACCGTGGCGATGGCCATGCCGGCCAGCGCCAGGCCCAGCGTGCCCGCGCAGCCCTTCAGCAGTTCGGGCAGGCCGGCGAGCACCGGACCGAAGTCGAACTGGTAGTTCAAGGCCGCGCCTCCGTGGCACGGATCCGTACTGCTGCCATTGCCTTGTCTCCTGGCCTGTCCTGGGAACTGCGCAGTCGACGCTGCGTTGGCTGACTTTTCCGTCAGTGAACAGAATGTACGAACTGGTGCGTTTTGCAAAAATAGGTTGAAACCCCGAGAGACAGAACGGGCGGGGCAGGAGGCATCGCGCCCGTGCGGCGCGGGGTCGCGGGGCCGCGGGGCCTACTTGCGCACGAAGCGCACGACCATCTCGACGATGCTGTCGCGGCGCCGGCTGTGGACGGCCGTGGTCTCGAGCTTGCGATCGAAGATCACCGAGAACGTGTGCCGGTTGGACACGTTGAAGAAGCACAGCGCGGAGATCGACATGTGCAGGTCGATCGGGTCGATGCCGCGGCGAAAGACCTTCGCCTTGACCCCGCGCTCGTAGACCTCCTGCAGCTTGCTGATCGCCGGGATGTTGGTCTTCTGGATCGAGTCGCTGCGCGCGATGTACTCGGCGCGATGGATGTTCTCGTTCATCACGAGGCGGATGAAATCCTCGTTCTCGTGGTCGCGGTCGAAGGTGAAACCCACCAGCTTGCGCAGCGCATCCTCGGGCTCGAGGTCGTCGAGTTCCAGCCCGGCCTCGGCCTCGCGCATGGTGCGGTAGGCCTCCTCCAGCACGGCCACGTACAGGCCTTCCTTGCTGCCGAAGTGGTAGTAGATCATCCGCTTGCTGGTACGCGTGGCGGCGGCGATCTCGTCGACGCGGGCGCCGCTGAAGCCCTTGTTCGCGAACTCGCTGGTCGCGACGCGCAGGATGTCCGCCATCGACTGATCGGCGTCGTAGGGGCGCTTCGCAATGACGTTTTCAGCGGGCATGAGGGCTCTTCGGTCGGCCAGTCCATTTTGGCCGCCGCCACTCTATCACCCGGGCTATCGGGTTTATCCTGAAAATAAAACGTACCAGTTCGTACATTATTGAATGTCAAACAAGAACACCCGGGGACACTCGATGATGAACATATCCGGCACGACGCGCGTCTTCGTCATCGTCGGCGACCCGGTGGCACAGGTTCGCGCGCCGGAGCTGTTCAACCACCTCTTCGCCCGGCACGGCATCGACGCCGTGCTGGTGCCCGCGCAGGTGGCGCCCGAGGACCTGCCCGGCTTCGTCGCGCAGGCCATGAAGGCGCGGAACTTCGGCGGCCTGTGGGTGGCGATCCCGCACAAGGGGCCGATGGTGCCACTGCTGCAGCAGTGCGACCGCCTGGGCCGCAGCGCCGACGCCGTCAACGCGGTCCGGCGCCGGCCGGACGGTTCGCTGGAGGGCGCCCTCTTCGACGGCCTCGGCCTCACCAAGGCGCTGGACCACTTCGGCGTCGCCGTTGCCGGGCGCCGGACGCTGGTCGTCGGCGTTGGCGGCGGCGGCGCGGCGGTGGCGACATCGCTGGCCTCGCGCGGGGCGGCCCGCGTGACGCTGCATGACCTGGCCGCCGATCGCACCGAGGCGCTGGCGGCGCGGCTGTCGGCGGAATTCGGCGTCGATGTCCGCGCCGCCGGCAGCGCCGACCCTGCAGGCCACCATCTCGTCATCCACGCCACGCCGCTCGGGCTGAAGCCGGACGATCCCCTGCCCTTCGACGTGGCGCGTCTCGATGAAGGCGCGGTCGTCGTCGACATCCTGATGAAGAACCAGCCGACGCCCCTGCTCCGGGCCTGCCACGCGCGCGGCATCGAGGCCTATCCGGGCTTCGAGATGCTGGTGCAGCAGGTGCCCGAATACCTGTCCTTCTTCGGCTACGAGGAACTCGCCCGCGCCGTGCAGGCCGATGCCTCGGACGTGCGCCGCCTGTTCGATCAGGCCTGAGCCGCCGCAGTCCCCGGGCGCGCTCGCGCCCAGGACACCAGCACGCCGGACAGCACGATCATCGCGATGCCCAGCCGCGCGGTGCTCGTCGGCATGTGGCCGAAGACCCACCAGCCGCCGAAGGCCCCGAAGGCGATCTGGAAGTACAGATACGGTGTCAGCAGCGAGACCGGCGCGCGGGTGTAGGCCATCGTCAGCAGCAGATGCCCGAGCGTGCTGAACAGGCCCATGGCGACCAGCAGGCCCCAGGTCGCCGCGCTCAGCGGCGCCCAGTTCCAGGGCAGCGCGAGGCTGGCGATGCCGGCACCGATCACGCCGGTGTAGAACTGGATCGTCGCGGGCGCATCGACCTGGGCGAGCCGGCTGGTCAGGATCTGGTAGCCCGCGTTGATGGCCACCACCAGCAGGGGCAGCGCCATCACCCGGTCCGCCGACGCCCCGCCCGGCGCCACCACCAGCAGCGCGCCGGCAAAGCCCAGCCCCAGGAACAGCCAGCGGCTGCGCGGCACGAACTCGCCGAGCGCAAAGCCGGCCACGACCATCACGACCAGCGGCGTGATCATCGTCACGGCCGTGTATTCGCCCACCGGCATGTGCTGCAGGCTCAGGAAGGCCAGGCTGCTGGAGGCCAGCAGCAGGCAGGCGCGCAGGACCTGCAGCCCCGGCCTCCGCGTGCGCAGCAGCGCGCGACCACGCCTGGGCAGCAGTACCCCGCCGGTCAGCACGGCCTGCAGGACATAGCGGAACCACACGGTCATCAGCGCCGGCGCGCTCAGGCTCACCCACTTGGTGGCCGTGTCCAGCGCCGCGAAACAGGCCACCGCCCCGATGACGAAAACCACGCCAGGGAGCGTAAAAGCTCTTTTGTCCATCGTTCCTTCCTCGAGCCGGCTCACTAGGGCCTACCCGATACCCTCAATTATTAGAATTGCATTATGCTGTACGGAACGATAAATTTCTGACGTCCACTTTCCAGCAGGCACGGAACATCATGACAAGCGACAGCGCACTGCCTCAGTACGAGCACTACATCGACGGCCGGCCCACGCCGCCGGCCGACGGCGGCTACTTCCCCACCGACAACCCCTGGGACGGCAAGACCTGGGCGATGGTGGCCCGCGGCAACGCGAAGGACGTGGACCTCGCCGTCATGGCCGCGCACCGCGCCTTCGAGGTCGGTCCCTGGTCGACGATGACGCCCAGCGAGCGCGGCCGCCTGATGTGGAAGGCCGCCGACCTGATCGCCTCGAAGGCCGAGCGCCTGGCGTTGATCGAGCAGCGCGACAACGGCAAGCTGATCACCGAGGTGGTCGCCCAGGTCCGCTACATGGCCGACTACCTGAAGTACTACGCCGGCCTGGCCGACAAGATCCAGAGCGCGGTCATCCCGACCGACAAGAAGGGCGTGTTCGCCTACACCCGCTACGAGGCCAAGGGCGTGATCGCGATCATCACGCCCTGGAACTCGCCGCTGACGCTGACGAGTTGGAAGCTCGCCCCGGCGCTGGCCGCCGGCTGCACCGTCGTCGTGAAGCCCTCGGAGTTCACCTCGGCCTCGATGGTGGAACTGGCGGCCATCTTCACCGAGGCCGGCTTTCCGCCCGGCGTGATCAACGTGGTGACCGGCTTCGGCCCCGAGGTGGGCCAGCCGCTGGTCGAGCACCGGAAGGTGGAGCACATCGGCTTCACCGGCGGCTCGGTCGCCGGCAAGCGGATCTACGAACTGGCGGCCAGCCACTTCAAGACGGTGACGCTGGAGCTGGGCGGCAAGTCGCCCAATATCGTGTTCGACGACGCGGACCTGGACCAGGCCGTGAAGGGCGTGGTCTCCGGCATCTTCGCCGCCACCGGCCAGAGCTGCCAGGCCGGCTCGCGCCTGCTGCTGCAGCGCTCGATCCACGATGTCTTCATCGAGAAGCTGCTGGCCTTCATGAAGGACGTGCGGCTGGGCGACCCGTCGGACCCGCAGACCCAGATCGGCCCGGTCGCCACCCGCCCGCAGTTCGAGAAGATCCTCTCCTACATCGAGATCGCCAAGGCCGAGGGCGCCGAGTGCGTGCTCGGCGGCCGCAGCCGCCCGGACCTCGGCGCCGGCCAGTTCATCGAGCCGACCATCTTCGTCAAGGTGCGCAACGAGATGCGCATCGCGCAGGAGGAAGTGTTCGGCCCGGTGCTGGCGGTGATCCCCTTCGACGACGAGGAGGACGCGATCCGCATCGGCAATGACGTGGCCTACGGCCTGGCCGGCGCCGTCTGGACCCGTGACCTCAAGCGCGCCATGCTGATGACCGACCGGCTCAAGGCCGGCACGCTGTGGGTCAACAACTACCGCGCCACCAGCTTCACCTCGCCCTTCGGCGGCTACAAGGAGTCGGGCATCGGCCGCGAGTCGGGCATCGATGCGATCAAGGAGTACCTGCACACCAAGTGCGTCTGGATGTCCTCCGATCTCGAAGTGCCGAACCCCTTCATTCGTCGCTAATTCATCAGTCAGTACCAGGGAACACAACAATGAGTCAGGCACTGACGAATGTCCGGGTCCTCGACCTGAGCAATGTGCTGGCGGGGCCGTTCTGCGCCTACCAGCTTGCCCTGCTCGGCGCGGACGTGATCAAGGTGGAGGTGCCCAAGACCGGCGACCTCGCGCGCCAGCTCGGCGCCGACCCCGACCTGAACGCGGGCTACATGGGCGCCTCCTTCCTGGCGCAGAACAGCGGCAAGAAGTCGGTCACCGTGAACCTGAAGACGGCCGAAGGCAAGGCGGTGCTGAAGCGCCTGGTCGAGACGGCCGACGTGCTGGTGGAGAACTTCCGCCCCGGCGTGATGGCGCGGCTGGGCCTGTCCTGGGACGAGCTGAAGGCGCACAACCCGGCGCTGGTCTACTGCGCCATCTCCGGCTTCGGCCAGGACGGCCCGTTGAAGGATGCCCCGGCCTACGACCAGATCATCCAGGGCCTGTCCGGCATGATGAGCATCACCGGCGATGAGCGCAGCGCACCGCTGCGCGTGGGCTCGCCGGTGGCCGACACGATCAGCGGCATCACCGCGGCCTTCGCGATCAGCAGCGCGCTGGTGCGGCGCTTCCGCACCGGCGAAGGCGGCTTCATCGACGTGTCGATGCTGGAGTCCACGCTGGTAACGATGGGCTGGGTGGTGTCCAACTACCTGATCGCCGGTACCGAGCCGCGCGCCTACGGCAACGACAACATGACGGCCGCGCCCTCGGGCGCCTTCAGGACCGGCTCGGGCCTGCTCAACATCGCCGCCAACAAGCAGGAGCAGTTCGAATCGCTGTGCCGCGAGATCGGCCGCGAGGACCTGATCACCGACGCCCGCTTCGCCAAGCGCGAGAGCCGCAAGCGCCATCGCCAGGAACTGACGGCCGAGATCGAGGCCGCGCTGTCCGCCCACGACGCCGCCCACTGGGAACAGGCCTTCAACCGCATCGGCATCCCGGCCGGTCGCGTGCTGACCGTGCCGCAGGTGCTGGAGTCGCCGCAGATCCGCTTCCGCCAGCTGCTGCAGACCTTCGGGACCGTGCCCGGCGTGGACCGGCCGATCACGGTGCCCAAGGCCGGCTTCCGCCTGTCCGACGGCGACCCGGCGTCTTCAGCGCCGCCGCCCGCGCTGGGCCAGCACACCGACGAGATCCTGCAGTCGATCGGCTTCGGCGTCGACGAGATCAGCCAGCTGCGCATCGGAGGTGCGATATGAGCGCCGGCAGCAAGCACGCCGGCAAGACAGCCGAGCAGGTCATCGACGACGCGAAGGCCTGGTGGTCCACGGCCATCATCGACATCAAGCCGAACCAGATCGACATCCGCGGCTACCCGATCCAGGAGCTGATCGGCCACCTGAGCTACGCCGACATGGCCTGGCTGATGCTTCGCGGGGAACTGCCGCCGCCAGCGCAGAGCCGGCTGCTGGAGGCCACGCTGGTGGCCGGCATCGACCATGGGCCGCACGCACCGTCCATCGCCATCTCGCGGATGGCCGTCACCTGCGGCCTGCCGCTCAACGGCGCGATGGCCTCGGCGATCAACGCGCTGGACGACATCCACGGCGGCGCCGGCCAGCAGTGCATGGAGCTGATGCGCGCGATCGGCGCGATGGCGCCGGAAGGCGAGGATGCGAGCGACGAACAGGTGGCCGCGGTCATCGCCGACTGGCAGGCCAGGCGCGGCAAGGTCATCCCCGGCTTCGGCCACCGCTGGCACTCGGTCGACCCGCGCGCCGTGCGCCTGCTCGCGATGGTGAGCGAGGCGGAGGCGGTCGGCGTCATCTCCGGCCGCTTCGGCCGCATCGCCTCGGCCATCGAGCGGGTACTCAGCGCGAACAAGGGCCAGCCGATCCCGCTGAACATCGACGGCGTCACCGCCGCGATCTACCTGGCGCTGGGCTTCGAGCCGGAGCTGGGCCGCGGCCTCTTCATCCTCTCCCGCTCGATCGGCATCCTGTCCCACGCCTGGGAACAGCGCCAGCAGGGCGGCCGCATCAAGGGCCCGATGGCGCCCAGCATTCCGTACACCTACACCGGCCCGGCTCGCCGCCATCTCGACCGGTAGCCATCCCCGCATCTTCAAGCAGCAAGGAGACAGATCCATCATGACCACCGAACTCATCTCGAAGCAGCTCGTCAAGTACCTCGAGCAGCGTGGCGTCGAATACATCTTCGGCCTGTGCGGCCACACCAACATCGCGGTGCTGGCCGCGCTGTCGGAGGCGAAGACGCTGAAGTTCGTCAACACCCGCCACGAGCAGATCGCCGCCCACATGGCGGACGGCTATGCCCGCGCCAAGCGCACGACCGCCGTCGTCCTGTCCCACCTCGGGCCGGGCCTGACCAACGCCTCCACCGGCGTGGCCAACGCCGCGCTGGATTCGGTGCCGATGGTCGTCATCGCCGGCGACATTCCGAGCCACTATTACGGCAAGCATCCGCACCAGGAGATCAACCTGCACGCGGACGCCTCGCAGTCCGAAATCTACCGTCCCTTCTGCAAGCGCGTGTGGCGCGTCGAGCGGCCGGACCTCTTCCCCGAAATCCTGGAGAAGGCCTTCCAGCTCGCCGAGACCGGCCGCCCCGGCCCGGTGCTGATCTCCGTGCCGATGGACATCTTCTCGATGCAGGTGGACACGAAGCTGTTCGAGCGTCTGTCCCACCACACCAAGTCGGTCCACAAGCCCTCGCTGGACGAGGTGGTGGCCGAGCGCATCGTCCACACGCTGGCCAAGGCCGAGCGTCCGGTGATCTACGCGGGCGGCGGCATCATGCTGGCCGATGCGGCCGACGAACTTGCGGCCTTCGCGGACCACCTCTCGCTGCCGGTCGCCCACAGCCTGATGGGCAAGGGCGTCGTGCCGGACGATCACCCGCTGACCATCGGCATGACCGGCTTCTGGGGCACGCAGTTCGTCAACGACAAGTGCCGCAACGCCGACTGGGTGATCGGCCTGGGCACACGCTTCGCCGAGGCCGACTGCAGCTCCTGGGAGAACGAGTACACCTTCAGCTTCCCGCCTGCGAAGCTGATCCACATCGACATCGACCCGTCCGAAATCGGCCGCAACTATCCGGTCGAGATCGGCGTGGCGACCGACCTGAAGGCCGCGCTCGCCGTGCTGATCCGCGTGGCCAAGCGCCTCTATCCGGACGGCGTCAGGAACGAGAAGCTGCGCGACGAGATCGCCAGCTTCCGCAGCGAGTTCCAGGCGAAGAACCGACAGCACGTCAACAACGAGGCCTTCCCGATGCGGCCCGAGCGCATCCTCGCCGATGTGCGCGCGGTGCTGCCGCGCGACGCGATCATCACGACGGATGTGGGCTGGAACAAGAACGGCGTCGGCCAGCAGTTCCCGATCTACACGCCGGGCTCCATCCTGACGCCGGGCGGCTTCGCGACGATGGGCTTCGGCTCGCCGGCCGCGCTGGGCGCCAAGCTGGCGCAGCCGCATCGCGTCGTCGTGGCGCTGGTCGGCGACGGCGGCTTCGGCCAGAACCCGGCCGCCCTGGCCACCGCCGCCGAGGAAGGCATTCCCGTCGTCTGGGTCGTGATGAACAACGGCGCCTACGGCACCATCGCCGGCCTCGAGATGGCCCACTACGGCACCACCTTCGGCTGCGTGTTCAAGAAGGGCTCCAGCGGCGAGCCCTACTCGCCGGACTTCGCGGCCATCGCCCGCGGCTTCGGCGTGGACGGCGTCAAGGTGGCCTCGGCCGCCGAGTTCAAGCCGGCCCTGGAGAAGGCCATTGCCTCGGGCCGCCCCTGCGTGCTGGACGTGTCGATGAAGAACGAGCCGGTGCCCACCTCGGGCCACTGGAACATCAACGACATCTACACGCCCGAAGGCGGCCGCCATGTGAAGCACGCCGCGCTGGACTGATCCCGCGCATCTTGTCTCCTGCAGAGATGGTCTGCAGTTCGGGGCGCCCACCGGGCGCCCTTATTTTTTAGAACAACGTTCTCTAATAGGGAAATCACCGAGGCCGCGGTGGCTCGCCTCATCGACACTTGCATCATGTCTCGCAAAAACAGAACGACGTTCGGTTTTACGCTGCTAGAGCTGCTGGTGGTGATGGTCATCATCGGCCTGCTGGCGTCCTATGTGGCGCCACGCTACTTCTCGCAGATCGGGCGATCGGAGATCCGCACGGCGCAGGCGCAGATCGAGGCCTTCGGCAAGGCGCTGGACACCTACCGGCTGGACGTCGGCCAGTACCCGACGACCGAGCAGGGCCTGGCCGCGCTGAACAACAGGCCCGACGGCCTCGGCCGCTGGGCCGGCCCCTATCTGCAGAAGCCCGCGCCGATGGACCCCTGGGGCCAGCCCTTCCACTACAAGGCGCCCGGCGAGCATGGCGACTACGACCTGTTCTCCTACGGCAAGGACGGCCAGCCGGGCGGCAGCGGCGAGGCCGCCGACATCACGAACTGGTGACTGAAGCGGGATGACGATCACCACCTTCAACGTGCGCGCGCTGCGGGCAGACGGCTCGCTGGTCTCGCTGCCGATCGAGGCGGCTGACCTGTCGGCCGCGCTGCAGCAGGCCAGGGCCAGCGGCTTGTCCGTGTTGTCGGCACGCGCCGCCAAGGGC
>NZ_LYVQ01000098.1 GCF_001984095.1 Pelomonas sp. KK5
GGCCGTGGTGCTCGACCCCGGCATCACCGCCGCCAGCAACACCAAGGTCGGCACCCGCGCGCCGCAGCGTCTGGACTTCGGGGTGCGCAAGCCGCTGACGGCCGAGTTCTCCTGCGACCGCGAGCGCGCCGAGGCGCCCTGCGTGCCCTTGCTGCCGCTGCGCCTGTCCTTCAGCGAGCCGATCGCGCGCGAGCTGCTGAAGCAGGTGCGCCTGACACCACAGGGCGGCAGCGGCAAGGCCATCGAGCCGACGTTCTCCGACGAGGACCTCAAGGCCGACTCGCTGCAGCGCATCGAGTTCCCGGCGCCGCTGCCGGAAGGCGCCACCTACCAGCTCACCCTCCCCGCCGGCCTGCGCGACTCCTCGGGCCGCGCGCTCGCCAATGCGGCCAGCTTCCCGATGGCCGTGCGCCTGGGCGCCGCGCCGCCGATCGCCAAGTTCTCCACCGGCACCTTCGGCATCCTGGAACGCGACCCCGACGGCCCGGCGCTGGTGCCGCTGGCGTTGCGCCATGTGCAGGCCGACCTGGGCCCGCAGGCGGCCGGCTCGGTGCGCGTGCGCCGGCTCGACGCCACCGATGCCGAGCTGCTGGCTGGCTATGCCCGGGTGCGCAAGCTCGGCTTCGACGAATGGGAATCGCGCAAGCTGCCGATGCTCGATGCCGCCGACCGCCGCCTCGACCTGCCCACCGCCAAGCCCGGCGAACAGCCACTGGAGCTGATCGGCATCCCGCTGGCCCAGCCTGGCTACCACGTGCTGGAACTGAAGTCGCAGGCGCTGGGCAGCGCGCTGCTGGATCCGCCGGCGCCGATGTACGTGCGCACCGGCGTGCTGGTCACCAACCTGGGCCTGCACTTCAAGGCCGGCCGCGCCTCCAGCCTGGCCTGGGTGACCACGCTGGACCGCAGCAAGCCGGTGGCCGAGGCGACGGTCACGGTGATGGACTGCCTCGGCGAGAAGCTCTGGCAGGGCCGCACCGACGCGCAGGGCCTGGCCCGCATCGACGAGGAACTGGCCGAGCCCGAGCGCGGCCGCGAATGCCCGGCCGACGGCGGCTACTTCGTCACCGCGCGCAAGGGCGAGGAGCTGGCCTTCCTGTTCAGCAGCTGGCAGAAGGGCATCGAGTCCTGGCGCTTCAACCAGCCCAAGGCCTGGTCGCGCGACACCCCGGTGCGCGCGCACACCGTGCTGGACCGCAGCCTGCTGCGCGCCGGCGAGACGGTGTCGATGAAGCACTTCTTCCGCCTGGAGACGCCGCAGGGCCTGCGCCTGGCCGAGGCCGACACCCTGCCCGACACGCTGCGCATCACCCACCAGGGCAGCGACCAGCAGTTCAACCTGCCGCTCCAGTGGCAGGGCAAGGGCCGCTACGCCGAGAGCAGCTGGAAGATCCCCGCCACCGCCAAGCTCGGCGCCTATTCGCTGACGCTGATGCGCGGGGAGAAGAGCTGGGACAGCGGCCAGTTCAGCGTGGAGGAATTCAAGATCCCGCTGGTCGACGCGCGCCTGACACCGCCGGCCGCGACGCCGGTGGCCGGCGGCGCCTTCGCGCTGGGCGGGCAGCTGAACTTCCAGTCCGGCGGGCCGATGAAGAACGCCCCGCTGCAATGGAGCGCGCTGCTGACCCCGCGCGAGCCCGGCTTCACCGGCCTGTCGGACTACAGCTTCTCGCCGCCCCGCCAGCAGACGCAGGCCGAGGCGCCGGACGCCGAGGGCGACGATGGCGAAGCCGCCCAGCAGGCCAACCAGCGCGAGGCGCGGCTCGTCGTCGACAAGCAGGCCGCCCGCACCGACGCGCAGGGCGCCGTCAAGCTGGCCGTGCCCGCGATCAAGTCGCTCGCCAAGCCGGCCGAGCTGCTGACCGAGCTCAGCTACACCGACCCCAACGGCGAGGTGCAGACCGTCTCGCTGCGCAGCGCCCTCTGGCCGGCGAAGGTGATGCCGGGGCTGCGCGCTTCGTCCTGGGCGGCCAATGGCCAGGCCATGCGCGTGGACGGCATCGCGGTCGACACGGCCGGCAAGCCGGTGGCCAACCAGCGCATCGCCATCCGCGGCCGGCTGCAGCAGTGGACCAGCACCCGCAAGCGCATGGTCGGCGGCTTCTATGCCTACGACAACCGCAGCGAGCTGAAGGACCTCGGCGAACTCTGCAGCGGCACCAGCGACGCCCAGGGCCGCATGAGCTGCGAGCTGACGCTGACGTCGCCAGGCAGCGTGGACCTGATCGCCAGCACGAAGGACGCCGACGGGCATGCGGCCGAGGCCGCCACCACCGTCTGGGTCACCCGCCAGGGCGAGCTCTGGTTCTCGCAGGACAACGACGACCGCATGGACCTGCTGCCGGACAAGCATGTCTACGCGCCCGGCGAGACCGCGCGGCTGCAGGTGCGCATGCCCTTCCGCGAGGCCGAGGCGCTGGTGACGATCGAGCGCGAGGGCGTGGTGGAGTCGCGCCTGGTGACGATCCGCGGCAGCGACCCGTACATCGAGCTGAAGGTGGCCAAGGACTGGTCGCCCAATGTCTACGTCAGCGTGCTGGCGCTGCGCGGGCGCATCCGCGACGTGCCCTGGTACTCCTTCTTCACCTGGGGCTGGAAGAGCCCGCTGCAGTGGTGGCGAGAGTGGCGTGCGTCAGGCGACGTGCCGCAACCGACGGCGCTGGTGGACCTGGGCAAGCCGGCCTTCAAGCTGGGCGTGGCGAGCTTCGAGGTGGGCCGCGACCGCTACAAGCTCGACGTGGCGGTGAGCACCGAGGCGCCGCGCTACGGCGTGCGCCAGACGGTGAAGACCAAGGTCCGCGTGACGCAGGACGGCAAGCCGGTGCCCGAGGCGCAGATCGCCTTCGCCGCCGTCGACGAAGGCCTGCTCGCGCTGCGCGACAACGCCAGCTGGCAGCTGCTGGGCAACATGATCCAGAACCGCCCCTGGGCGGTGGAGACTGCCACCGCGCAGAGCGAGATCGTCGGCCGGCGCCACTACGGCCGCAAGGCGATCGCCGCGGGCGGTGGCGGCGGCCGCTCGGCCCGCGAGCTGTTCGAGACCCTGCTGCTCTGGCGGGGTCAGGTCTTGCTCGATGCCAATGGCGAGGCCGTGATCGACGTGCCGCTGAACGATTCGCTGACCAGCTTCCGCCTCGTCGCCATCGCCGATGCCGACACGCAGCGCTTCGGCACCGGTTTCGCGAAGGTGCGGGTGAGCCAGGCCCTGCAGATGCTCTCGGGCCTGCCGCTGCTGGTGCGCGAAGGCGACCGCTTGCAGGCGGCGATGACGATCCGCAATGCCAGCGGCCGGGCCATGAAACTCGGCGTCGATCTTAATGCGCAGGCGGTGTTCGAGGGCGGCCGGCGCCAGCCGCTGACAACGCTGGCGCCGCAGACGCTGCAGCTGGCCGCGGGCGATGCGAAGGAGCTGGGCTGGCCGGTGGAGATCCCGCCCGGCGCCACCAGCATCGAATGGAGCGGCGAGGCCACCGAGCAGGGCGGCGCGGCCAAGGACGCGATCAAGCTCGTCCAGCAGGTGCAGCCGGCCGTGCCGCTGACGGTGCAGCAGAGCCTGCTGCGCCAGCTCGACGCGCCACAGAGCATCCCGGTGGCCGCGCCGGCCGAGGCGCTGCCCGCATCAGGCATCAAGCGCGGTGGCCTGCAGATCGCCCTGCAGCCGAAGCTGGCCGGTGCGATGCCCGGCGTGCGGCGCTTCTTCGAGCAGTACCCGTACAGCTGCCTGGAGCAGCAGACCTCCAAGGCCCTGGGCCTGCACGACGCCACGCTGTGGAAGGCGCTGGGCGACAAGCTGCCGACCTATCTCGACAGCGACGGGCTGGCCAGCTACTACCCGCCGCGCCCCGGCGACCCACCCGGCGGCAGCGATGTGCTGACGGCCTACATCCTGGCCGCCGCCCACGAGTCGCGCCAGGAGCTGCCGCCGGCCGCGCGCGACGCGATGCTGGGCGGGCTCAACGCCTTCCTCGAAGGCCGGCTGCAGCGCCGCTACTGGTCGCCGCGCGAGGATCTGCCGGCGCGCCGCCTCGCCGCGCTGGAGGCGATGGCACGCTACGGCCGGGCCTCCACGAAGATGCTCGCCACGATCGACGGCCGCGCCATCGACAGCTGGCCCGCCAGCGCGCTGATCGACTGGCTGAGCCTGCATCGCCGCCTCGCCGACGCGCCCGAACGCGCCGCGCGCATCACCGAAGTGCAGGCCAAGCTGCGCGGGCGGCTGACCTTCGCCGGCAGCACGCTGCAGTTCGCCAACGAGAGCGGCGACTTCTGGTGGTGGCTGATGGTCGGGCCGGACGTCAACGCGGGCCGGCTGATCCTCGCCGAGCTGGAAGACCCGGACTGGGCCGGCGACATGCCGCGCCTGGTGCTGGGCATGCTGGCGCGCCAGAACAAGGGCGCCTGGCTGACGACCACGGCCAACGTCTGGAACCAGCTGGCGGTGGAGAAGTTCAGCGCGCGCTTCGAGTCGCAGCCGGTGGCGGGCACCAGCGTGGCCAAGCTGGCGGGCAAGGAGCAGTCGCTCGACTGGGCGAAGCAGCGCGAGGGCGGCAGCTTCATGCTGCCCTGGCCCGAGGCGCCGGCGACGCTGGCCGTGGCGCAGCAGGGCTCGGGCAAGCCGTGGATGAGCGTGCAGACACTGGCCGCGGTGCCGCGCAAGGAGGCGCTGCAGGCGGGCTATCGCGTCACGCGCAGCATCCAGGCGGTCGAACGCAAGGACGGCTCGAAGTGGAGCCGCGGCGACGTGCTGCGGGTGCGCGTCGATGTGGAGTCCACCGCCGACATGAGCTGGGTCGTCATCAGCGATCCGGTGCCGCCGGGGGCGATGATCCTGGGCGGCGGCACGACCGAGCGCGACTCGGCCATCGCCGCCAAGGACGAGCAGCGCGAGACCAGCGGCTGGCTGGCCTACGAGGAGCGCGCCGCCAGCGCCTGGCGCGCGTACTTCGCCTACCTGCCGGCGGGCAAGCACCGGCTGGAGTACACGATCCGGCTGAACGCGGCCGGCAGCTTCCAGATGCCGGGCAGCCGGGTCGAAGCGATGTACTCGCCGGACCGCGCCGGCGAGCTGCCGCTGAGCACGCTGGACGTGGCGCCGTGATGAAACACTGGCTGGCGACGCTCGCGCTCGCCTGCGCCGCACAGGCGCAGGCGCAGCCGGGCTTCGCCGAGGTCAAGGCCGCGTTCCGTCCCTCGGACCTGCAGCTGCTGGACCGGCGCGGCGAGCCGCTGCAGACGCTGCGCATGGACAAGCAGCAGCGCCGCCTCGCCTGGGTGCCGCTGGCCGAGGTCTCGCCGGCCCTGCTGCGCGCGGTGCTGCTCAGCGAAGACCGGCGCTTCTACGAGCACAGCGGCGTGGACTGGAGCGCGGTCGCGTCCAGCGCCTGGGCCAATCTGTGGAACCAGCGCACCCGCGGCGCGTCCACGGTGACGATGCAGCTGGCCGGCCTGCTGGATGAGGACGAGAAGCTGCGCCGCGCCCGCCGCAGCACCGGCCAGAAGCTGGGCCAGGCGGTAATGGCCAAACGGCTCGAAACCAGCTGGACCAAGGCGCAGATCCTCGAGGCCTACCTCAACCTGGTGCCGCTGCGCGGCGAGCTGGTGGGCGTCCATGCCGCGGCGCGGCAGCTGTTCGAGCGCGGGCCTTCGGGGCTCGATGCCCGCGAAGCCGCGCTGATGGCGGCACTGCTGCGCGCGCCCAATGCCGGCGCGGCGCCTGTCGCCAAGCGGGCCTGTGCGCTGCTGCAGGAGCAGGACAAGAGGGCCGACTGCACGGGCATCGAACTGCAGGCGGCCGCTGCCTTCTCGCGCCGCAGTCTCACGCTGCCCGGCGCGCAGCTGGCCCCGCACTTCGCCCGCCTCGCGCTGCGCGCGGACGGCCCGATCCAGCAGCGCAGCACGCTGGATGCCCGCACGCAAGGCCTGGCCCTCGAACTGCTGCAGCGCCAGCTGAACGAGCTGCAGGGCCGCAATGTGTCGGACGGCGCGGTGGTCGTGCTCGACAACGCCAGCGGCGAGGTGCGCGCCTGGGTCGGCTCCAGCGGCGCGGAACTGTCCAGCGCCAACGAGGTGGACGGCGTGCTCGCCCGCCGCCAGCCGGGCTCGGCGCTGAAGCCCTTCGTCTACGAGCTGGCGATCGAACGCCGCCTACTCACCGCCGCCAGCCTGCTCGACGACAGCCCCGCGCAGATTTCCACCGCCAACGGCCTGTACCTGCCGCAGAACTACGACCGCAGCTACCGCGGCTGGGTCAGTGTAAGAACGGCGTTAGGGAACAGCCTCAACGTGCCGGCCGTGCGCGTGGCCGAGATGCTGAGCCCCGACCTGCTCGCGACAAGGCTGCAGGCGCTGGGCATGCCGCTGCGCAACAGCGGCAGCTACTACGGCACGGCGCTGGCCCTGGGCGGCGCCGAGGTGAGCCTGCTGGACCTGGCGAATGCCTATCGCGTGCTGGCCAACGACGGGATCTACAGCGGTGTCGTGCGGCCCGGCGCGACGGCGGCGGCCGAGCGCCGCGTGCTCGATGCAGGCGCCGCCTTCATCGTCACCGACATCCTGGCCGATGCCAGCGCCCGCGCGCTGACCTTCGGCTTCGGGAGCGTGCTCTCGACAGGCCGCTTCGCCGCGGTCAAGACCGGCACCAGCAAGGACATGCGCGACAACTGGTGCCTGGGCTTCAACGAGCGCTTCACGGTGGGCGTGTGGGTGGGCAACTCGGGCGGCGAGCCGATGCATGCGGTCTCCGGCACCAGCGGCGCGGCGCCGGTCTGGGCGGGCCTGATGCGCGAGCTGGGCGGCGCATCGCGCCAGGAGCGCCAGGCCCCGCCCGGCGTGCTGCATCAGCAGGTCAGCTTCACCGCGCCGCTGGCGGAACCGCCGCGCGACGAATGGTTCCTCGACGGCACGCAGCTCGCCCGCGTCAGCCTGGCCCAGGCCCGCCCGGCCGGCATCGCGAACCCGCGCGACGGCGCAATCTACGCGCTCGATCCCGACATCCCGCCCGCCGCGCAGAAGATCGTCTTTGAAGGCAAAGCGGGTCAATGGCGCCTCGACGGCCGCCCGCTGGGCCGCGGCGAGCGGCTGCCCTGGGCACCGCAGCCGGGGCGCCACCGGCTGGCCCTGGTTGATGCGCAGGGTGGCCTGGTCGAGGAGGTCGGCTTCGAGGTGCGTGGCGCGAGCCTGAAGCCACCGGCCAAACGCTGAACCGCAGAGCGCACGCCCGGCGTCCCGTGCGTGGATGTACGTAGCGCCCGCCGGGAGGCGAGCCAGATACTCGTCGCGGTCCACCCGAGGAGACATGACGATGAGCGCGATCGACCGCCGCCACTTGCTGAAGACATCCGCCGGCGCCCTGCTGGCCGGCATCGCCACCCACGACGCCCAGGCCCAGGCCGCGGCGCCCGCGCCCAAGGAAGCGCCGCCCGAGCCGGTGACGCGCCTGGTGGCCCGCTATGCCGCCACCGCGCCGATCGAGCAGATCCCGCCCGCCGTCCGCAAGGAGGCCACGCGCACGCTGCTGAACTGGGTCGGCTGCGCCGTCGGCGGCGCGCGGCAGGAGGCGCCGTCGCGCGCGGTGGCCGCGCTGGCGCCCTTCTCGGGTCCGCCGCAGGCCGGCCTGTTCGGCCGCGGCGAGCGCTTCGACGCGCTGAACGCCGCGCTGATCAACGGCATCAGCTCGCACGTGCTCGACTACGACGACACGCACCTGAAGACCATCATCCATCCGGCCGGCCCGGTGGCCGCCGCGCTGACCGCCTTCGCCGAGGGCCGCAACATCGCCGGCGCCGACTTCATGAACGCGCTGACGCTCGGCTGCGAGATCGAATGCCGGATCGGCAATTCGGTCTTCCCCGAGCACTACGCGATGGGCTGGCACATCACCGGCACCACCGGCATGTTCGGCGCCGCCGCGGCGGTCGGGCGGCTGCTGAAGCTGGACGAAGAGCGGATGACCCACGCGATCGGCATCGCCGCCTCGCAGCCCACCGGGCTGAAGGTCCAGTTCGGCTCCGACACCAAGAGCTTCCACCCCGGCAAGGCGGCGCAGAACGGCATGCTCGCCGCGCTGCTGGCGGCCCAGGGCTTCACCGCCTCGAAGGTGGCCATCGAGGGCTTCGACGGCTGGGGCAAGGCCGCCAGCACGCGCCACAACTGGGACGAGGTGCTGCGGGGCCTGGGCACGCGCTACGAGATCGGCCTGAACACCTACAAGCCCTTCGCCTGCGGCATCGTCGCCCACCCGGCCATCGACGCGGCGATCCAGCTGCGCGAGGCCAATCAGCTGAAGCCGGAACAGATCCGCTCGGTGGCGCTGAAGGTCCATCCGCTGGTGCTGAACCTGATGGGCAAGACCGAGCCCGGCATCGGGCTGGAAGGCAAGTTCAGCGTCTATCACGCGGTGGCCGTGGCGCTCGTCACCGGCCGCGGCGGCGACCAGGCCTTCAGCGACAAGGCGGTGCAGGATCCGGTCGTCATCGCGCTGCGCAAGAAGGTGGAGGCCGTCGTCGATACCGCCATCAAGGCCGACCAGGTGGACATGACGATCACGCTGGCCGACGGCCGCCAGCTGCACCAGTTCATCGAGCATGCGGTGGGCAGCCAGCTGCATCCGATGTCGGACAAGCAGCTGGAGGACAAGTTCGCCGGCCAGGCCGAGGACATCCTGCCGGCCGCGCAGAGCCGGCGGCTGATGGAGATCTGCTGGAACGCCTGGTCGCTGAGGGATGCGGGCGAGATCCTGCGCGCCGGGGCGCTCGTCAAGGCTTGATGTCAGTCCAGCTCAGCTGGTAACGCGCCAGATACTTGCGCAGCCGGTCCGCGTCGTTGGTGACGCTGCGCTGCTCGCGGCTCACGTTGAACAGGCGGCGGCCGGCTTCCGAGAGGCTCTTCGATTCGCGACACACGCGCAGCACCGCCTGCAGCTGGAGCTGGTCGAAGAGGTCCAGCGCCTGCCAGGCCGGCTCGTCCAGCGGCGGACTCTCCACCGGCGCTGCCGCGCCATCGCGCTGCCACAGCCAGCGCAGCCGCGCGATCTCCGCCTTCACCAGCTCGACGCCGATGCGCCCGCCCTCGGCCAGCGTGGCCAGCCGCGTGACGCTGGCCGACAGATCGCGGAAGTTGCCGCGCCAGTGGCCCTCGGAACCCTGGGCGAAGGCGAGGTAGGCGGCCCGTGCCTCGGCGTTGAAACGCACGATGCCGTCGCCGGTCTCGCGGGCATGCAGCTCCAGCAGGTGCTCGATGTTCGGGGCCAAGTCCTCGGGCCGCTCGGCGATGCCCGGCAGCGCATAGGTCCAGAGGTTGATGCGGGCGAACAGGTCGTCGCGGAAGCGGCCGGCGGCCACGTCCTCGCGCAGGTCGCGGTTGGTGCCGGCCACCAGCTGGAAGTTGCTCTGCACCTCGCGGTCCGCGCCTACGGGATAGAAGCGCTTCTCCTCGATCGCCTTCAGCAGCATCGCCTGCTCGTCCAGGCCCAGCTCGCCGATCTCGTCGAGGAACAGCAGGCCCTCGTGCGCGCTACGCAAGAGCCCCGCCCGCTCGGCCAGCGCGCCGGTGTATGAGCCCTTCCTGTGGCCGAACAGCGTGGAGGCCGCGCCGTCGCCGCGCAGCGTGGCGCAGTTGACCTCGACGAAGGCGCCCTCGATCTGGTGCCGCGCCTTCTTCAGCTCGTACATGCGCCGCGCCAGCATCGACTTGCCGGCGCCGGTGGGCCCCACCAGCAGCACCGGCGCGCGCGAGCGCACCGCCACCCGCTCGATCTCCTCGATCAGCGCGTTGAAGCGGGCGTTGCGGGTGGCGATGCCGCTCTTCAGGAAGCTCACCGCGTCCTCGTGGGCACGGGCGAAGCGCTGGGCGATCAGGTCGTAGCGCGAGAGGTCCAGGTCGATCAGCGCGTACTCGCCGGCCCGGTTGCGGCCCTGGCGGCGCGGCGGCGAGGTCTGCAGCAGCTGGCCCGGCATGAAGCGCGCCTCGGTCAGCAGGTACATGCAGATCTGCGCCACGTGGGTGCCGGTGGTGATGTGCACCCAGTACTGCTCGGCCTCGGTGTCGAAGCGGCAGCTGCGCGCCCAGTCGTACAGCGCGGCATAGACCTCGCCGAAGTCCCAGGGGTCGGGCAGGTCCAGCGGCACCAGGCGCACCTCCGTCTCGGGCGAGAGCTGGCGGAAGTCGGCCTGCACCAGCTCGGCCAGGCGCTGGTGGTTCGCCGTGTAGAGCAGCTCCAGGCGGGCCACCGCCATGTCCTCGTGCTGGGCCAGGCTGATCGTCGGTCGCCACTTCTCCCAGCGGCCGGCGCCCTGGCCGCCGTCGAGCTGGGTGCCGAGGAAGCCGATGACGACGATGGGCTTGGGTGCTAGCTGCTTGTCCATTTTGCTAGCTTAACCGCTAGTCCATGGACACGAACGGGGCGAGCCGTTCTTTTCAAATCAATGACTTAGCCGCTGGCACGCTCTTCGCAATAGGGAAGGCAGCTTCGGCAAGAGAATGCGGCATGGGCCGCAGTGTCGAGGGAGGCCGCGTCGGCGGCCTCCCCTGGGCCTGGAGCGGGAGATCAGACATGACGAACAAGAACTACGAAGAAATGACGGTCGAGGGCGGCGCCCCCGTCAAGATGTGGACCCGCGGCGTGCCGGTGGAAGCCGAGGCGCGCCAGCAGCTGGAGAACGCCGCGCGCCTGCCGGTGATCTTCAAGCACGTGGCCGCGATGCCCGACGTCCACTACGGCATCGGCGCCACCGTCGGCTCGGTGATTCCCACCTACAAGGCCATCATCCCGGCGGCCGTCGGCGTGGACATCGGCTGCGGGATGATGGCCGCCAAGACCACGCTGCGCGCCGAGGATCTACCCGACAGCCTTGGCCCGCTGCGCGCCGCGATCGAGAAGGCCGTGCCGCACGGCATGAGCCCGCGCCGCAACGGCCGCGACAAGGGCTCCTGGGACACCCCGCCCGACGAGACCGACCGCGCCTGGGCGCTGCTGGAGGACGAGTTCGACCAGATCTGCGAGGACTACCCGCGCCTGAAGAACACCAACAACTACAAGCAGCTCGGCACGCTCGGGACCGGCAACCACTTCATCGAGGTCTGCCTCGACGAGGCGGGTGCCGTCTGGGTGATGCTGCACTCGGGTTCGCGCGGCGTGGGCAATGCGATCGGCACCCACTTCATCGAACTGGCGAAGAAGGATGCCGAAGTACATCAGCGCAATCTGCCGGACCAGAACCTCGCGTACTTCGAGGAAGGCGCGCGCTACTTCGGCGACTATGTCCGCGCGGTCGGCTGGGCGCAGAAGTTCGCCCGTGCCAACCGCGAGGTGATGATGAGCCGCGTGATCGCTGCCATGCGCAGCGTGATCGCCAAGCCCTTCGAGTCGCATGTGGAAGCGGTGAACTGCCACCACAACTACGTGCAGCGCGAGACCCACTTCGGCGAAAGCGTGCTGGTGACCCGCAAGGGCGCCGTCAGCGCCAAGGCCGGCGAGCTGGGCATCATCCCCGGCAGCATGGGCGCCAAGAGCTTCATCGTGCGCGGCAAGGGCAACCCCGACAGCTTCATGAGCTGCAGCCACGGCGCCGGCCGCAAGATGAGCCGCACCAAGGCCAAGAAGCTGTACACGGTGGCCGACCAGGTGGCCGCGACGCAAGGCGTCGAATGCCGCAAGGACGCGGACGTGATCGACGAGATCCCGATGGCCTACAAGGACATCGATGCGGTGATGGAGGCGCAGAAGGATCTGGTGGAGGTGGTGTACACGCTGAAGCAGGTCGTCTGCGTGAAGGGATAGGCGCGATGGACATCTGCGAGCGGATCGCCAGGGAGCGAAGAGGTGCGTCGGTCGTCGAGATCAAGCAGATTGCCGCCGCACGCGTCGAGGACGCGGCGCGGCTTTTCGGCCTTTTCGACAAGCCGGACACGTACTACGAAATCGACGCCACAGCGGCTCGCTCACTGCTCGCCTGGGTGCTTGAGAAGGACATGGCCGGAGGCTTGTCTCTCATGCGGCGCGCCACGGCCGAGCGCCTGGCAAATCGCTTTCTGCTTGCGTTCCAGACCGAAGGTGCGCGGTACTACACGAACAGCAATTTCGGACTTCCAGCCGCCTACGTCGCCTGGTGTCCGGCCACCGACTGCACCATCGATTCCGGCGTGCTTGTACTGACATCGCGACACACGGCTTGCGCCTGGTTCATGGACGACGATTGATGCGAGACAAGATGACGATGAGACCCATCGATTTTCCCGTCGAACTCGACGGCTCCGACGGCGAAGGCGGCGGCCAGATCCTGCGCACGGGCCTGGCCCTTTCGATGATCACCCAGCGTCCGCTGTCGATCACGAAGATCCGCGCCCGGCGCCCCAAGCCCGGCCTGATGCGCCAGCACCTGGCCTGCGTGCAGGCCGCGCGCGATGTCTGCGGCGCCACCGTCGAGGGCGATGTGCTCGGCTCCACTTCGCTGCAGTTCACGCCCGGCCCCGTCAAGGCGGGCCGTTATGGCTTCGCGATCGCCAGCGCGGGCAGCTGCATGCTGCTGCTGCAGACGCTGCTGCCCGCCCTGCTGCTGGCGGACGACGCCAGCGAGATCGAGCTGAGCGGCGGCACGCACAACCCGATGGCGCCGCCCTTTCATTTCATCGAGCAGACGCTGGCGCCGCTGGTCACGCGCCTTGGCGGCCGGCTCGATCTGGAGCTGCGCCGCTGCGGCTTCTATCCGGCCGGCGGCGGCTCGGTGCTGGCGCGCATCACGCCGGGCCCGCTGGTGCCCTTCGACCTGATGGAACGCGGCGCAGCGCTCGACCGGGCCGCGCTGTGCCTGGCCCCGGCGCTGGCCCGCAACGTCGCCCAGCGCGAGCTGGAAACGCTGGCCAGCCTGCTCGGCTGGCCGCAGGAGCAGCTGCAGCTGTTGCCTGCGCGCCAGAACGAAGGCCCCGGCAATGCGCTGATGGCGCGCCTGGCCTACGAACACGTGACCGAGCTGATCACGGTGATCGGCGAGAAGTCCGTGCCCGCCGAGAGCGTGGCCCACAGCCTGGTCGACGAGGTGCGCCGCTACCTCGTTCACACGGCGCCGGTCGGCGAACACCTGGCTGACCAGCTCGCGCTGCTGATGGCCCTGGCCTGCTGGAAGAGCGGCCGCCCCGCCGCCTTCGCCTGCACGGGCATCACGCCGCACACGCGGACGAACTGTGCGGTGATCGAGCGCTTCCTGATGCCGCTGCGGATCGAGATCGACCCCGCCCAGGTCCTGCGGATCACGCCATGAGCCGACGCCTGGCACTCCCAGGCCGCAGTTCGTCGCGGCGCCCTGGCTAACGTCGAGGTCCGACGGCACACTGGGCCCCATCATTCATCACGGAGGAACCCGCCGCCATGTGGACCCCAGCCCTCGTCGCCTTCGCCCATTTCCTCGCCGCCTTCGGCCTCGTCGGCACGCTCGTGTTCGAGTGGCTGACCTTCAGCCCCGCGCCCACGCTGCGTGAAGCGAAGCGGCTCGCCACGGCCGACCGCTGGTACGGCATCAGCGCCGTCGTGCTGCTGGTGGCCGGCTTCGTGCGGGCCGCGCATTTCGAGAAGGGCTGGGCCTACTACCAGCACAACCCCTTCTTCCACGCCAAGCTGGGCCTGTTCGTGCTGATCGGCCTGCTGTCCATCGTGCCGACGGTGCGCTACATCAAGTGGGGCGCCGAACTGAAGGCCGGCCGCGCGCCCGTGGTGACCGAGGCCCAGTACCGCCGCACCCGGCTGTGCCTGAACCTGCAGATGATCCTGCTGCCGCTGCTGGTGCTGTGCGCCTCGCTCATGGCGCACGGCATCGGCGCCTGATCAGTCGCCCTTCAGGATCCACTGCGCCGCCCGCTCCGCGATCATCAGCGTCGGCGAGTTGGTGTTGCCGCTGGTGATCGTCGGCATCACGCTCGCGTCGATCACTCGCAAGCCCGAGATGCCGCGGACCCGCAGGTGGCTGTCGACGACGGCCATCGGGTCGTCCGCGCGGCCCATCTTGCAGGTGCCTACCGGATGGAAGATGGTCGTCGCGATGTCGCCGGCCAGGCGGGCCAGTTCCTCATCGGTCTGGAACTGCACGCCGGGCTTGAACTCCTCGGGCCTGTACTTAGCCATCGCCGCCTGCCCGGCGATGCGGCGCGTCAGCCGCAGGCTGTTCGCGGCGACGAGACGGTCCTCGTCGGTGCTCAGGTAGTTCGGCGCGATGGCCGGGGACTGCGAGGCATCGGCAGAGCGGATCATCACCGAGCCGCGGCTCGTCGGGTTCAGGTTGCAGACGCTGGCGGTGAAGGCGTTGAACGCATGCAGCGGCTCGCCGAAGGCGTCCAGCGACAGCGGCTGCACGTGGTATTCGAGATCGGGCCAGGCCTTGTCCGGCGCGCTCTTCGCGAAGGCGCCCAGCTGCGACGGCGCCATGCTCATCGGACCGCTGCGTCTGAGCAGGTACTCGAGGCCGATCATGCCCTTGCCCCAGAGGCTGCCGGCCAGCGTGTTCAAGGTCTTCGCGCCCTTGTCGAGCTTGAACACCGCGCGGATCTGCAGGTGGTCCTGCAGGTTGGCGCCGACACCGGGCAGATCCGCCACCGGCGCGATGCCCAGCGACTGCAGATGCGCCGCCGGCCCGATGCCCGAGAGCTGCAGGATCTGCGGCGTGCCGACGGCGCCGGCGGCGAGCAGCAGTTCGCCGCCCTCCTTTAGCGTCACGGTCTCGTCGCCCTGCGGCGTGCGCACGATGGCGCCGGTGCAGCGCCCCTCGGCAACGATCAGCCGCAGCACCTGCGCGCCGGTCCACAGCTCGAAGTTGGGCCGGCCCAGGCAGGTGGGCCTGAGAAACGCCTTGGCGGTGTTCCAGCGCCAGCCACTCTTTTGATTGACTTCGAAGTAGCCGACGCCCTCGTTGTTGCCGGTGTTGAAGTCACTGCTCGCCGGAATGCCCGCCTGGGTGGCGGCCTCGGCGAAGGCATCGAGCACGTCCCAGCGCAGCCGCTGCTTCTCCACCCGCCATTCGCCGCCGCCGCCGTGCAGCGCATCGGCGCCGCGCCAGTGGTCCTCGTGCTTCTTGAAAAAGGGCAGCACCGCGTCCCAGCGCCAGGCGGGGTCGGATGTTGCCTCGGCCCAGCCGTCGTAGTCGCGGCTCTGGCCGCGCATGTAGATCATGCCGTTGATGCTGGAGCAGCCGCCCAGCACCTTGCCGCGCGGATAGCGCAGGCGGCGGCCGTTGAGGCCGGGGTCGGGCTCGGTCTGGAACAGCCAGTCGGTGCGCGGGTTGCCGATGCAGTAGAGATAACCGACGGGGATGTGGATCCAGTGGTAGTCGTCCTTGCCGCCGGCTTCCAGCAGCAGCACGCGGCGGCGCGGGTCGGCGCTCAAGCGGTTGGCGAGCAGGCAGCCGGCGGTGCCGGCGCCGACGATGATGGTGTCAAAGGAACTTGCAGAAACAGTCATGGCCCGATGCTGACTCAGCACCGGGCCAGGGACAAGGGCGTTGCTACTTAGCCGGCGCTAACCCGTTCACTGAGCGCATACCAGTCCAGCCTGCGCGTCAGCGCCATCACTGCCGCCAGCACCGCGAACAGCAGCAGCGCGCCGAGCAGCAAGGCGGCCTGCTCCATCGACAGCAGCACGTACAGCGCGCCATACAGGCCCGCGATGCCGACGCCGAAGGCCAGGCCGCGGCCCCAGCCACCCAGCATCGCCACGCCGTAGTAGCCCAGCAGCGAGGCGGCCGCGCCCGCGGCCAGCGCATAGGACAGCTCGAAGCTCAGGTGCTCGGACAGGCTCAGCAGCAGCAGGAAGAAGATGGACAGCGCCAGCCCCACCAGCAGGTACTGCACCGGATGCACGCGCCGGCCGCCCAGCAGCTCCACCAGGCCCACGGTGACGAAGCTCAGCACGATGAACAGCAGGCCGTACTTGATCGCGCGGTCGCTCATCACATACGGGTTGACCGGGTCGACCATCGCGAACTCCAGCGTGTCGGGCGCGGGCTTGCTGGCCAGCACATCGTCCGCCGCGCCGCTGGCGAGTTCCGAGACCTGCCAGCGCGCGCTGAAGCCCTGCTCGTTCACCTCGCGGCTGACCGGCAGGAAGCGCCCGCCGAAGCTCGGGTGCGGCCAGTCGGAGCGGATGTCCAGCTGCGTGGCGGCCGCCGCCGGCACCAGGGCGAAGCGCTGCGTGCCGGCGAGCTGGAGCTTGAGCTGCATCTGCAGCGATGAGCCGAGCGCCGCGGCGGGCAGTTCGGCATGCAGGCCGCGCGGATAGGTCGACAAGGTCGTGCCCGGCTTGACGGTGAGCTTCTGCCCGTCCAGCCGCACCTCGGCCATGCGCAGCCCCCGCGCGTCGCCGACGGCCAGCACCATGCGCGGCGCCGCGCAGCTCACCTTGCCGTCCGGATGTTCGGCTCGCGGCAGCTGCAGCGCCTCGGTCGAGGCGAACTGTGCATCCAGCTGCAGTGCGCCCGCATAGCCGTTGACCTTGAACAGGCCGCGGTAGCGCGGCTCCTGGTTCAGCGCGCCGCTGACGCTCAGGTTCGACGGCAGCTGGCGCAGCGCGATGTCGCGACTCTCGGCCTGGACCTTGCGGTCCGCGCCGCTGCCGCTGACGGTCTCCCAGCGCTCGATGCAGTCGCGCTGCAGCAGCGGACCGAGCAGGGTCTGCGCACCGGCCTGCGACTGCTCCACGCTGGCCTCCGCCTCGCGCTGGCGCTGCTGCCGCTCGTCCACCAGCCAGCCGATGCGCGCCAGCACCGCGCACAGCAACAGGGTCACCGCCGCCAGGATCAGCAGCTTGGTCCACCATCGGTTGGTCTTCATCGTCATCGTCCGCACTCCGGGAAGAAAGGTGCGGGCAGTCTGCGCAGAGGCGGTGAGCGGATGACGAAGTTTGTGAAGCGAGGGTGAAGTCTCAGGCGAGAGGCAGTTCTAGGATCGCCACCAGGCCCGGCTCGGCCGGCTCGAAGCGCAGCGCGCCGCCGTGCAGCTCGGCCACCCGCCGCACGATGGCCAGCCCAAGGCCCGAGCCCTTGGTCGCGGTGCCAGGTCTTGCCGTCGAGAAGAAGCGCTCGCCCAGGTGAGGCCAGGCGGCGGGCGGCACGCCGGGGCCGTGGTCGCGCAGCCGGAAGACCGCCATGCCGGCCGGGCTCGCCTGCAGCGACAGCTCCAGCACCGAGCCCGCCGGCGCGAAGCCGATCGCATTGCCCAGCAGATTGCTGCAGGCCAGGGCCAGCAGCTCGCGGTCGGCCACGAGCGCCAGTGGCTCGCGCGCACGCCATTGCACCGAGAGGCCATGCGGCTGCGCGGCCAGCACCTCGTCCACCAGCTCGTCGAAGCGCAGCCGCTGCGGATGCGCCGGCCCCTCGCGCATCTCCAGCTTGGACAGTTCCAGCATCCGGTCCACCAGCTCGCGCAGCCGCTCGCCCTGCTCGACCACCTGGGCCGCGAAGCGCCGGCGGTCGTCCTCGCCCAGCGGTTCCTGCAGCAGCTCGCCGGCGCCGCGGATGGCGGCCAGCGGGCTCTTCAGCTCATGGGTCAGCGCGCGCACCGTGTGTTCGATGTGCTCGCGGCCGTCCAGCCGCAACCGCATCGCCTCCATCGCATGGGCCAGTTCGCCCAGCTCGCCGGGCACCTGCGGCGCCGGCTCGTGCCGGTCCAGTTGCACGCGGCGGGCATAGTCGCGCAGCTTGCGCACGCTGAAGACCAGCCACAGCGTCACGGCCACCCCGATCGCCAGCGACAGCGCCAGCAGCAGCACGCCGGCCCAGAAGATGCGCCGCTGCGCGCGGCCGATAAAGCCCTCCACCGCCAGCAGCGGCTTGGCCACGCTGACGACGCCCAGCAGCCGGCCCTGCGCATCGCGCACCGGCGCGGCGACGAACATCACGCCGCTGCGGTCGTCGCTCTGCACCTCGCGGCTGAGCCGCGCCCCGTATTCGCTGCGCAGGCTGCGCAGCACGTCGTTCCACTTCGAGAAGTCCTGGCCCACGCTGCCAGGCTCCAGCGTGTCGAGCACGACGCGGCCCTTGTCGTCGGTGACCAGCACGCGCAGGTCCAGCGTGGTCTTCTTCAGGCCCCAGATCTGCGCGTCGACCGAGCGGGTGGCATAACGGCGAAGTTCAGCGGCCAGCGGGCCGCCGCGCAGATCGCCGCCGGGGGCAAGAGCCGCCAGCTCGTCGCGCGAGCGTTCGGCCACCAGATTGGCCGTGTCCACCATCAGGTCCTCCATCACCTCGCGCACGCTGGGCTGCACCTCGGCCATGAAGACGCGCAGCAGGAAAAAAGCGGTCAGGCCGGTGATGACGAAGAAGGCGAAGAACAGGCGCAGGCCGATGCGCATGGCGTGCTATTCCAGTGAATAGCCGAGGCCGCGATGGGTGCGGATCGGGTCGGACTCGGGCCGCACCGCGCGCAGCTTGGCGCGCAGCGTCTTGATGTGGGTGTCCACCGTGCGGTCGGTGCTGTCGGCGTCCTGGCCCCAGACGGCGTCGAGCAGCACCTCGCGCGAGTGGATGCGCGCCGGCGCGGCCAGCAGGCACTTGAGCAGGCCCAGCTCGCGGCGGGTCAGCTCAAGTAACGAGCCATGAAAGCGGATGCGCGAGCCCTCGGCCTCGATCACGAAGCCCGTCTGCGCTACTGGCACCGGCGCGTTCGCCCGCCGCAGCAGTGCCCGCACCCGCGCCACCAGCTCGCGCGGGCTGAAGGGCTTGACCATGTAGTCGTCGGCGCCCAGCTCCAGGCCCAGCACCCGGTCGAACTCCTCGCCCCGGGCGCTCAGCACCAGCACCGGCCGGCGGCCCTGCAGCTCGCGGCAGAGGTCCAGGCCGTTGCCGTCGGGCAGGCCCACGTCGAGGATCAAGAGGTCGGGCAGGCGCTCGGCCAGCGCAGCGCGGGCCTCGTGCAGCCAGGCGCAGTGACGCAGCGCGAAGCCTTCCCGCTCCAGCGCGAAGCGCAGTGTCTGCGCGATCGCCGGGTCGTCCTCAAGGAGCAGCAGCTCAGCCAATATGGGAGCCCAGCACCGGGAAGATCTTGGTCAGCCCGTCGGCCAGCAGCTCGACCGCCAGCGCCGCGAGGATCAGGCCCATCAGCCGGGTCATGATGTTGATGCCGGTCTGGCCCAGCACGCGCGCGATGCGGCCGGAGGCGCTGAAGACGATGAAGGTCACCGCCGCCACGACGACGCCGTAGCCGACCAGGATGGCCAGCTCCCACCAGTGCCGGGTCTTGTCCGCGTAGATGATCATCGTGGAGATGGTCGCGGGGCCGGTCAGCAGCGGGATCGTCAGCGGCACGACGGCGATGCTGGCGCCGGCGTCGACCTTGGTGGAGCCTTCTTCGGTCACCTCGCTCTTCTTCGCCTCGGCCGGCTGGGCATTGAGCATCTGGATCGAGCTGATCAAGAGCAGCGTGCCGCCGCCGACCTGGAAGGAGGCCAGCGAGATGCTGAAGAACTCGATCACCTGCAGCCCCGCCAGCGCGCTGATCGCGATCACCAGGAAGGCCGAGAAGCAGGAGACCTGGATCGTCCGCTGCCGCTGCTTGCGGGTGAAGCTGCTGGTGAAGTGGATGAAGAAGGGCACCACGCCGACCGGGTTCACGATGGCGAGCAGGGCAACCAGGGGCTTGTAGATGTCCATGCCCGCCATTGTGGCGTCAACGATCAGAGCTGACTCATGCCGCCATCCACGATGATCTCGGTGCCGACGATGAAGGCCGACTCGGGTGCAGCGAGGTGCAGCACCGTCGACGCCAGCTCGGCGCCGGTGCCGAAGCGGCCCAGCGGCACCTGGCCCTGGATCTGCGCGGCCACCTGGTCCAGCGTGGCGGCGTCGAAGCCGAGCTTGCCGTACAGCGGCGTGGTGATCGGGCCGGGGCTGACCACGTTGACCCGCACGCCGCGCGGCAGCAGCTCGGCCGACAGCGTCTTGGCCAGCGAGATCAGCGCCGCCTTGCTGGCCGCGTAGACGGAGCTGCCGGGCATGCCGACGTGCGCGTTGATCGAGCCGTTGAGCACGATGGAGGCGCCGCGGTTCAGCAGCGGCAGCAGGGCCTGGATCTGGAAGTAGGCGCCCTTGATGTTGACGTCGAAGGTCTGGTCCCACAGCGCCTCGGTGATGTCGGCGAAGGTGCCGAACTTGGCGACGCCGGCGTTGATGAAGACGGCGTCGAGCGTCAGGTTGCGGGCGGACAGCTCGGCCGCCAGCTCGCGCGCGCCGGCCGTGCTCGAAGCGTCGTTGCGCAGCGCCAGGCCTTGCGTGCCGAGCGTCTTGCCGGCCGCTTCCAGGCCGGCGGCGTCGCGGCCTGTGACGATGACGAAGGCGCCTTCGGCGGCGAAGGCCTCGGCGGCGGCCAGGCCGATGCCGCTGCTGCCGCCGGTGACGAGGACGGTCTTGGAGTTGAAACGTTGGCTCATGGTGGTTCTCCGTTGGGTTGGATCGTTGAAGCGGCTGGTTCGTCTGCCGTGAATGAATGGTCGGCGAACGGCCCCTGGATGCCGTACGGCGCTAACGACGAAGATGTGCGGATTCATCGAACATGTTGGCGTAGGATCGTTCGATGTTGTCCGATGACGAACTGGCCCTGCTGGAAGCGATCCGCGACCATGGCAGCCTCTCGCGCGCTGCCGCGGCGCTGGGCAAGGCGCCGTCCACCATCTCCCATGCGGCGCGGGCGCTGGAAACGCGCTTCGACGCCCTGCTGTTCGACCGGCGCCGCTACCGGCTCGCGCTGACGCCGGCCGGCGGCCTGCTGACCCAGGAGGCCGCGCGGCTGCGCCAGGACGTGGCGCGGCTGACCCGCCGCGTGAAGCAGGTGGCCGGCGGCTGGGAGGACCGGCTCTGGATCGTCACCGACGAGCTGCTGGAGTTCGAGTCGCTGCTGCCGGTGGTGCGCGACTTCGATGCGCTGGGCTCGGGCGTCTCGCTGCGGCTGACGCACGAGGTGCTCGGCGGCACCTGGGAGGCGCTGCAGGACGGCCGGGCCGATCTGGTCATCGGCGCCACCAACGCGCCGCCAGCGATGCCGGGGCTTCGCTGGTTCGAGCTGGGCAGCCTGGCCTGGACCTTCGCGGTGGCGCCGCGCCATCCGCTGGCGCGCGAGGCCGAGCCGCTGGCGCGCGAGACGATCACGGCGCACCGAAGCGTCGTCGTGGGCGACAGCTCGCGCCGCGGCGAGGGCCGGGCCTACGGCGTGGCGGGGGGCCAGTCCACGCTGGCCGTGCCCTCGATGCGGGCCAAGATCCTGGCGCAGCGCGAAGGCCTGGGCGTGGGCTGGCTGCCGGCGCGGCGCGTGCGCGGGCTGCTGGCGCGTGGCGAGCTGGTCGAGAAAGCGACGGCGGACCCGCGCGAGCCCAATGTGCTGTACGTCGCCTGGAACGGCGCCGCCGAAGGCCGGGCGCTGCAGTGGTGGCTGGACAAGCTGCGCCAGCCGCGGCTGGCGAAGCGCCTGGTCGATGGCCTGGAGCTAGGCTGAAGCGAGGCTGCGCAGGTAGTCCAGCCCGGTCGCGGCACGCGGGCCGTACCAGCTGAGCAGTTCGCCGTCGACCAGTTGCACCCGGGCCCGTGGAGATAACTCGTTAGCCAGACGGACATGCTCGCCGCCGAAGCGATAGGGCTCGGAGCTGAGCAGGATGCGGTCGATGGCGGCCAGCCAGGGCTCGTCGCCGCGCAGCACCGGATAGCGGGCCGCGCCCTGGGGGCCGCCCTCGACCTCCGGCCAGCTCTGCCAGCCGACCTCGGCCAGCATGCGGGAGATGTAGGTGTCGCGCGCCACCGTCATCCAGGGCTCGCGCCATATGAGGTAGAGCACCCGTTCGCCCGGCCAGGCCACGGCGCGGCAGCGGGCCAGCGCGGCGCGCAGCCCGGCGGCCATCTCATCGGCGCGCGCCGCCACGCCCGGCAGCGAGCCGAAGTGTTCGCTCATCTGGTCCAGCAGCGCGAGGTTGTCCTGCGGCGCCTGCGGGTGGGTGACCACGATGTGCGGCACGAATTCCCGCAGGGCCTCGACCGTCTCGAGCCGGTTCTCGTCCACGTTGACGATCACATGGGTCGGCGCCAGCTTGCGCAGCTTGGCGATATTCACATCCTTGGTCCCGCCGACCTTGGGCACCTCGGCCACCAGCTGTGCCGGATGGATACAGAAGCCGGTGCGCGCGACCAGTTGCTCGCGCAGGCCCAGCGCCACCAGCAGCTCGGTGATGCTGGGGACCAGGCTGGCGATGCGTAGCCCTGTCACGTCACGTCGTCCTCGCCCTGCTGCAGGGCCAGGTAGACGGCGCAGCAGCCGCGCAGATAGATCAGCGTGGGCAGCACCAGCGCCAGCGCGAACACCACCCCGCCGCCCACCAGCGCCGCCATGCCCAGCGGCGTGGCGGCCACCGGCGCCCCGCTGGCGCCCAGGCTGCGCAGGCCGTAGCCGAACAGGCCGGCCATCAGCTGCTGGGGCGGCACGTCGATGCCCAGCAGCAGCACCGACATCAGCGCCATCGCCCGCCCGCCGCTGACGACGACAAAGCCGATCGCTGCCGTCGCCGCGCCGCTGAGCACCAGCACGGCGGCCATCAGCACGGCCGCCTCCAGCAGGCCGTGCCTCGCCTGCCGCCACAGCATCGCCGCCGCCTCGCGCGCGCTGCGGCCTGCCCAGATCGCCGGGCCGGTGAGCGGCCCCACCAGCACCACGGTGCAGAAGGCCAGCAAGCCCATCATCAGCACGCCCAGCGGCACCAGCAGGCCGAACAGCGGCGTACCGATCCACGGCAGCCGCACGGCCCACAGCAGCGCCAGCAGTGCGCCTATCGCACCAGCCACGGGCGCAAGCACCAGCAGCAGGCACAGCAGCACGCGGTGGGCGCCCAGCAGCGCGTCGAAGAAGGCGTCCACCACATCGCGCACCGGCTCGCCGCGGGCCTGGTCCATCAACAGCAGGCCGGTGGTATTCACGCCGAAGAACGCAGCCGCCAGCGCCAGCCCGGCCCAGATCGCGCCCCAGACGTTGTCGGCCCGGGCCAGCGCCGATTCGGCCGAAGCCAGCAGCAGGCCGGCGAAGCAGAAGCCCGTCAGCAGGGCGTACAGCGCCCGGCCGTTGCGGGCGGCGTCCAGGCTGGCGAGCACGCGATTCAGGGCCTGGAGGGTCAATTTGCGAGGAGGCATAGGCTGCGCATGATAAGGAGCGGCCCGGATCGCCTCCCTTATCACGATCTGGGCATGGCGATTGCTAACACCGAGCGTGGACTGACCGGCAGCGGACGCCTCACGAGCACTTTGCCCCGGACCCAAGGGTTTTTGCTAACACCGAAAAAACAACAAATCTCGTGAGGCAAATGTTGCTGGCCGGAGCCTTCACCCCATAATCGATCGCCTGTGTTCGGACGCCGCACCTTCGCTTGAATGGTTCACGATGGGTTGAAGCTCCACATGGTTTCTTGGTATTGAAAGGGCTTCCCCATGGGAAACAAGCTTTACGTGGGCAATCTGGCCTACAGCGTGCGCGATGAATCGCTGCTCGAAGCGTTTTCGCAGTTCGGCACCGTGACTTCCGCAAAGGTGATGATGGACCGCGAGACGGGCCGTTCCAAGGGCTTCGGCTTCGTGGAAATGGGCTCGGACGCCGAGGCGCAAGCCGCCATCAATGGCATGAATGGCCAGGCCGTCGAAGGCCGTGCCGTGGTCGTGAACGAAGCCCGTCCTCGTGAAGAGCGTCCGGGCGGCTTCGGCGGCGGCGGCGGTGGTCGCGGCGGCTTCGGTGGCGGCGGTGGCCGCTCC
>NZ_LYVQ01000099.1 GCF_001984095.1 Pelomonas sp. KK5
CGATCCCGATCCCGATCCCGATCCCGATCCCGATCCCGATCCCGATCCCGATCAGCAAAACAAAAAGCCCGCTGCGAACAGCGGGCTTTTCAGCGAGCGAGGAACCTATCGATCAGGCGCGCTTGCTTTGGCTGTAGCGACGGACGCCGCCGACAGCAAACAGGGCCAGGCCGATCAGAGCCAGCGAATCCGGCTCCGGGACCGTTGCCAGCTTGAACTGGCCGTTGTTGCCAACGTACAGCGTAGCCGGGTTGGAGTCGACACCCGTCGTGCAGTTGATGCCTTGCGGAGCGCCGAGGCCGGCGTAGTCGCAAGCCAGACCCTTGACCAGGGCAGACGTCGGAGCTTGCTGCGGGTTGGCGTTGGTGAAGGCGAAGGCCAGCGAGCTGCCCAGCGCGTTGCCGGACGGATCGAACCAGTAGCCGTTGGCCAGGTCGCCAGCGTTTGCCGCCATGTTGACGGTGACTTGGCCGTTGCCGGTCGGGTTGCCAGTCGCGTCAACCTGACCACCGCCACCAGCCAGCGTGCTGAAGGTGCCGATGAGCGTGCCGTCGCCAGCGCCGTACTTGGTGCCGGCAGTCGTGCTACCGAAGTTGCCGACCGCATCGCTGTACAGCGACAGCGTGCCGCCAGCAGCGAAGCTGAACGTGCCACCGAAGGTGCCCGAGCCGGTGGCTTCGAAGATCGCCGTGATGTAGTTCGGGGTCGGCAGGTCGAACGTGGCGTCGTACGTCGGCACGCGGAAGACCGCGTATTCCTTGAACGTGAAGTTCGTCGCCGAGGTCGGCGTGATGATGATCAGGCCGGCGCCGATGAAGTCCAGTTGCTCGTGAATCGGGGTAGCACCGCCGATGCCCGTGCCATTGGGGTTGAAGTACCAGTCATTCACCACGGCATCAGCGCGGGCAGCGCCGATCATCGCAAACACGAGGCCCGCGGCGCAGGCCAGTTTGGACAAGGTCTTCATATATTTCCTCGCTAGTTGAAAGTAGCGCCACGATCGGCTGACCATCATTAAGCAACGCCTGTGCCAACGAGAAAAACACCAACAAAAACAATGATCTACAGCATCAGCCAGCAAACCAAAAAGAGGGACTGTCAAGAAAGTCGACATTCCTAGGGGGATAGCTTGTCGAGCAGCGACTTGACCTCGGCCTGGCGCTTGTACTTCCCACCCAGCCCGCTGATGCGCTGCAACTGCTGCTTGGCGTTGCCCGGGTCGTTGGCCGCCACGTAGTACTTGGCAAGACGGAGCCTGAAGTCGGGATTGTCCGGCCCGGCATCCACTGCCTGGCGCTGCGCCTCGATGGCCTTCGGCAGTTGGCCCGCGTCCGCATAGATGCCCGCCAGCGTGTCCAGGTAGGCCGGCGTCCCGGGCGCCGCTGCAGTGGCCTTCAGGGCGTAGTCCAGAGCACCAGGCTTCTTCGCCCTGTTGAGCAGCCACGCGAGATTGTTCAGCGCCGGGGCGTTGTCGGGCGCTGCCTTGAGGACCGCCTCATAGCGCCTGGACGCAAGATCGAAGTCGCCATTGCCCAGCGCCAGATCGCCGAGGTAGTACAGGAAGGACGGCTCCTCGGAATGCCCCCTCAACCAAGTCGCTTCCATCTGTCGAGCCTCGTCCGCCTGCCCGCCGGCAAGCAGGGCGCGATGCAGCTTGATGGCCAGTTCCGGCGCCGGCTGCCGGGCCAGGCCGCTGCGATAGGCCTTGGCGGCGTCGGACCAATGCTTCTGTGCCGCCTGCACATCTCCTTCGATGAGGTAGCCGGCCGCCTCGTTGCCGGGCTGCCTCTGGGCCGTCCTTGCAGCGCTGAGTGCGTCCGGCACGCGGCCCGCAGCCAGTTCCATCATCGCCAGTTCGCGCAATGCAGGCACGTAGGCCGGTACGACCGCCAGTGCCCGCTTCAGGTCTTGCCGGGCAGCGTCCGGGTTGTTCTGGAGCATGTGGATCCGGGCCATGCTCATCATCGGCGCAGGCGAGCCCGGCTGCAGGCTGGACATCTGGCCATAGGTGGCCAGGGCCTGGTTCACGTCACCAGCGTAGTACTGCGCCTTGGCCAAGGTATCCAGCAGATCCTGGTTATCCGGAATCAGTGCCAGTCCTTGCTGCGCAGCGAGGACTGCGTTCTTGTAGTCCTTGGCTTCGAGTTGCAGGCTCAGCAAGGCCACGCGCGGGGCAGGCTCCGTCGGATTGGCCTTGACGATCTTCGTCAGCAGAGCCTGCAGGTCGGTCCTGCTGCCCCCGCGCTTGCCCAGGAGCTTGACCAGCGCCATGCCGGCCTGGATATCCTTAGGATTGGCCGCGACCATGCGCTCGAAGCGTTCGCGCGCCAGTTGCGGCTTGCCGTCCGCCACGTCCATCGCCGCCAATGCCGCAGCAGCGGAGAAGTAGGCCGGCTCGATCTTCAGCGCTGCTTCGAAGGCCGCCCTCGCCTTGTCGCGATGTTCAAGCAACATCTCGGTCTGACCGCGCAGTTGCGCAGCCAGGGGCTGATCAGGCTGCTTCTTCTCAAGGGCAGCGATGGCTGCCAGCGCTGCCTGATAGTTCTTGTCGCGAAGATGGAAGTTGATGAGCGCCAGATCGGCGGTACTGCCTCGATCACCGGATGCAATGGATCGCAACTCGATCAAGCCTTCCGCCGTGCGCCCCTTGGCGATCTGCGCCAGAGCCAGCACCGTACGACTGCGTGCGTCGCTCGGATCCAGCTTGGCGGCCCGGGCGAAATAGGCGCTCGCCTTGTCTGTCTCGCCATTGGTCAGCAGAGCCTGCGCCATCAGCACCACGGGCTCCCACGTTGCATGGGCGTCATCCGCCGTTGCCTGGAGCAGTTTGACGACCTTCGGTGCATCGCCGTGCCGCAGTTGCGCTTGCGCCAGCAGCAGGCGCACGCGTGTATTGGACGGCTCGATCGCCAAAGCCTTCGACAGGCTGACCTCGGATTCCGTCAAAGCACCCTTGCGAAGGGAGACCATGCCCGCCAGTTGCAGGAAGGGCACATACTCCGGCATTACCTTCAGCAGTTGCTGAACCTGCTCTTCGGCCTGTTTGACGTCACCCTTGTCAAGAGCCAGCAGCGCCGACATGAAACGCGTCTGCACATGCGCCGGGAAGGCCGCCCGCAGCACCTTCAATTGGGTCTCGGCGGCGGGCAGATCCTTCTTCGCCAGCAGCACCCAGACGGCAGCCGACTGGGCCGCAATATTCTTGCCATCCAGTTCGATGGCCCGGCGGTAGACCGCCAGTGCGTCATCAAGGCGGCCGGCCACCTGGAGTACCGCCCCCTTCATCTGCAGCGCCTCGCTGCTGGAGGGGAACTCGGCGGCGATCTTGTCCAGCGTTGCCAGCGAGTCATCCAGCGACATGCCGGGCGCATTGAGCCGGAACTTGAGTAACTTGGCCTGCGCGTTGCTTGGGTCGGCGGCGATGGCGGCGTTCAGGAGATCGCCAGCCTTGGTCGAATCCCCGCTCGCGGAATACGCGGTCGCCAACGATGTCTGCAGGTCGGACAGGGTCTGCGGGGAGTTCAGATTCGTGTCGGCATACGCCAGCACGGCCTTGAACTGCCCCTGCGCCAGCAGCGCCCTCGCGAGGGCGGGCACGACGTCCTCCGCACTGACGCCGAGTTCCTTGGCCTTGGCCAGTTCGATCTGCGCACCGCGCGCGTCGCCACTGGCCAGCAACGCCCGCCCCAGCAGCAGGCGAGCTTCCGCAAGCGACGGCTTGCTCTGCAGCGCATTCTTGAGCTGGATGATGGCGGACGCATTATCCTTTTTGGCAAGGTCCTCCTTGGCCGAGCTGAGATATTCCTCGGCCGACTTGCCAAAACAACCCGCCAGCAGCAACCCCGCCAGCACGACTGCACCACGGCTCCTCCAGGCAGCATCTCCCGCTGCAGCGACGTCCGTCGCGGTTGCTTTTTTTCTCATTCGCTCTTTTGGATCAATTGAAGAGACATGCCGGCACGAGCAAGAACAGGGCCGCCACGGGTGCAGGGTGCAGACGATGCATCAGGATGCACCGCCCCTCAGACGCTCCAGCGCGTGCGGATACCGCTCAAATGCCGCGCTGACCGAATTCTCGACCACTGTGTAGAGCGGGCGGATCAGGGGCCGCAAGCCAGCCACGACCTTGCTCGAACTGAGCAGCGAGGGCACGCGGACGCCGCGATGCTCGATCGCGCCGCCGACCGGGTGAATGTCGAAACCGATGCGAACGAAATGGCTGGCCAGGCGCGGCTCCGTCAGCACGAAGACATGATCGATGTTCAGTCGCCGCGCAATCGCAGCCGCGCCCAGGTAGAGGCTGACGGGAATGAACGGGAAGCGCGGCATGCCGCCACGGGACTCGAAATCGTCGTCGGTCACGGAGACCGGCTTCGCCGTTTCGCCCTTGCGCTGCCGGAAGCTCCCCATCACGGCCAACCGGGACACCTCGGCCACATCGTTGCGCGGCAGCGTGGCGGGATCGATCACGGCCCGGTCAAGCACGTCCTGGCAACTGCGTTCGAAAGGCAAGGGATACTCAGGGCTCTCCGGTCGGGCGATCACCAGGCGGGTGCAGCCAACCGGTTCGCCGCTACCGCGGCGGCGCAGCAGGCAATGCACGGAATGACGGTCGTACTCATCGCTTTCCATGCCGTTCGCGCGCTCCGGCTCCCAGCCGAGATCCCGGCAATAGACCTCATGCCGAATGCGATAGACCGTCTCGATCGATGCCTGGTCCAGGGCGACCGTCAGCTCGAACAGCTCCTGGAACTTGCGGCCAAGATTTCTATCGCTTGATGACGAGTCCACAACCGTTTACCTCGGGAAATTGTGTCGGATCGTACCAAGTAAAGAGGGGCCTGGCCCCGGTCCATCCGCCCTGCAACGGGCGCGATGCCGAACGCCGGTCAGGGCTTGATGCCGAGTTCCTGATCCACCAGCGCCGCGGCATAGCCCGCCGGGATCGCATAGGTGATGCCGGAGGGATCGCTCAGAGCGGATTCACGGCTGCGCTTGACGACGACCATATTGATCACCCCGACCACATCGCCCGCCTCCACATCGATCACCGGCCCGCCGCTGTTGCCGGGATAGGCGGTGGCGTCGAGCTGGAGGATCTCGAAGGCGCCCTCGCGCAGGCGCAGCGCCGCACTGGCGTTGAGCGACTGCGCACTGGGCGTGGGCATCGCGACGCCGGTGATCGCCGACACGATGCCGCGGTGCGTGACGGTCGAGAAGCCCAGCGCGCCCGCCAGCGGGAAGCCCATCAAGGCGATGGACGTCCCTTCCCGCACGATCGTCTTGCGCAGGGCCAAGGCCGGGGCGGCTGGCCCGTCGAACTTGAGCAGCGCCAGGTCGCGCGACTTGTCCAGCGCCAGCACGGTCGCCGTACGCGGCGCCCAGTCGCCATTGGCCCGGCGCAGTTGGACGACCAGCCGTCGCTGCACCTCGCCGGTCATCGGGGGCGGCAACACGTGCGCGTTGGTGATCGCCAGGTTGCCGTTGCCGACGACGAATCCTGTGCCACGAAAGCCAAAGCGCGGACTGTCGGTCTCCGCATACGTTCCGATCAGCGCGACGGAGGGCTTGCTGCGCTCGATCAGTTCGGGCAGGTCAGCCGCTGGCGCCGTGCCCCAGGCCAGCGGGAGCATCAGCATCAAGGAGAGGGAATGGAAGCGACGGCGCAGAGCATGGGCCATGGGTGACGGAGTTCCCTCGCTCAAAGAGTGGCCAGCAGCTTGGCGACCTCGGATTGTTGCGAAAACTTGGCCCCCATCGCGGCGAGGCGGCTCAGTTCGACGCGAGCTTCGGACTTCTGGCCCGCGGCCGCATAGTAGCGCGCGAGATGCAGGCGATGCGGCGCGAACTCTGGCGCCAGCGTAACGGCGCGCTTCTGTACCTCCAGCGCCTTGTCCACCTGGCCTCCATCGGCATAGATCTCGGCCAGCGTGTCCATGAAGGCGGGCTGGTTGGGCGCGATCTGGTTGGCCTTCTCGGAGTAGGCCAGCGCACCCGGCTTCTTGGTCTTGTTGAGAACCCAGGCCAGGTTGTTGGCGGCCATGGCGTTGTCCGGCTGGATCTTCAGCACGCTCAGGTAGCGCTGCTCGGCCAGCGCGAAGTTCTCCTGCATCAGGGCCATCGTCCCCAGGTGGTCGAGGAAGACGACGTCCTGCGGGTGGGCGCCCATCCATTCGGACTCGAACGACTTGGCCTCCGAACCCTTGCCGCCCGCGCCCAAGGCCCGATGGAGCTTCACGGCGACCTCGGGAACCGGCTCGAGCTTCAGCGCGGCACGGTAGTCGCCGACGGCGGCGGGCCAATTCTTCTGCGCGCCGTAGACATCCCCCGACAGCGCCTTGCCCATTGCCTCGTTCGGCCGCTGCGCCTGCACCTGCTCCGCGAGGCGCCGTGCCTCCGTGTAGCGCGTCGCCGCCATCTCGCCGGCAAACAGCTTGAGCTGGGCCGGCAGGTAGTCGGGCCGGATGGCCAGCGCACGCTTGAGGCTCTGCACCTGCTGGACCTTGTCGCCCTGCTTGGCAAACAGCTCCGCCAGCGCCATCTGCGGCTCGGGCGAACGGGGCGCCAGGCTGGCCCACTTGGTGATCGAGCTGGTGGCCTGGTTCGCATCGCCGGACAGATGCTGCACCTGGGCCAGCAGCCGCCACGCATCCGCGTTATCCGGCAACGAGGCGGTCGCCTCCTGCGCCGCGGCCATGGCGGCCTTCAGGTCCTTGCGGCGAAGCTGCGTTTCCACGAGCGCGAGGCGCGGCGCGGCCTCCGTGGGCACCTGCTTGACCAGTTGTTCCAGCATGCCTGCCAGCTCATCGGGGCTGGCCCCGCTCTTGGCCGCCAGGGCGATGAGCGCCATGTTCGCGGGCACGCTGTTGGGCTGGTTGTCGAGAATGGGCTTGAACCGGGCCTTGGCGGCTTCGACCTGCTTGTCGTCCAGGTCCAGCGCGGCGAGGCTGGCCGCTGCCGGGAAGTAGACCGGATCGATCTTCAGCGCTGCCTCGAAGGCCTGGCGCGCCGCGACCTTGTTGCCGCGCGCGAGTTCGACGCGGCCACGCAGATTGGCCGCCGTCGGCCGCTCGCGTGTCTTGGCTTCCAGGCCGTCGAGCGCCTTCAGCGCCTGGTCCCATTCGCGGCGCTGCAGATAGACGGTGACCAGGCCCATGTCAGCCATCGTGCCCGCGTCGGACGCGGCGATGGTTCGCAGCGTCGCCACGCCCTCGGCAACGCGCCCCTTGGCGACCTGCGCCAGCGCCAGGGCCACCCGGCTGCGCAGGTCGTTCGGATTCAATTCCGAGGCGCGGCCGAAATACTCTTCGGCCCGTCTCGGATCGCCGGTCTGCAGATAGGCCTCGGCCGCCATGGTGTACGCCTCGACGCTGCCGCCCTGCTCGCCCAGCAGCGGCTGCAGCACGGCGAGCGTCTTGGCCGGGTCGCCCTGCCGCAACTTGGTCTGGGCCAGCAGCAGGCGCGCCTTGACCAGATTGGGCGCCGACTGCAGCGCCTTGCCGAGGAAGTTCTCCGCTTCCAGCAGCGCGCCACGGCGGAATTCCACCACGCCTGCCAGATGCAGCACGCGCACATCATCGGGTGCCCCCTTGAGGAGCGCCTGCACGCTTTCACGCGCCTGCTTCAGGTCCTTGCGCTCGAGGGCCAGCAGCGTGGAGAACATCAGCACCTGGCCCGGATTGGCCTTGGCGGCGCGCAGGGCGGCGAGCTGCGCCGTGGCGGCATCCACATCCTTGCGCGCCAGCAGCAGGTTCATCAGGCTGAGTTGGGCCCCGACGTTGCCCTTGTTCAGGTTCACCGCCTCGCGCAGGGCCTTCAGAGCCTCGTCGGCCTGGCCCTCGCGGTTCAGCAGTTCCCCCTTGACCTGCCACGCTTCGGAGTTGCCGGGGACGGCAGCCATGAACTCGTCCAGCGCCTTCAGCGCTTCACCGACACCTGCCGAGTTGCTCAGCAGACGCACGCGCACCAGTTGCGCTCGCGCATTCTTCGGATCAGCCGCCACCGCGGCCTTGACCGCGTCCATCGCCTTGGTCGCCTGGCCCACGCCACCGTAGGCGACCGCCAGCGATGCCTGTAGGTCGGACATGGCGGCCGGCGTACCCAGCGTCATGCCGGCATAGCTGGACAAGACCTGCTGGTAGCTCCCCTGGCCAGCCAGGGCCTGCGCCATCAGGGGGATCAACTGGTCCTTGGGATAGCCGAGCTCCTGGGCCTTTCCCAGTTCGATGGCAGCGCCGCGGGCGTCGCCGCCTTCCAGCAGCAGTTGCCCGAGCAGGAAACGCGCCTCGGCCAGGTTGGCATCCTTCTGCAGCGCGTTCTTCAACTGGATGACGGCAGACTCGCGCTCCTTGTTGGCGATCTTCGCCTTGGCTTCGCCCAGATACTGCTCGGCAGAGTTGCCGAAGCATCCAGTCAGCATGACGGCCGCCAGGACCGTGGAGATGGCGCCCAGGCGCATCCGGCTGCTCATGACAGCGCCCTCTTTCCCGAAGACATCGTTCATTTGATCTGCAAGCGGCTCATGAGGTCGTACAGCGTCGGACGGCTGACGCCGAGGATCTCGGCGGTGCGGGCAACATTGCCATCCGTACGGGCCAGCGCTGCGACGACCGCGCCGCGCTCGGCCTTCTCGCGCACGCTGCGCAGGTCCAGCGAAGCCAGTTCGGCCTCCTCGCCCTTCGGCGGCGCGGCCAGGCCGAGGTCTTCACCGGTCAGGCGTGAATCGTCCGCCATGATCGTGGCGCGCTTGACCAGGTTCTGCAGTTCGCGCACGTTGCCGGGCCACTGGTAGGCCTCGAGCGCGCGGATCGCATCGTCGCTCAGGCTCATGACCGGCCGGCGCTGTTCGGTCGCGTAGCGCCGCAGAAAGGCATGGGTCAGCAGCACGGCATCGCCGACCCGCTGACGCAGCGGCGGGATGTCCAGCACGATCTCGGCCAGGCGGTAGTACAGGTCTTCGCGGAAGCGGCCGTCGGCGATCTGGCGCCTCAGATCCTGGTGAGTGGCCCCGACGATGCGCACGTCGATGGCAATCTCCTGGCGGCCGCCCACGCGCTCGATGGTGCGCTCCTGCAGGAAGCGCAGCAGCTTGGCCTGCAGCGACATGGGCAGGTCGCCGATCTCGTCGAGCATCAGCGTGCCGCCGTTGGCCGTCTCGATCTTGCCGATGGTGGTCTTGCTGGCGCCGGTGAAGGCGCCCTTCTCGTAGCCGAAGAGTTCGCTTTCCAGCAGCGTCTCCGGGATGGCCGCGCAGTTGATGGCGACAAAGCGCCCCTTGCGCTTGGACGTGTCGTGCAGCCCTTGCGCCAGCAGTTCCTTGCCGGTGCCGCTTTCCCCGAGCAAGAGGACCGTGGCATTGCTCGGCGCCACCTTCTCGATCGAGCGGCAGATGCGCTGCATGCCCGGATCACGTGTCACCAGGCCACCCAGCGCGTCGGTCTGCTGCAGCGTCTGCAAGCGGCGGTTCTCCTGCTGCAGCTCATAGAGCCGATAGGCGCGTTCGACGGTCAGCGCCAGCACATCGGGATCGACCGGCTTGGCGAGGAAATCGTAGGCCCCCATGCGGATCGCCCGCAGCGCGTTGTCCTGGTCGTTCTGCCCGGTCAGCACGATGACCTTGGCATTGGGATCGAGCTCCAGCAGTTTCTCCAGGCATTTGAAGCCCTCGGAAACCGAGTCCGCATCGGGCGGCAAGCCCAGGTCCATCGTGACGACCGCCGGGCTGTGGCGACGGAACTGCAGCACCGCGCTGGCCACGTCGTCGGCGACCACCGACTCGAAGCGGTCCAGCGACCACTTCAACTGCTTCTGCAGCGATAGATCATCCTCGACGATCAGCAGCGGCTGCTGCGCGCGTTCATTCGTCATTTGGCACCCAGCATGGACATGTCGGCGGTTGCGGCGTGATGGAACAGCGGCAGCAGGATCGTCACCGTCGTCCCGACATTCACTTTGCTATCCACGGAAATCTTTCCTCCCAGTTCTTGTAGGTATTGAAAACTCTCGTAGGCGCCGATGCCCATGCCGCTCGTCTTGGTCGTCTGGAACGGCTTGAAGAGACGATTCTGAACGAACTCCTCCGTCATGCCACATCCCTGATCTGCAATCCGAACTAGGGCCTGGCTGCCCATCCTGTCGAGCAGCAGGCTGACCGGGCCTTCGGGTGGCGACGCATCGAACGCGTTCTGCACCACATGGCCGATCACGCGCTCCACCCGCTCCTGGTGCCCCCGCGTACTGACCGGTGCCAGCAACTGCAGATCGAGTTGCCGCCCCTTGCTGCGTGCCGCCGCTTCGAGGCGCCGCGCAATCTGTTCGAGGTCGACACCGCTGCTGACGCCATGGTGCGGCTTCTCGCCCTCGCGCAACTGCAGCATCAGCTGGCGCATCTTCTCCAGCGAGTTCTCCACCGTATCCAGCATATCCTGCTGAAACTCGGGGTTGTCGCGCAGGCGCTTGGCGTTCTTCATCATCAGCGACAACTGCGTCACGATGTTCTTCAGGTCGTGGACGACGAAGGCCGACATCCGGTTGAAGGCATCGAACTTCTTCGATTCGAGCAATGCCTCCGCCGCCTGCATCTGCACCAGATAGCTCGACGCCTGGCTGGCTGCCGTCTTCAACAGATCCCGCACTTCCCAGTTCAGCTCGATGGCAACGCGGGGACGGCCGAGCACGACGAAGCCGATCAGTTCCTGCCGCGCCAGCAGCGGGATGGCCAGCCAGTTGCGCGCTTCGGCGAGCAGCCAGTCGGAAGCCACCAGCCCGCCATAGCTCGGGTGCCCGCGCCTGAGCTGGTCCACGTCGATCACCCAGGCCTTGTCCTGCAGGAAGCTGCTGAAACCGGAATCCGGGCTCTCGCGCTCCGCGACGGCCGGCAGATTCCAGCGCGCCACCTGCCCGAACTCCTCCCCCGGGCCGCGCCGCAACCACAAGGTGCCGGAGGGGCTCTCGACCAGATTGGCCATCGCACGGATCACCATGCCGCCCATTTCCTGCGGCGACGCGCCGGACGACAGGATGGCCGTGAAGCGCAGCCACTCCTCGCGATAGTCGTAGCGGTAGCTGAAGAAGTTCTTGCTGATGTACACCCGCAGGCGCGCCCGTACCGAGCCCGACAGCACCAGCACGGCCAGCGCGATCAGGGCCAGGAAGCTCAGCACCAGTTGGAGCGCCCGACCCCACTCGCCGCCGGTGTAGCGAACGTAGTAGCCCAGCCCCGAGATCAGCAGCAGATAGGCGCCGACCAGCAGCAGGCTGGCGGAGTGGAAGACCGCGGCACGCGAGACATGCAGCTTGCCCAGCCAATCCGCCTGCCGCCGCGACGCCACATAGAGCAAGGGCACGGCCACGGCATGGGCGGCCGCGCGCACGCTCAGCGCATCGCCGTCATAGGCACTGAAGAGCGCCGCCTGGGAGAAGACGAAGACGTCGAACAGGAAGACCGCGCCCAAGCCGAGGCAGACCGGCTTGCCGTTCCAGCGCATGTCGGGCGAGACATTGCGCAGCAACTGCTCGACCAGGATCAGGCCGACCACCGCCTGCGTGAGCGCCACCAGCGCCGCCAGGCGCCCCGACACGGTGGCCAGGGGCAGCCCCGCCACGCGGGCCAGGTACAGCAAGGCGCCCAGGCCGACGGCCGTGACGGCGAGCCAGGTGAAGCTGCGGTACTCCGGCGCCACGCCATCCGTGGAGCGGGGGCGCAGCAGCAGCAGCACGAACCAGTACCACAGGGCGTAGCGCAGTTGGTCGGCCAGCGGGATGGCCCACCGGTCCAGGCCCGCGGTCCAGCGCAGCAGATCGGTGGCCAGACCCAGGCCGGCCCACAGGGCGCTGCTGGCGAGCGCAGCAAGAAACACCAGGGAGATGCCGCTCGATCCCTGGCTGCCGCGCATGATCCTGAGACCGAACTGCAAGGCAAAGCCCAGGTAGGCCAGCAAGGCGAGCAGATTGCCCAGAAGGCTGAGGTCGAGGACTCCGTTGAGCATGGGGTATTTCAACATGGGCCGGGGGCCGGCGGCACCGTGCATGCCCGGGCCACGGCCCCCCGAGCCGGAGGCTCGCTCAGGCGACGGGAAGCAAAAACGCCGTTGAGCGCCGCATCAGGCGGCGCACAGCGGCGTGAGCAGGTGAAAAGGAAGACGCGGTAGCCAGCAACGGGCCCGGTCAGCGCGCACCCTTGCCGGTCAGCACCACGGCCACCGTTTCCAGCATGATCAGCAGATCCAGGAACAGCGTGTGGTTCTTGACGTAGTACAGGTCGTACTGCAGCTTCTCGATGGAATCCTCGACGGTCGAGCCATACTCGTAACGGACCTGCGCCCAGCCGGTGACACCCGGCTTCACGCTGTGGCGCACGGCGTAGTAGGGGATCTTGGACACCAGATCATCGACGAAGAACTGACGTTCCGGGCGCGGGCCCACGAGGCTCATCTCGCCCTTGAGCACGTTCAGCAGTTGCGGCAGCTCGTCGATGCGCATCTTGCGGATGAAGCGGCCCACGCGGGTCACCCGGTCGTCGTTCAGCGTGGCCCAGCGCGGCTTACCATCCTTCTCGGCATCCGAGCGCATGCTGCGGAACTTGATGACGTTGAAGACCGCGCCGTTGAGGCCTACGCGCTCCTGGCGGTACAGCACGGCACCGGACGACTCCAGCTTGATCAGCACGGCGGTGATCGCCATCACCGGCAGCGCCAGCAGCAGGATCAGCGAAGAGAACACCACGTCGAAGACACGCTTCACCGCGGTGCGCAGCACACCCTGGTTGAAGCCATCGCCGAAGATCAGCCAGCCGGCGTTGACGTGGCTGATCTTGATCTGGGCCAGCGTCTTCTCGAAGTAGGTCGCGATGTCGACGACGCGGATGCCGGACAGCTTGCAATCCAGCAGCTGGCGCATCGGCATGCTGCCGCCACGCCGTTCGGACAGTGCCACGACGATCTCGTCGACACCCATGCCGCGCGCGGTCTCGGTCAGCGTGCCGCGCGGGGCGATCATCTCGGCCTGGGCAACCTCGGTGTGATCCTCGTTGGGCCCGGCAAAGTAGCCGACGATCTGGGCATGCGGGTCGGCAGCGCGCAGCGTGCTGCCCACGGTCTTGGCGGCAGCGCCGGAGCCAAAGATCATGATCTTCGTGCGCATGCGCGTCTGCGAGTGAGCGGCATAGACACGATGGGCCATCACCGTGGCCACCGCGGCCATCGCGGCCATCGTCACCAGCTCGCGATGAGTGGTGCTGGCCGGCAGCAGGCTGAAGATCACATAGGCCAGCGGCAGGCCGAACATCAGGCCCAGCAGGGCGCGTGCACAGGATTCCGTGATCGAGCGGTTGTGGGCGTGCTGATAGAAACCCGTAGCCGAATTGATGACGAACATGCAGCCGGCCAAGGACAGGCCGTGAGACGCCGCAAAAGGAATCACCGTCTGGGCCGATTCACCCTGGCTCAGCACCACGGCAATCACGACGAACACGATCAGCCCGAGATCGAAGAAAACCTGCAGCAGCGTCTGCCGGTGTAGATAGTGATTGAATATCCGGATCATGCTTCCCCCGATCGCACAAACTCAGTGCCTGATTGCAGTCTGGCGCCTCTAGCAAGTCTTCTTAGTCTTGCGAGACCGAATCGACGCCGCTCCCATGGACGGCGTTCGGACCCGATCTCACGCTCCTGCAGGTATCCGGCTTCAGCCGGACTGCCACTTCGTCGCTGGCATCCCAGTCGGCTTCGCACGGAGACTTCCCCCGAATCGCGGACCGATGATGCCTTCACAGTAGGGGTGTTGAGAGCCCCCCGTTTGCAGGGGGAATCGCCGCTTGAAACAAACGAAACCGAGGCTAGCGCGCCCCCTCTCGTCACCCCACTTCCGACGAGAGCGCAGTAGATCGCAGAACCAGCCGGCGCCGAACACGCAGCCCGAGGTAATCGTGCCTTTTCCACGCGATCGAGTGGGCTCGTCCTCTCACCGGATGACAGGAGCAGCGCGGGCGCAACGGCCAGCCGCAAGGCGCCCCATGGCAAGGCGAATGCCCGCGGCCAGCGGGGCGCCAGAAACAACAACGCCTGCACGAGGCAGGCGTTGCGGCATCGAGCCGGCCCCGTCTCCCGACGGGACCGTGGCGATGATCAGTGGACCACGCCCACTTCCGAGCGGTTGCCACCCTTGTAGGTGTACATGGTCAGCGCGCCGTTCTTCAGGTCGCCCTTGTTGTCGAAGGAGATGACGCCCGTCACGCCCTTGTAGCCGTCCGTCTTGGCCAGCACCGGCAGGTACTTGGCCGGCTCGGCCGAGTTGGCCTTGACCATCGCTGCGACCAGGACGTTCACGGCGTCGTAAACATACGGTGCGTAGATCTGGACGTCGACCTTGTACTTTTCCTTGAACTTGGCCTTGAAGGCGTCCATCGACTTCTTCTGTTCGCCTTCCACGCCACCGGCTTCCGCGCAGATGACCTGGTCGTCGGCCATGGTGCCGGCCGACAGCTCGGGCAGCTTGGCGGTGCAGATGCCGTCGCCACCCATGAACTTGGCGCTGATGCCCAGTTGCTTCATCTGGCGCAGCATCGGGCCGGCCACGGCGTCCATGCCGCCGAAGAAGATCACGTCGGGCTTCTTGCCCTTCAGGTTGGTCAGGATGGCGGTGAAGTCCGTCGACTTGTCGGTCGTGGACTCGCGGCCGACGGTCTTGCCGCCGGCGGCCTTGACGCCCTTGATGAACTCGTCGGCCACGCCGGCGCCGTAGGCGGTCTTGTCGTCGATGACGGCGATGGACTTGCCCTTCAGCTCCTTGACGGCGTAGCGGCCCAGCGTGCCGCCCAGATGGCCGTCGTCAGCCACCACGCGGAAGGCCGTCTTGTAGCCGCTGCGGGTGTACTGCGTGGCGGTGGCGGACGGGGAGATCTGCGGAATGCCGGCGTCGAAGTAGATCTTCGAGGCGGGAATCGAGGTACCCGAGTTCAGGTGGCCGACCACGCCGTTGACCTTGGAGTCGACCAGCTTCTGTGCAGCGGCCGTGCCCTGCTTCGGATCGCCGGCATCGTCTTCGGCCAGCAGTTCGAACTTGGCCTTCTTGCCGCCGATGGTCACACCCTTGGCGTTCAGGTCATCGATGGCCATGCGCGCACCGAGTTCGTTGTCCTTGCCCAGGTGAGCGATCGCGCCGCTGGTGGGCCCGACGTGGCCGATCTTGACGACCAGATCCTGGGACATGGCCGCACCGCTCAGCAAAGCCGCGGCAGCGGCGACGACAACATTCAGTTTGACTTGCATGAAATTACCTCCGGGTAGGAAGAACACGAGATCTTTTGTGTTGAATCAATCGTCAACCGGCAGACCTTAACCGAAATGACACGTCGCCTGAATGGGGAAACCATCAAACCGACGTCCCCCTGCAACGCGCCTGTCAAGCCCCCGTTGACAGGGGTCGTTCAAGCAGCGACGACGTGATGTGACACATCGTGTCCTAACTGCTGATATTGACGGTAGCGCTGGCGTCCGGCGTCCATCTGCATCGGGTCCTGCGAGACGACTTCGAGCACGCGCGCGAACTGCTCGAAATCCGGCGGCATGTCGGAGTCGAGGTTCAGCAGCACGTCCCGGTGCGGCAGGTCCTGCGGGTGCTCGACCAGCAGGATCGGCGTATCGGCCATGCGAGGCGCAGGCGGGCTGCCCGGCGCCACGCGCAGATGCGGCACGAACTCGAGCGGCTCGAAGGTCCACAAGGCCGCATCCAGCCGCATCAGCAGGTTCGCCGGCCCGCAGACGCCGACACGCGCGCCACTGCGCTGGACCTTGCGCAGCAGGCGACACAGATAAGCCAGACGCTCGGGCACGCCCGTGTAAAAACTCACCTGGCTCATCGCACGGAGGCCGATCAGCGGCCCGTCTTCACCTGCGACAGCACGAAGTGCGTCAGCAGGCCGACCGGACGGCCGGTGGCGCCCTTGCTCGCGCCGCCCTTCCAGGCCGTGCCGGCGATGTCCAGATGGCCCCAGCGGTACTTCGAGGCGAAGCGCTGCAGGAACTTGGCGGCGGTGACCGAACCACCTTCGCGTCCGGCCACGTTGGCGACGTCGGCGAAGTTGCTCTTCAGGCCCTCCTCGTACTCGTCGTCCAGCGGCATGCGCCAGCAGGGATCCAGCGCCGTCTCGCCGGCAGCGCTCAGCGCCGCGGCCAGTTCGTCATCGCTCGCGTACATGCCGCTGCGCACGCCGCCCAGCGCGATCACGCAGGCGCCGGTCAGCGTCGCCACGTCCACGACCACCGCCGGCTTGAAGCGCTCGGCGTAGGTCAGTGCGTCGCAGAGGATCAGGCGGCCTTCGGCGTCGGTGTTGAGGTTCTCGATCGTCTGGCCGGACATGGAGGTGACCACGTCGCCCGGCTTCACCGCATGGCCGCTGGGCATGTTCTCGCAGGCGGCGATCAGCATCACGACGTTGAGCTTCGGCTTCAGTTCGGCGATGGCGCGCATCGCGCCCAGCACGCTGGCCGCGCCGCCCATGTCGAACTTCATCTCGTCCATGCCGGCGCCCGGCTTCAGCGAGATGCCACCCGAGTCGAAGGTGATGCCCTTGCCGACCAGCACCACCGGCGCCTGCGTCTTGGCCGCGCCTTCGTACTTGGCGACGATGAAGCGCAGCGGCTCGTCCGAGCCCTGGGCCACCGACAGGAAGGAGCCCATGCCCAGCTTCTCGACGGCCTTCTTGTCCAGCACCTCGACCTTCAGGCCGTGGCTCTTGCCCAGCGCCTGGGTCTGCTGGCCGAGGAAGGTCGGCGTGGCATGGTTGCCAGGACGGTTCGCGCATTCGCGCGCCAGCTCGATTCCGGCGCCGATCGCCTCGCCGCGCGCCAGGCCGGCCTTCGCGGCCTTGGCGGCTTCGGCATCGGCCTTGTCGGTGACCAGCGTCAGCTTGGCCAGCTTGCCGGCGGCCGGTGCCGAGGGCTTGGTGTGACGATAGACATAACTCGCATCCTGAGCGGCGAGCACGAACTGCTCGGCCAGGCTCTCGACACCCGCCTCGAAACCGGTGAAGACCACGGCCGCATGCGCGGCGCCGCGGCCCTTCAGCTGGCCCAGCGCGGCCGTGAAGGCGCTGCGCGCAGCCTTCAGCGTCGCCTTGCCGGCCGCGGCGACGATCAGGCGCGGCGCCTTCACGCCCGCCGGGCGCAGCAGCGACAGCGTCTTGCCGGCCTTGAATTCGAAGTCGCCGAGCTTGGCGGCGTCCTTCACCAGCTCGCTCAGCGCGGCGTCGAAGTTCTTGGGCAGCGCGTCGCCGGCGGCCACGACGATCAGTGCGTCGGCAGTGAGGCCGGCCAGGGCGTCGAGGGCTGTGGCTTGGGAACGGAAGTCCATAATGAGGGGCAATAAATAAAGTGCCCGGATGTTATTCGATTCCACCGTACGAAAAGAGCTGGCCCAGAGCTTCGGCGTGACCCTCGTCGTCATCTTCACCATCGTGCTGACGTCGATGCTGATCAAGACCCTCGGCCAGGCCGCGGGTGGCAATGTGGCGCCGCAGGACGTGCTGCTGCTGATGGGCTATGCGGCGCTCTCGCACCTGTCCACGATGCTGACGCTGTCGCTGTTCATCGCCGTCGTCGCCACGCTGGGCCGCATGTACCGCGAGTCCGAGATGGCGATCTGGTTCGCCAGCGGCCTCGCGCTGACCCGCTTCGTCAAGCCGGTCCTGCGCATGGCCTGGCCGGTGGCGCTGGTGATCGTCGGGCTGGAGCTCTTCGTCTGGCCCTGGGGCAACCAGAACAGCGCCCAGCTGCGCGACCACTACGAGAAGCGCGGCGACCTCTCCCGCGTGGCGCCGGGGCAGTTCCAGACCTCGCGCGACGGCTCCCGCGTGTTCTTCATCGAGCGCGACAGCGAGGACGGCCGCACCGGCCGCAACGTCTTCATCCTGGCCCAGCAGCCGGGCCATGAGTCGATCACCACCTCCTCGCGCGGCCACATCGACAACAGCGGGGACGACCGCTTCCTGGTGCTCGAAAAGGGCCAGCGCAACGAGACCAACACCAAGACGGACGAGAAGACCGTGTCCCGCTTCGAGCAGTACCGCGTGCTGGCCGACAGCCAGGCGATGAAGACCGCCGACACGCTGCCGCCCAAGGCCACGCCCACGCAGCAGCTGCTGCTCAACCGCAATGCCCGCAACGATGGCGAGCTGGCCTGGCGCTTCGGCTGGATCTGCGCCTGCCTCAACATGGTCCTGCTGGCCATCGGCATGGCGGCCAACAACCCGCGCCGCGCCAACAACTGGAACCTGCTGTTCGCGCTGCTGGCCTTCGTCGTCTACTTCAACCTGATCAACCTGAGCCAGACCTGGGTGACCTCGGGGCGCGCCAGCCTGCCGGCCGCGGTGCTGGGCGTGCACGGCGGCGCCTTCGTGCTGGCGCTGCTGCTGATGTGGCTGCGCGACCAGGGCAACCGCATGGGCGTGACAAGGCGCGCGCCGGCGGCGCACGCGACGACGGGAGCCGCAGCATGATGCGCACCGTCCGGCGGCTGCTGTACCGCGACATCATCGGTTCCATCGTGCTGGTGGCGCTGGCCTTCCTGGCCCTGTTCTTCTTCTTCGATTTCGTGGACGAGATCGACCGCATGAGCCGTGCCGGCGTCGGCGCCGGCAAGGCCGCCGTGCTGGCGCTGATGGACCTGCCCGGCCACTTCTACGACCTGTTCCCGATCACGGTGCTGATCGGCACGATCTTCTCGCTGGCGCGCCTGGCGCAGTCCAGCGAGTTCACGATCCTGCGCACCGGCGGCCTCGGCCCGGGCCGCGCGCTGAGCCTGCTGGCCAGCCTGGCGCTGCTGTTCGCCATCCTCACCTTCGCCACCGGCGACTGGGTCGCGCCCTGGTTCGAGCGCCAGAGCGACGTGCTGCGCGCCGGCTTCGTCGGCAACAAGGCGCCCGCGCGAGCCGGCGCCTGGCTGAAGGACCGCCAGACGATCGACGGCAAGGAGCGCAGCTTCTCGGTCAACGTCGGCACCGCCAGCGCCTCGGGCCAGCTGCGGGACGTGCGCATCTTCGAGTTCGACCCGCACGGCGGGCTGGTGGCCAGGATCCAGGCGAAGTCCGCCAGCGTCGATGCGACAGGCCTGTGGCGCCTGACCGATGTCGACCGCACCGACTGGCTGCCCGGCGACGGCGCCAACCGCGCGCCGCTGGTGCGCGAGGGCCACGAGCCGCAGGCGCAGTGGCAGAGCTCGCTGCATGCCGGCGTGATCGCCGCGGCGGTGCTGCCGGCCACCTCGATGTCCACGATCGAGCTGTACCGCTACACGCAGCACCTCTCGGCCCAGGAGCAGAGCGCGCAGGCCCACAACATCCAGTTCTGGCACAAGGCCTTCTACCCCTTCGCCTGCTTCGTGATGGTGGCGCTGGCCCTGCCCTTCGCCTACCTGCACGGCCGCGCCGGCGGCATCAGCCTGAAGGTCTTCGGCGGCATCATGCTGGGCATCAGCTTCGTGCTGCTGAACAACGTGGCCGAGCACCTGGGCCTGCTGAAGGACTGGACCCCCTGGACGGTAGCCGCCGCGCCGAGCCTGGCCTACCTGGCGCTGTCGCTGGGCGCCTTCGGCTGGCTGGTCCGTTACCGCTGAGGATCGGCGTTATGGACGGCCTGCTCCTCTTCGCCCACGGCGCCCGCGACCCCGCCTGGGCGCGCCCCTTCGAGGAAGCCGCCCGGCGCGTCGCCGACGCGCGGCCGGGCATGCCGGCAACGCTGGCCTTCCTCGAGTTCATGCAGCCCGGCATCGAGGACGCCGCCAACGCCCTCGTCCAGCGGGGTTGCAGCCGCATCCACGTCGTGCCGATGTTCCTCGGCGCCGGCGGCCATGTGCGGCGCGACGTGCCGCCGCTGGTCGAGCGCCTGCGCGAGCGGCTGGGCATCGAGTTCGTGCTGCATCCACCGCTGGGCGACCAGGACCGCGTCATCCAGGCCCTGTGCGACACCACCCTCGCCCTGATCGGAACAGAAGAAAAATGAACCTGCACCAGTTCCGCTTCGTCCAGGAGGCGGCCCGCCGCAACCTCAACCTCACCGAGACGGCCAAGGCGCTGTTCACCTCGCAGCCGGGCGTGTCCAAGGCCATCCTCGAGCTGGAGGAGGAACTGGGCGTGGACATCTTCTCGCGCCACGGCAAGCGCCTGCGCCGCATCACCGAGCCGGGCCAGCGGGTGCTGGCCTCCATCGAGATCATCATGCGCGAGGTCAACAACCTCAAGCGCATCGGCGAGGAGTATTCCAAGCAGGACAACGGCACCCTCTCGATCGCGACGACCCACACCCAGGCCCGCTACGTGCTGCCCGGCCCGGTCGCGCAGCTGCGCCGCCAGCTGCCGCAGGTGCGGGTGAGCCTGCATCAGGGCAATCCGGAGCAGGTGGTGCGCATGCTGCTGGACGAGAGCGCCGACCTGGGCCTGGCCACCGAATCGCTGGCCGACATCGACGAGCTGGTGAGCCTGCCCTGCTACGAATGGCAGCACGCGCTGGTGATGCCGGCCGGCCATCCGCTGGCGCAGGTCGAGCGCATCAGCCTGGAGCAGATCGCCGCCGAGCCGCTGGTCACCTACCACCCGAGCTTCACCGGCCGCACGCGCATCGACCGCGCCTTCGAGCAGCGCCACCTGCAGCCCAACATCGTGCTGGAGGCGATCGACTCCGACGTCATCAAGACCTACGTCCGCCTGGGCATGGGCCTCGGCATCGTGGCCGAGATGGCGGTGCGCGACGACCCGCCGGACGGCGAGCTGGTCTCGCGCCCGGTCGGCCACCTGTTCGGCCAGAACGTCACGCGCATCGCCTTCAAGCGCGGCGCCTACCTGCGCAACTACGTCTACAGCTTCGCCGAACTGCTCTCCGACCGCCTGAACCGCAAGCTGCTGGACCGGGCGATGAGCGGCGAAGCCACCGACTTCGGCATGTAACAGCACCCATGAGCAAGACACCCACGATCCAGAGCCGCCTGCCGCGCGTCGGCACCACCATCTTCACCACGATGTCGGCGCTGGCCCAGCAGCACGGCGCGGTGAACCTGGGGCAGGGCTTCCCGGACTTCGACTGCGACCCGGCCCTGCTGGACGCGGTCAATGCCGCCATGCACGGCGGCCACAACCAGTACCCGCCGATGGCCGGCACCGCCGCGCTGCGCGAGGCCATAACGGCCAAGATCAGCGCCATCTACGACCACGCCTACGACCCGGGCAGCGAGATCACCGTCACCGCCGGCGCCACCCAGGGCATCCTCACGGCGCTGCTGGCCATCGTGCATCCGGGCGACGAGGTGATCGTGCTCGAGCCCTGCTACGACAGCTACGAGCCCAATATCGAGCTGTGCGGCGGGGTCACCGTGCGCGTGCCGCTGACGCCGGGCAGCTTCCGGCCCGACTTCGCCCGCATCGGCGCGGCGATCACGCCGAAGACGCGAGCCATCGTCATCAACACGCCGCACAACCCCAGCGCCACGGTCTGGACCGCCGACGAGATGCGCCAGTTCGCCGCGCTGCTGGACGGCACCGACATCCTCGTCGTCAGCGACGAGGTCTACGAGCACATGGTCTTCGACGGCGTGCCGCACCAGAGCGTGGCCCGCTTCCCCGATCTGGCCGCGCGCAGCTTCATCGTCTCCAGCTTCGGCAAGACCTATCACGTCACCGGCTGGAAGGTCGGCTACGTGGCCGCGCCGGCCCCACTGATGGCCGAGTTCCGCAAGGTCCACCAGTTCAACGTCTTCACCGTCAACACGCCGATGCAGCTGGGCCTGGCGGCCTACATGAAGGACCCGCGGCCCTACCTGGACCTGCCGGCCTTCTACCAGAGGAAGCGCGACCTGTTCCGCGCCGGCCTGGCCGGCACCAGGCTGCGCCTGCTGGCCAGCGAGGGCAGCTACTTCCAGTGCGTGGACTATGCCGACGTGCCCGCGCTGGCGGGCATGGGCGACGGCGCGGTGTGCGAGTGGCTGACGCGGGAGATCGGCGTGGCCGCGATCCCGCTGTCGGCCTTCTACGCCGATGGCAGCGCGCAGACGGTGATCCGCTTCTGCTTCGCCAAGCGCGACGAGACGCTGCAGGGCGCGCTGGAGCGCCTGAAGAAGCTCGCCTAGGGTTTCGAATCCAGGTCGATGTCGAGCTGGGTATCCAGCACGACCGGCATGATGGTCATCGGCTGCGTGGCCATCATCGCCGTGGCCGGAGACGGCGCATGGCCCGGGTCCAGCGGCAGGAACAGGTCGATCTGCTCGCCGCGCACCTCGCGCTCGGAGTGGTCGCGCGCCAGGCCGTAGAGCGTCAGCAGGTCGCGGTAGGCCGGCAGGTCGAAGCCCTGCCCGTCCTCGCCGCCGTGCGACAGCAGGTTCTGCAGCAGCGCCATGCTGGCCCCGCTGTCGCTCCAGTGCTGCTCGATGATCTCCAGCACCCGGCCATAGCCCTCCAGGCCGCGGCCCTCGTTGAGGCTGCGATCCCAGGTCGGCGCCAGCGCCTTGAAGCGCCGCGTGAACTCCTCGCGCAGGCCGTTGAACGCCAGCTCCTCGCCGCGCCGCTGGTAGATCTCCAGCAGCTTCAGGTAGGGCAGCTCGCCGGCCTGGCCGCTGGCGATGCGGTGGCGCAGCAGGTCCACCGCCGCCTCGTCCTGGCCCAGCACCTCGAAGAAGTCGACCTGCTGCTCCAGGTCGATCAGTTCCTCGACGCTGACCTCGTGGTTCTCGTCGTCCAGCACGATAGCGCTGGCGATGCTGGGCGGCCGGCCGCGCCGGGCCGCATCGGCATGCTGCAGGCTGATCGCGTCCTCCATCAGCGGCAGCGGCGCGGTCGGCGGCGACTCGTGGTGTTCATGCCCGCGCGGCGGCCAGGGCCCGCGCTGCTCCGCGTCCACGAAGGCGGTGGCCATCGTGGTGGCGCTGCCGAAATCCTGCAGCGCGGCGTCATTGCTGTTGCTATCGAAATGCTTGTGGCCGGCGACCGTTCGCGGCTGCTCGTCGGCCGGCGGCTGGTAAGCCGGCGAGAACGGCGGGAGTGGCGCGGCCGGCGGCGCGGGCCGCGCGGGCTCGGGCGCCGGCGCCGCTGCCTGTGTCGCGCCCTGGGGATGATGCTCGCGCGCGCGGCGCGAGCGCTCGACCTCGTTCCACCAGGCCTTCTCGTATTCGGCCCGCTCACGCTGCCGGCTGCGCCACAGATAGGCGCAGAAGCCCGCCAGCACCAGCAGGAAGGCGCCCAGGCCGTAGACCAGCAGGTTGCGGTAGCGCTGGTTGCGGGCGTCCTCCAGCTGGGTGCGCAGCAGCTTGAACTGGTCTTCGGTGGCCACGGTGTCGCGGCGCACCGCATCGAGCTTGTCCTCGAGCTGCTGCAGGCGGCTGAGCGTCTCGTCCACGGCCTGCGCGGCGCTGGCCGGCGCCGAGGCGGCCGCGGGCGCGCCCAGCACCTCCGGCGGATCCATGCGCAGCCGCGACACCGGCGCCGTGGGCGGCGCGGGCTCGGCCGCAGCCACGGCGGCCGGCGCCGGAGCGGGTTTCGGCTTGGGCCGCGGCTTGGGTCTGG
>NZ_LYVQ01000100.1 GCF_001984095.1 Pelomonas sp. KK5
GCACCACCTTCTCGGTGGCGTTCATGCCGGCGGCGGGCTCGTCCAGCGCGATCAGCTGCGGGTCGGTGGCCAGCGCCCGGGCGATCTCCAGCCGGCGCTGGTCCCCGTAGCTGAGCGTGCGTGCCTTGTGGGCGGCATGGCGGCCGATGCCGACGTAGGCCAGCAGTTCCCGTGCGCGCGCCGCGATGGCCGCCTCCTCGGCGCGGAAGCCGGGCGTGCGCAGCACCGCGCCGAGCAGACCCGAGCGGGTGCGCACATGGCGGCCCACCATCACGTTCTCCAGCGCCGTCATCTCGCCGAACAGGCGGATGTTCTGGAAGGTGCGCGCGATGCCGGCGCGGGCCACCTGGTGCACCGCCTGCGGGCGGTAGGCCTGTCCGCCCAGCTCGAAGCGGCCCTCGTCGGGCGTGTAGAGGCCGGTCAGCACGTTGAAGAAGGTGGTCTTGCCGGCGCCGTTGGGGCCGATCAGGCCGTGCACCTGGCCGGCGCGGATGCACAGGCTGACGTCCGACAGCGCCTGCAGCCCGCCGAAGCGCTTGGAGACGCCGCCGACGTCGAGGATGAAGGGACTGCTGTTCATCGCCGGCCTCCTTCGGGCGTGGGCCACAGGCCGCGCGGCTTGAGCAGCATCACGACGATCATCGCCAGCGCGATCAGCAACTGGCGCAGGATGGCGGCGTCCAGCCGGCCGTCGGTGAGCTGCTGCAGCGGGCCGGCCAGGTAGCGCAACGCCTCGGGCAGCGCGGCCAGCAGCAGCGCGCCCAGCACCACGCCCGGGATGTGGCCGATGCCGCCCAGCACCACCATCGCGACGATGCTGACCGACTCCTGCAGGCTGAACGACTCCGGCGAGACAAAGCCCTGGAAGGCCGCGAACATCGCGCCGGACACGCCGCCGAAGCTCGCACCCATCGCGAAGGCCAGCAGCTTCATGTCGCGCACATGGATGCCCATCGCCTTGGCGGCGGTCTCGTCCTCGCGGATCGCCATCCAGGCGCGGCCGATGCGCGAATTCTCCATCCGGTGACATAGCAGGACGGTCAGCGCCACCAGCAGCAGGAACAGGTAGTAGTACTGCGTGGTGGGCGCCAGCGCGCCGAGGCCGGGGACGCGGATGCCGTCGATCTGGCCGATGCCGCGCGGGCCGTTGGTGATGTTCAGCGGATGGTCCAGGTTGTTCATGAAGACGCGGATGATCTCGCCGAAGCCCAGCGTGACGATCGCCAGGTAGTCGCCGCGCAGCCGCAGCGTCGGCGCGCCGAGCAGCAGGCCGGCCAGCGCCGCCAGCAGCGCGGCGGCGGGGATCACCCCCCACAGCGGCAGGTGCAAGCCGCCGGGGAAGCGGGCGGCGACGGCCTCGAAGCTCTCGCTCAGCTGCGGGCTGGCCAGCAGCGCGAACAGGTAGGCGCCGAGCGCGTAGAAGGCCACGTAGCCGAGGTCCAGCAGGCCGGCGTAGCCGACGACGATGTTCAGGCCCAGCGCCAGCATCACGTAGAGCAGGGCCAGGTCGATGATGCGCAGCGGGCCGTCGCCGAGGCCCGCCAGCGTGCCCAGCGGCGGCAGGGCCAGCAGCGCGAGCGTGAAGAGGAGGGGTTTCAGGTTCATGGTGATGCTCACTTCAGTTTTCATGGAGCCGCACGCCACCCTCGTCGCATGAAACCAATGGCCGTTCGCCCTGAGGTATCGAAGGGCCCATGCGAGACGTCCGCAGTGGGCTTCGATACCTCAGCCCGAACGGACATTGGGCCGACGCGGGGGCGAAAGGCTGTCTCACTTTCAGGCGCGATCGGCCACGCGCTCGCCCAGCAGGCCGGACGGCCGCAGCGTCAGCACCCCGATCAGCGCGACGAAGGCGAAGATGTCCGCATAGTTGCTGCCCAGCACATCGCCGGTGAGGTCGCCCAGGTAGCCGGCGCCGATCGCCTCGATCAGGCCCAGCAGCAGGCCGCCGAGCATCGCGCCGCCCAGGTTGCCGATGCCGCCCAGCACCGCGGCGGTGAAGGCCTTGAGCCCGGGCATGAAGCCCATCGTGTGCTGGACCGTGCCGTAGTTGGCCGCCCACATCAGCCCGGCCACGGCGGCCAGGCCGGCGCCGATCAGGAAGGCGGTGGAGATGATGAAGTCGGGCTTCACGCCCATCAGCACCGCGGCGCGCGGATTCTCGGCCGTGGCGCGCATCGCGCGGCCGAGGCGGCTTCTCTGCACCAGGGCCAGCAGGCCCGCCAGGATCGCCACGCTCAAGGCCAGGATCAGCCCTTGCGTGGCGGTGATGCCGGCGCCGAGGAACTCCAGCCGCGCCTCCGGCAGCAATTGCGGGAAGGACTTGGGGCTCGGCTTCCAGAGCACCATCGCCAGCGTCTGCAGCAGCAGCGAGACACCCATCGCGGTGATCAGCGGCGCCATGCGCGGGGCGTTGCGCAGCGGCCGGTAGGCGATGCGCTCGATGGCGAAGTTCAGCGCCACGCAGGCGGCGATGGCGCAGGGCAGGGCGACCAGCATCAGCGCCCAGCCGGGCAGCCCGGTGCCGCCCAGCGCGCCGACGACGCTCCAGCTCACCAGGGCGCCCACCATCAGGATCTCTCCGTGGGCGAAGTTGATCAGGTTCACGATGCCGTAGACCATCGTGTAGCCCAGGGCTACCAGCGCATACATGCTGCCGAGCACCAGGCCGTTGATGATCTGCTGGATCAGGGTATCCATGTCAGGGTTCTCGAAATTCAAAAGGGGAACGCGCACAGGCGAGCGCGACGCGGCGGGTGCCGCGTCGCGTGTCTGTGGAGAATCGGAGTTAGCGGACGACGCCGAGCGCTTCGCGCTGGCCGGTCTTGAACGTGTACAGGGTCAGCGCGCCGTTGCGGACGTCGCCCTTGTCGTCGAAGGAGATGTTGCCCGTGACGCCCTTGTAGCCGCTGGTCTTGGCCAGCACCGGCAGGTACTTCGCCGGATCCGACGAGCCGGCCTTCACCATCGCCGCCACCAGCACGCCGACCGCGTCGTACGAGTAGGGCGCGTAGACCTGCACGTCCTGCTTGGCGTAGGCCTTGAAGCGGGTCTTGAAGTCGTTCATCGCCGCCTGCTGGGAGGCGTCGACGCCGCCGGCCTCGGCGCAGAAGACCTGCGCGTCGCCCATCGAGCCGGCCGCGAGCTGCGGCAGCGCCGCGGTGCAGATGCCGTCGCCGCCGACGAAGCGGGCGTTCAGGCCCAGCTGCTTTATCTGGCGCAGCATCGGGCCGGCGATGGCGTCCATGCCGCCGAAGAAGACCACGTCCGGCTTCTTGCTCTTCAGCTTGATCAGGATCGCGCTGAAGTCGGTGGCCTTGTCGTTGGTGAATTCGTGGCCGATCACGCGCCCGCCGGAGGCGCGCACGCCCTTGTCGAACTCGTCGGCCAGGCCCTGGCCGTAGGCGGTGCGGTCGTCGATGATGGCCACCGTCGGCGCCTTCAGCTCCTTCACCACGTAGCGGCCCAGCGTGCCGCCGATGTGGGTGTCGTCGGCGACGACGCGGAAGGCGGTCTTGTAGCCGTTGCGGGTGTACTTCGGGTTGGTGGCCGAGGGCGAGATCTGCGGCACGCCGGCGTCCGCGTAGATCTTCGAGGCGGGGATCGTCGTGCCCGAGTTCAGGTGGCCGACCACGCCGTTGACCTTGGCGTCCACCAGCTTCTGCGCGACCAGCGTGCCCTGCTTCGGGTCGCCGGCATCGTCCTCGGCCAGCAGTTCCAGCGTGACCTTCTGGCCGCCGATGACCACGCCCTTGGCGTTCAGGTCGGCGATGGCCATGCGGGCGCCCATCTCGTTGTCCTTGCCGAGGTGGGCGATCTGGCCGCTGGTGGGGCCGACGTGGCCGATCCTGACGACCTGCTGGGCGGAGGCGCCCTGGGCGATGAGGAGGGCCAGCAGGCCCGCGCCGATATGGGAGATGTGGATGTTGTTCATGGCGTCGAATCTCTCAGTTAGGCATGCCGAAGACGGGCTTGCCGAGCAGGTCGGAAGACAGGGCGTAGATGCCGTGGTTCGAGAACACCCACACGAGGTTCCGGTCCCACTCGACGAAGATGCTGTGCACCGGGTTCGGCAGCGCGCGGATGCTCTGCGTCTGGCCGTCGGTGGTCGGCACCTCGCCGATCATCTTGGGCGTGAAGTAGCCGGCAATCACCGGGTGCGCCGGGTCCTTCAGGTCGAACATCTGCATGCCGGCGTTGTAGTAGCTGTAGGGCATGTAGCGCTGGCTTGGCGTGCCGGGCTGGATGGAGGCATAGCCGCTGCGCTTGGGGCCGAAGCTGCCGCGGCGCTGGCAGAAGTCGGTGAAGGGCGCCTTGGCGTCGGGCACCGGGCGGGGCAGGGTGCCGACGAGCTTCGGGTTCTTCGGGTCGCGCACGTCGATCGCGTAGATGTCCTTGAAGGGCTCGTAGCAGTCCTCGCTCATCGGGTAGCCGCTGTAATAGACCATGCCGGTGGTCTCGACCTTGGTGACGTCGATGTTGTCGCCCTCGGTGCCGGTGACGCTGACCGGCATGTCCAGGTGCGCCACCTGCTTCAGGTGCGACGGATCGCTGATGTCGATGACGAAGAAGCCGAAGCCGCCCATCGCCGCATAGCCGTACTTGCCGCCCTGCTCGACGGGCTTGGGAATGAACAGCGGCATGCGCGAGCCCATCCACGAGGTCTTGTTGCCGGCGCGCGGGTTCTTCCTGTATTCCTCCTCCTCGCCGAGGCGCGAGCCGGGCGCCCACCAGGTGCCCAGGCGCTTCGGGTGCGCCGGGTCGGAGACGTCGAACGCCAGCTGGCCGCCGGCGAACAGATAGGTCTTGTACTCGGTGTTGGCGAAGCTGTCGTCCGGGGCGCCGGCGACGAACAGGTACTGGTCGCCGTTGTAGACCGGCACGTCCTGGCAGCCGGAGCCCTGCTGCGGTTGCGTGTCGGACGGGTGGTAGGGGTCCAGCGAGGTCTCGCTGAGCATCTTCCAGTCGGTGAACAGCGGGCCGGTCACCTCGAAGATGCGGAAGCCGCGCAGCATCTTGCGGTCGCGGATGCCCTTCATCTGCTCGGGGTGCGTGTACTTGTTCCAGACCGTGCCGTAGCGCGGCGTCTCGTAGCACTGCACGGCAAGCATCTTGCCGAGCTTCTTGTTGTACTTGACGTTGAAGGGGCCGAACTGGTGCTCGCCGCCCTTGATGTCGAAGTTCTTCTTGCCGACCAGCTTGACGTCGTGCGGGTCGGTGATGTCGAAGACGTTGTACTGCCAGATCTCGTAGTCGTAGAGGTAGCGGCGGCCCTGCCAGTCGAAGGTGGCCTGCCAGCTGTGGCCGGCGCCGGCCACGTAGGGGTAGAAGGCCTCCTGCTTGAAGCCCTTGGCGTAGGTGTTCATGTCCAGGTAGGGCAGGCTGCCGGGCACCGGGTGGGCGCCGTAGGCGTCGGGCGTGGCCTCGGGCATCTTGAACTTGCCGCTGGCGGCGTCGTAGCCGTAGCTGCCGGCCGCGGGGTGGCGCGGCTCGCCGGGCAGCAGGTCGTTGCTGACCGGCTTGCTGGCCGGCGCGTCGGGGGCGTTGAGGTTGGCGCCGCTCTTGGGCGCCTGGGCGTAGGCGCCGAGGCTGCCGCAGAGCAGGGCCGCGGCGAGGCAGGGGATCAGGGTCGTGGTCTTCATCGTGGTGGACTCCGGATCAGAACGCGACGCGGATGCCCAGCTGGGCGCCGTGCGGGTTCTCGTTGTTCAGCGGGTTGGCGGCGCCCCAGGAGATCGGGTAGCGCACCGGGGTGTCTTCCTTGTGGCGGATGCTGCCGACCACCCCGTACAGCGTCGTCTTCTTGCTCAGGTTGTACTGGTAGCCGACGACCAGGCCGGTGGCATCGGCGATGGACGTGTCGTTGGCGTCATTGCGGCGCACCAGGCTGACGAACAGGCGGTTGCGCTCGTCGAAGTTGATGCGGGCGCCGAGCTGGATCGTGTTGCCGCTGCTGGTGAAGCCGACGTAGGGCGGGTAGGCGTAGTAGCCGGAGTAGTGGTGCAGCACGGCGGTCAGGTCGTGCGCGCCGAGGCGGTAGACGACCGACAGGTAGGAGTCGCGCGACGATTCCATCTTCGAGGCGTTGAAGATGTTCACCTGGTGCTTCTGGTCGGTGACCAGGCCGGCGTACAGCGGGCCGTTGCGGTAGTCGACGCCGAAGCTCGTGACGCGGCCGTTCTTCGTGCCGTCTTCCTTGCCTGCGGTCATCGTGCTGCGCAGCTGGAAGCCGCCGACGCGGGCCGTGTTGATCTGCACGGCATTGCTCTCGCGCCAGGGCGCGTAGAACACCATCATGTTGCTGATCAGGCTGTAGTCGGCGCTGAAGGTCGGGTCCGCGTAGCCGTAGATCCAGTAGGAGGTGAGGTTCAGGCGGCCGAGGCTGATGTCGCCGTAGTCCTTGTGCGCGAGCTGCACGTAGGACTCGCGTGGCGTGCCCTGCACGCCGGTGTCGGCGCCGAAGGTGATCTCGTACACGCCCTTGGCGGACAGGCCGCCGCCGAGGTCTTCCTCGGCCTTGAACTGGATGCGGCTGGTGTTCAGGCCCGCCGAGCTGACGCGCTTGATCGTCTTGCCGCCGGAGCTGACGCTTTCGAGGTTGGCGTCGACGAAGCCGGACACGGTGACTTGGGCGAAGGCCGGCGCCGCGGCGGCGGCCATCAGTGCGCATAGAGGCAAGAGCTTGTTCTTCACGGGATCTCCTCGGGTGTGGATGGTAGGTGCGGGTCAGTCGGGCAATCAGTCGTTTCAGGTCACGGCCTTGCGGGCCATGAATTCGGGTCGGGCCCAGACGCGGTGCTGCATCACGTCCTTCAGGGCGGCCACGGCGTCCCAGACGTCGGCATGGCTCAGGTACAGCGCGGCGAAGCCGAAGCGCAGGATGTCGGGCGCGCGGAAGTCGCCGATCACGCCGCGCGCGATCAGCGCCTGCACGATGGCGTAGCCCTGCTCGTGCGTCAGAGAGACCTGGCTGCCGCGCTGATCCGCGTCGCGGGTGGTGGCGAGGCCGAAGCCGAAGCCGGCCAGTTCCTGGTCCGCCAGCGCGATGAACAGCTCGGTCAGCGCCACGCTTTTTGCGCGCAGCGCGTTCATGTCCACGCCGTCGAAGGCGGTCAGCGCGGCTTCCAGCGAGATCAGGCCGAGCTGCGGCGCGGTGCCCACCAGCAGCCGGTCGACGCCCGGCGCCGGCTCGTACTGCTGGCCGAACTCGAAAGGCCGCGCATGGCCGTGCCAGCCGGTCAGCGGCTGGCGCAGCGCGGCCTGGTGGCGCTCGGCGACGAAGGCGAAGGAAGGCGCCCCGGGGCCGCCGTTCAGGTACTTGTAGCCGCAGCCGACGGCGAAGTCCGCCTCGCAGGCATTCAGCTCGCAGGGCATGGCGCCGGCGGTGTGGGCCAGGTCCCAGATCACCAGGGCGCCGACCTCGTGGGCGCGGCGGGTGACGGCGGCCATGTCGTAGCGCTGGCCGCTCTTGTAGTTGACGTGGGTGAGCGTCAGCACGGCGACGTTCTCGTCCAGCGCGGCCATGACATCGTCCGCTGCCACCGGCTGGAAGCGGGTGCCGGTCAGCTCGGCCACGCCGCCGGCGATGTAGGCATCGGTCGGGAAGTTGCCGTCCTCGCCGAGGATCACCGTGCGGCCGGGCCGCATGCGCAGCGCCGCGACCAGCAGCTTGAACAGGTTGACCGAGGTGGAATCCGCCACGATCACCTCGTGCGGCTGCGCGCCCACGAGCCGCGCCAGCTGGCCGCCGACGCGCTGCGGCGCCGGATACCAGTCGGCATCGTTCCAGGAGCGGATCAGCCCGACGGCCCACTCCTGCTCGATGGCCCGCTGCATGCGCGCTGGCACGGCGGCCGGCATCGCGCCGAGCGAGTTGCCGTCCAGGTAGATCACGCCGGCGGGCAGCGCGAAGCGCTCACGGCAGGGGGCCAGGGTGTCGGCCTCGTCGAGGCGCTGGCAATCTGCGCGAGTGATGGCGCGGGTGATGGCGCCGGTCGGAATGGGGTGTTGGGCTACTGCGTTCATGTTCAGAGTTATGTATTTATTTGCTTTGTCATGTATACATTAAGGCCAGTCTATGAAATTTGACGGCCACAACACCCATCGATAACCCTATCCATGGTCTTTTGGGGTGGATCTATTCTTCCAACCGTCGGAAACAGGAATACACATGCAGATCGACATCGATGCCACGGACCGGCTGTTGCTGCGCGCGCTGCAGGACAACGCCCGGCTCACCACCGGCGAGCTGGCGCAGCTCGCCGGCATGTCGCAATCGCCCTGCTGGCGGCGCATCAAGCGGCTGGAAGACGCCGGCCTGATCGCCGGCTACGCGGCCCGGCTGGACCGCCGCGCGATGGGCTACGGCGTGATGGCCTTCGTCACCATCGGCATCGACAGCCAGGACGAGGGCCATTCGCTGGAGTTCGAGCGCGCGGTGCGCGACATCCCCGAGGTGGTGATGTGCCACGGCATCTCCGGGCCGGAGGATTTCATGCTCGTGGTGGTGGCGCGGGACCTCGATGCCTACTCACTGCTGATGCAGCAGAAGCTGCGTCGCCTGCCGGGGGTGAACGTGATGAGGACGTGCTTCTCGATGCAGGAGATCAGAGGGCTGGATGGATTGCCTGTACCGGGGTGAGGCATTTGCGTGGGTCTGCGGTTGGCGAGCCCGGCCCTGCGCGCCACCGGGCTCAACTGCGCCGGCCGGCCTGCGGCCGACTCCCCTCGGTGCTCGGCAACCGGCTCGCGTCGCGCAGCTCGCTCGGCTACGCCTCACTCGATCAGGCGCGCCGAGCCGATCGCCTGCGCTCTCGGCGGCGCAGATTCGCCCGGCAGCGCACAGGGCCGGACTCGCTGCCACCAGCCGGCGTTTTCGACAAAAAGGACAGCTGGCGCCGGCAAGGCCAATCAACAGCTTGGAGGTGGCGTCCTGCGCGCCTGGAGGGTGAGCCGGATCGCGGCGGTCGGCTGCTCGAGGCTGGGAACTGACGTTCGTCAGATGCAGTCGGAGGACTCCACACGACCCTGAGCTGCCGGTCAGGCAAGTGATACACGCTGCCAGGAAGCCGACATACGCCGCTGCGTTGTCCCCGGCTTCTAAGCGCCACGTCCGTGCTCCTTGACCGACAACAATCACGCGCGACTGCCCGCGGACCCGTGCCTTCGCGAAGGCGCGTCAGTCGATCTCTCCAAAGGTGTCGCCCAATGCGGAGAGCAGCGATTCGATCTCGGCCTCGGTGCTGATGAAGGGTGGAGCCAGCTGGATCGTGTCGCCACCGTAGCGTACGTAAAAGCCCTTGCGATACATGGACATCGCGATGTTGAAAGGCCGTCGCGCCGGCTCGCCGGGAATCGGGTTGACCGCGATGCCGGCGGCGAGGCCGAAGTTGCGGATATCCGCCACATGCCTGGCGCCGCGCAGGCCGTGCACTGCCGTCTCGAAGCGGGGGGCCAGCGCGCGCACCCGGGCCGACGCCTCGTCGCGGGCCAGCAGGTCCATCACCGCGATGCCCGCCGCGCAGGCGACCGGGTGGGCAGAGCAGGTGTAGCCGTGCGCGAACTCCAGCAGATAGCCGGGGCCGCCCTGATCCATGAATGTGTGGTGAATCTCCTGCCGCGCCACGACCACGCCCAGCGGCTGCACGCCGTTCGTCACCTGCTTGGCGCCGGTCAGGATGTCGGGTGTGACGCCGAAGGCCTCTGCACCCGTCCAGGCGCCCATCCGGCCAAAGCCGGTGATGACCTCGTCGAAGATCAGGAGGATGTCATGCGCGCTGCAGATCTCGCGCAGCCGCTGCAGGTAGCCCTGCGGCGGCACGATGACGCCGGCCGAGCCGGCCAGCGGCTCGACGATGACCGCGGCGATCGTGTCGGCGCCGTGCAAAGCGACCAATTGCAGCAGCTCATCGGCCAACTCCGCACCTTGCGCGGGCTGGCCCTTGATGAAGCTGCCCGCCGGCGGCTGGGTGTGGGGCAGGTGATCGGCGTCGATGCCAGGTCCGAAGGCCCGTCGGTTGGCTCCGATGCCGCCGACCGAGATGCCGCCGAAGTTGACCCCGTGATAGCCCTTGCTGCGGCCGATCAACCGGGTCTTGCCGGCCTGGCCCCTGGCGCGCCAGTAGGCGCGGGCCTTCTTCAGCGCGGTGTCAGCGGACTCGGAGCCCGAGCCCGTGAAAAACACGCGATTCAGTCCGGCCGGCATGTGTTCGACGATGCGGTTGGCCAACTCGAAGGACAGCGGATGGCCGAACTGAAAGGCCGGCGAGTAGTCCAGCGTGCCGACCTGTCGGCTCACCGCGTCCACGATCTCGCGCCGCGCATGGCCCAGGCCCGTGCACCACAGGCCCGAGAGGCCGTCAAAGATCTGCCGGCCGTCCTCGCTGCGGTAGTAGGCGCCACTGGCGGCGGTGAGGATGCGCGGGTTCGCCTTGAACTCGCGATTGCCGGTGAAGGCCATCCAATGGCTGTCCATCCAGCCTGGCGGGTGCGCGCGGCCCGGCATCAGAAGTCGACCCGGAGGTTGAAGCCGAACGTGCGCGGCGCGGTCACGGCGACGTTTGCGGGCGTGATGCCGCCGGTGGCGAGGTCAGGCACGACCAGCACGCCGCCGTAGCTCAGCAGACCGCGGCGATCGGTGGCGTTCTTGATGAACAGAGTGAGCGACCAGCGGTCCCACGCATACGAGCCGCGCAGATCGAGCACACCGTAGCCGGGCAGCGTCGGCCCTTGCAGCGTCGGCACGAAGGACGAGACCGGCTGGCTGCTGAAGGTGCTGCGGCGCGCGCCGGTGTAGCGGTAGCTGGCCCCGAGCGACGCCTGACCCTCACCGAGCTGCCAACTGTAGTCGCCAGTGAGCGCGGCCGCGAATTTCGCTGTGTAGGGGATCTCGTCGCCGGTGTGTCCGTTGACGGCGGCGGCGTCCTCGTCCAGCTTGGCGTCGGTCGTGCTCAGCGTGGCGGCCAGTCGCAGGCCGTTGACGGGCCGCCAGCCGGCTTCCAACTCGACGCCCTGGCTGTGTGCCTTGCCGCCGTTGGCGTAGTAGGCGAAGCCGGAACTGGCATCGATCGCGGTCACCTGGATGTCCTTCCAATCGATGCGGTAGAGCGTGGCGGCGAGATCCAGCCGGGCCGTCGGCACGACACCTTTGTAGCCGAGCTCGTAGTTGACGATCGAGTCTGAGCGGAAGGGCGGCTTGATGGTCCCGGTCGGTGCCGGGAAGTTGGGGCCGCCCGGACGGTAGCCGGAGGCGGCACGGGCGTAGACCATGTGGTCGCCGTCGAGCTTCCAGCGCGGCGATATCAGCCATGTCGCCTTGTTCTCCGAGGCCGCGGCCTGTTGGGGTGCCGAAGCCACCGGCCCGTTCGTCACCAGGCTGTAGGACTGCAGCTCCGGCACGCCGTAGTCAAGCTTGAGCCGGGTGTAACGGGCACCAAACTGCAGGTCGAAGGCATCGGAGAAATGCCAGGTGGCGTTGGCGTAAACCGCCGTCTCCTTCAAACCAGCCTGGATCAGCGCGCTCAGCCAGCCCGGCGCGGCGGGCGTGTCGAAGTCGGTGCTCGTATAGGCGTCGTAGCTCTGGCGCAGATGCCCGGACTCGTCCTGGTAGAACAGGCCGGCCAGCCATTCGAAGCGCTGGCCGCTCGGCGAGGTCAGCCGAAACTCCTGCACCTTCTTGGTCTGCTCGCCGACTGAACGCGACAGCGCGCCGGTCACGCCCAGCGCAGAGACCGCAAGGCCCGCGGCATTCAGGCCCGCGGCCGTGGCGGCGTCGAGGAAGCTCACATAGCCGCTGACGTCCTGACTGACATCGCTGCGGAAGCGCACATAGCTCGTGACCGACATCAGGCTCGCGAAGCCCAGGTCGCCGTTCAGTGTCAGCGCGCCGCGGTCGTAGCGGTTCTTCAGCGGTTGTGCGAAGGGGTAGCGGCCGACGTTGTCGCCGTAGAGGGGGCGCAGCGTGGCGGCGTCATAACTGGCCGTTTCAGCGTCATCGCTTCGGATGCGCTGGGTGTCCAGCATCAGCCTGGCGTCGAACTGCCGGTTTGGCTTGAATAGCGTTGTCAACCGCGCGCCTTCGTTGCGGAAGCTGTTCACGTCGCTGAGGCCGCGCAGCGTGTCGTCGATGTAGCCGGGGTCCTTGCGCGAATAGACCGTCAGCCGCGTGGCCAGCAGGTCCGTCACCAGCGGCAGGTTCACCGCGGCGCGGGCTGTCATGCCATTGCCTCCGCCGGAGGCACGGCTGACGCCGAGGTCGACGCGGCCCTCGACCTCCTTCAGGTTTGGCGCTACGGTGACGTACTTGATCAGGCCGCCCAGCGCGCTGGCGCCGTAGAGCGAGCCCTGCGGGCCCTTGAGTACTTCGATGCGCTCGACGTCCAGCGGATCGACGTCGGGGCTCCATTGCGCGGCCGGCATCGAGCTGGTGCTGAGGCTGATCGGCGTGTCGTCGAGATAGGTGGCCACGGAGGCGCCGAGCTGCAGCGCGCCGGTGGTGATGCCGCGGATCGATTCGCGCCGAGTGCCCGGGTTGTCGCCGGACACCTGCAGACCCGGCACGAAGCCGGCCCATTCGTCCACCGATGTCAGGCCCTGCCGGTCCAACTGCGCGCCGCCGAGCACGTTGATGCTGCCGGCCACCTCGCTGGCCCGCTCGCGGCGGCGGTTCGCGGTGACGAAGACGGCGTCGAGTTGCTGCGCACCCTGCGCCTGCGGGGCTGAGGCGACGCTGGATGCTGCCGGTTCCGGCGCTGTTGCCGCAGCCTGGCCGAACGCGGGCCCGCACAGCGCCAACAGCGCGGCGGCAGCCAGTGGATGCGGGGCGGGATGGCGTCCGATGCTTCTTGTTTCCATGATGCTTGGTTTGCAGTGTCGAGATGATGTCAGTTTGGTCATCTCGCCAGCCACGCCCTTTGGTTCGACGGGCGCGGTTTTTGGTGCACGGGGTAAGTCCGCAAGTCGGCGAAGACCCGGCATCGCGGAAATACTCATACAGTTCTGTATGTTTTGAAGATAATCGGTGTCTGTTCGACGGTAGCGAGGTCGCGACATGAGCACATGTGTTTCCCTGGCCGGCATCGATGCGGCGCTGGAGCCGCCGCTGGCTGCCAGCTCGCTGCGGCAGGCCTTTGATGGCGTGCGGCGCGATCCCGGCAGCGTGCAGCTCGCCGAGGCCGGCTGCGAAGGCGATGCGTACCTGCTCAGCGCGCGTGAACCAGGTCGCCATGTGGCGATGGAGTACGTCCGTCTCGACCGCGGTGTCTGGCTGGTGTTCGGGGAACTCCAGTACGACGAGCCGATCGTGCAGTGGCATCGCCAGCGGCGCGAACTGACCTTCGTGATGGTGTTGCGCGGCGCCTGCATGCTGAGCACTGCGGCCCACCCGGAGCAGCGCAGCATTTGCAGCGAGGGGCATGTGATCGGTACTGCCTCGATGGGCGACACGATGGTCTGCCGCCATATCCCTCCCGGCGTGCGCTGCCAGGCGGTATCCCTGGTCTTCGATGACGAAGCCGCATTGCGAGATTTCGGCCTGGACCCGATGGCGGTCCAGTGCTGGCTCGGTCCGGAAACCGGTGCTCCGCGCTCGGCCCGCAGCCCGTTCCGCGTCACCATCGGCACACCCAACGGCCATGTGCTCAAGGCCGCGCAGTCCATCCTCTGGACCCGCTTCACCGGCACGCACCGGCGCCTGTACCTGAAGAGCAAGGCGGGCGAATTGATGTGCCACCTGCTGGCCACGCCGGCCGGCGCCGTCGACAGCGCCGGCTTCCCGGCCATCGGTCCTCAGAGCGATGACGCCGTGGCGGCGATCGCCCACGCGGCTCTGTCCGACCCCGATGATTGCCCTGAGATCCCCGACCTTGCCGTACGGTTGCAGGTCAGCGTGAGCCGCCTGCTCGCCGTGTTCCGGGCCCGCTACGGCCGCTCGCCGCACGAGCACCTGAGCGCCACGCGCATGGTGCGGGCCAGGCGGCTGATCCAGCAGACCAACAAGCCGCTGATCGATGTGGCGCTCGCCTGCGGCTACGAGCACCACTCCAGCTTCAGCACCGCTTACCGCCGGACCTATGGAGAGACGCCGATCGCGACGAGGCGGGCCGTTGCCCGCCCGGCCTGACCCCACCCGGCCGATCAGCGTCTGAGTGCGCGGTACACGAGTTCCTGCGACAGCAGGCTCAAGGGTGCCAGTTCCGGGTGCGGCATCGCGCGGTTGGTCATGCCGACGAAGACGATGTCGTGCTCCGGGTCCGCCCAGAACCAAGGGCCATGGGCACCCGCCCATTCGTAGGTGTTCCTGCCGACAGGGCGTCCCGCGACCGCCGGGTCGATGCAAAGCAGGCCGTTGAGACTGAAGCCGTTGCCGCCACCGACTCGGTAGTGCAGCGTGTTGTGGTGCTCCTGCAGCAGCGGCTCCGGCAGCAGGTTCTCGAACACCAGCCGAGCCGTCTCGGCCTTCAGGATGTGCGTGTCGCCCAGACTGCCGAGCTTCAGCAGCATGCGCGCGAAGCGGGCGTAGTCGCTGGCCGTCGAGCGGAAGGAACTGCCACCGATGGGGAACATGAGGTCCTGCATCTCCAGCAGATTGGCGGGGCGCAATCGGCGGCTCGTGGCGTCCATCGCATAGCCGGGCACCAGATGCTCGTTGTGGGCTGGGCTCAGCGCGAAGCCGGTATCGCGCATGCCCAGAGGGGCGAACAGACGTTGCTGCAGGAAGTGGTCGTAGCGCTGGCCGCTGATGCGCTCGACGATCAGTGCCTCGATGTCCATGCCCACCGAATACTCCCAACTCGTGCCGGGCTCGTAGCGCAGGGGCAGCTGGTGGTAGCGGGCCACCAGGTCGGCCAGCGAACGAGCGCCAAAGATGTCGATGCGGGCGACGCAGTCCATGATCTCGTCCATCGTGCTGCCGAAGCCATGGCCGCTGGTGTGTGTGAACAGGTGGCGCAGCAGTGGCTCGCGCGTGGCGCGGTTGCCCGACTGCTTCAAGGCCTCGCGGACCTCCGGCACGTAGACCGAGACGGGATCATCGAAGCTCCACTTGCCCTCTTCATAGAGCAGCAGCATTGCGACCGCGGTGAAGGGCTTTGTCATTGAGTGCAGCCGGTACTGCGCGTCGGCCCGCAGTGGGCGGCCGGTCGCCAGGTCGCCCTGGCCGATCGCCTCGTGGAGCACGACCCGGTCGCCGCGGGCCAGGAAGATCACGGCGCCGGGCAGGCTGCCGTTGGCCACTGCCGTCTGCAAGTACATGCGAAGCTCCTGCAGTGGCTCAGGCGCGAAGCCGGCCTCGGAGCAGGTGGCGGCGGCGAAGTCGAAAGTGTCGTTGCGGTCGTTCATCGTGGCTCTCCAAGGGGCTGTTGTTGTTCGAGGCGCTGCTTGACGCCGCCGAGATAGTCTTCGAGGTAGCGCTGCGAATGGATCCTCATCTGCTCGACCGCCGTGGCGACATCGCCCCGGCCCTCCACGCCCATTCGCGTGTGGCAGTCGATCGTGTAGCGTGCACGACCGTCCCCGTCGGGCAAAGCCTGGTAGCTGGCGAAGACGAGCAGGCCACCAGGCACAGATACGAAGTCCACGAACAGGCTCAGGCGCCGGGCACCATCGTCACGCTCGCTGACATGGACGATTCGTTCGTCCACCGAGGCGTCCGGCCGTTCCAGCCGCATGCGGTAGCCGCCCAGCACAGCGGCCGGATCATCATCGATGGGTGTCACCGTGAAGCCGGTTTCGCGCCAGCGCCGCCCTTCGACGAAGCTCGCAACGATCTTTTGCCATACGGCTTCTACCGGCGCTGCGATATCCACGGCGACGTGGTTGACGACCGTGACCTGCACAGTGGATGCGCTCGTCATGTCGCGGCCTGCGGCTTCGACAGGTAGCACTGGCGCAGGAAGCTGTGCATCGCGGTCGGCTTGACGGTGATGTGGGTCTCGTCCTCGAACAGCCGGCTGGAGACGCTCAGCCCGGTCATCGGCCGCATGCCCGCCAGGCGGAGAAACTCGACGGTGCCGCCGCCCACCATCGACAGGTACAGGCCCGGATCGGTGAGCTCCCGCGAGGCGGCAGTCATGTGCATGTGCCGTGAAGACGGCAGCCCGCCACGTTCGAGCGCCTCGGCATAGAGCTTGAATATGACCGAGTGTTCGATCAGGATGCCCGGGCTGCTCGCGCAGAAGTTGCGAAACGGCGTGGACGGCTGCAGCGCTGCATATGCGGCGAACAGACCTCCATAGGAGTGGCCGAACAGGCCGAGGCTGTCGGGAGCAACTCGGTAGTTCGTCGCGATGAACGGGTGTAGTTCTTCGCAGAGGAAGGCCAGGAAGCGATCGCCGGCCGGGTTCTGCAGATTGTGGATGTACAGCTCGATGCCCTCCCGGTCCAACACAGGGCCGGTGTCGGTGCTCTCCCTCATCTTCTCAATCATGCCCTTTGGCAGTTCCTCCCTGGGCGGCAGCAGGTCGCGGGCCCGCACGGCCAGCGCACGGCCGGCGTCCTCGTCGGTGTAACCGACGCAGACCTGGATCGTAGGCTCAAATCGATCCATCAGGTCCCAGGCGCTCAGGTCACTGAGGCCGGCGGCGAAGGCGACGTTGCGATTGCCATCCGGCGAGTAGATCGTGGCGAATCGGCGCTCCGGCTCGTGCTCGTAGCCGATCGGCAGCGTGACCCAGACGGCATAGCGTGCCCCAGCCAGCACCGAATCGACTTCGAAGTAGTGCGTGCGCGGAAACATCGAGATGGTGGGTAGCGGCCGGGACTCGAATGACGGGAGTGGAGAAGTCATGTCTGTTCTGCTCGTTGTCGTGCGGGCGTGGTTCAGGAAGGCTCACATTGATGTGATGCCCTGAAATTACCCGCCCGATGCCGCGGGCGCTTTGGAGTCAGCGACGAGCGCTTTGGCAAGCCTTGTCTCGCGAGACCCGCAGCAAGGCTGCCCTCGCCGGGGCACCTCGCGGCGTACCGCGAGGCGGGTTCTCAAGAGGGGGACATCAGAAGCAGCCGGTCAGCTATGTCAGCCCTTTGGCCGGCGAGAGTCGACCCACTGCATGCCGGTCGTCAGCGTGTCAGAGCGGCCCGACGATCCCGGCCGCGTGCTCTTCGACGTCGCTTCGCTCGGGGCGCCGGCGCCGGTGCTGCACAACGTCGCGCCGAGTCCCGACGGCACGCGCGTGCTGGTCGTCGTGCTGCTTGGCGACGATGCCCACACGCTTGCCGTACGCGTGATCGAGACGGCCAGCGGCCGTGTCGATCACCGCTATGAAGCGCAGGGCTACATCTGGTCGCCGGTCTGGCTGCCGGGCAACACCGGCTTCATCTATGGCGGCCTGGCCGAGCCGCAAGCGGACTTGCCACCCGCGCCCGGCATGCGGCTGATCCACCAGCATCTCGATGCGGCGCTGACGCGCGAGATCGTGCCGCTGGAGCACGGCCAGCCGCGTGTCGCTGAGCTGCAGGGACAGCTTCAGCGGCTCGGCCATCAGCACCAGCAGCTGCCGGTCGAGCGCGCCGACGATGGTGACGAAGACAAGCACGGCCAGCGCTAGCCAGGCGGCCGGGCGCGCGTGGCCCCATCCTTCTCGAAGGGCGCGGCCGCCAGCGCGGCCGTCACGACGCCAGCCCGAGCTGCTGCGCGAAGAAGGCCAGCGTCTCGGCGTCGCGCTCGATGTGCAGCGCCACGCTCATCACGTTGTGCGCGGCGCCCTCGCGCACGCGTAGCAGCACCGGGCCGCTGCCGGCCGCGCCGCCGCCGGCCACGGCGGCCACCAGCTTGCGCGCATGCCAGGGCGGGCAGGTCATGTCGATGGCGCCGGCATCGGCCAGCAGCGCCGGGAAGCGCGCGGCCTCGGGCAGGTTCTCCAGCGGCGACCAGCCACGGATCCAGGTGGCATCGGCCTCGCCGAGCGGGTCGCCGTACTCGGCGCGCACGATGTTCAGCGTGGCCGGGTCGCGGCCGCAGCCGAGGATGTCGATGATCGGCACCTGGGCGACGCCGGCGCCGAAGCCATCGGGCCGCCGCGCGAAGGCGGCGCTGACCAGCAGGCTGCCGTTCGACGAGCCGAACAGGCCCAGCTTCGCCGGCGTCGTGATGCCTTGGCGCACCACGTCGTCCATCACCGCGAACAGGTCGGCGAAGCCGTTCGCCTTGTTCTCCCGGCGGCCGTCGCGCCAGAAGTCCTCGCCGAACTCGCCGCCGCCGCGCAGGTGCGCGTGCACCCACACGCCGCCGGCCGCGACCCAGGCCGCCGCCATGCTGTTCCAGCATGGCAGCCAGTGCACATTGAAGCCGCCGTAGCCGGTGACGATGGTCGGCGCCGGCAGGCCGGTGTCGGCCGCGCGCAGCACGCAGTAGGCGACCGCATGGCGATCGGGCGTACGTTGCGTCGTCAACGTCGAGCCCTGTGGCGCCAGGCCCGCGCTGTCCAGCGCGGCGAGCCGGCCGGTGCGCACGTCGTAGCGCCAGGCCTGCGGCGGCTGCAGCAGCGAGGAGTGGACGAAGCTGATCTCGTTGCCGTCGGCCCAGACTAGTTCGTCGATCAGGCCGGTGACGAAGCCGTAGGCGAACTTGCCGACGGCGCCTTCGGCGGGAATCGCCAGCGCATGCTCGACGGTGCCGTTGGGCCAGACGACGCGCAGCCGCGCATTGCCCTCCAAGCTCTCGCCGACGACCAGCTTGCCGCCGACCGGCGTCACGCTGACCAGCACCCCCTCGCCGGCCGGCAGGATCTCGCGCCAGGTGTCGCGCCGACGCGCGGTGGCCAGCGGGATCGCGACGAGCCGGCCGCGCGGTGCGCCCTCGTTGCTGACGGCGATGAACTCGTCGCCGGCGACCGTGCCCTTGACGCGGCCGAAGCCGGCGTCGAGGAAGGGCTGCCAGTCTCCGTCGGGCAGGCTGCGGATCCAGGTCGGGTGCAGGCTCGTCTGGTCCTCGCAGACGAAGGCATGGCGGCCGTCCGCGCTGACCTGGGGCACCGCGAAGGGATGCATGTGCGACAGCGGCAGCACCGTGCGCGTCAAGGCCTCGTCGTCGAGCCGCTGCTCGATGATGCGCAGGCCCGGTGCCGGCGGCAGCGCGGACACGTCCACACCGAGCGGCAGGCCGGCGAACAGGAAGCCGCCGCCGTCGGGCAGCCAGCAGGGCATGCTGACCGGACCGACCACGGACAGGCGCAGCGGCGGCGCGTCGCCATCCGCATCGACCAGCAGCACCAGCGTCTGCATCGTGCCGTCGCCGGGGTCCAGTGTCAGCAGCACGCGCCGGCCGTCGGGCGAGGGCTGCATATCGCCGAGCGTGGCGCCGGGCAGGCCCAGCGAAGCGAGGTCGATCAGCACGCGGCCGGCGGCCTCGGCGGTCTCGCTGACACTGATCAGCGGCAGCGCCGCGCCGGCTGGCACGCGCCGGTGGAACCAGCGCCCACGCACCGGCCGTGGCGCGTGAAAGGCCTGCAGGTCCACGTAGCCGGGGCGCAGCAGCGCGTCGAGGCGCTCGAAGGCGTCGCCGGCATGCAGGCTTTCGCGTGCCAGGCGGTCCTGCTCCCGCTGCCACTGCAGCACTTCGGGCGTGTCTTCTTCAAACCGGCGCAGGCCGGCAAGGGTGTCTTCGTTCATGCGGGGCTCACAGGTCGTAGCGCAGGGAAAAGCCGATCGTCCTCGGCCGGATCAGGTAGTAGTCGGTGTAGGCGGTGACGCCGGGCAGCGAGACACCGGCGGCGCCGTTGATGCCGCGCTTGTCGAAGGCGTTCGTTAGCGACAGCGTGGCCTCCCAGGCGCCGCGGCCCAGCGAGGCGCGCAGATCGGTCTGCGAGTAGCCCGGCGCGCGGGTCGTGCCCTCGATCTCGAACACGCGCGGGCCGGTGTGGCTCTGCGTGGCGCTGAGGCGGCCGCTGGTGTCGGCCGGGCCCTCGAAGTCGTAGCTGGCCTGCAGCGAGCCCTGCAGCCGCGCGGTGCCGGGCAGGCGCGAGCCGGCGGCAATCACGATGCCGCTGCTGTTCGTGTAGGGCGCGGTCGTCTCGGCATCGGTCCAGGCCAGCGCGGCGGCGAGGTTCAGCCCCGGCGCCGCGCGCCACTGCAGCGCGGCCTCCAGGCCCTGGCTGCGCGCCTGGCCGACGTTGGCGACGCCGACGATGGGCACCGCGCCGGGCAGCACGGCCGAGACCTGCGCGTCCTTCCAGTCGAGGCGGAACACGGTCAGGTCCGCGCGCAGGCCCTTGGCGGGCACTAGGCGCAGGCCGGCCTCGTAGTTCCACAGCGAATCGGACTTGTAGGGCGACAGCGCCGGCGGGTTGATGTTGACGCCGCCGAAGCGGTAGCCCTTGGACGCCAGCACATAGGCCATGTGCTGGCCGAACTGGTACTTCAGTGCCGCCTTGGGCGTGAAGCCGTGCTCGGTGATGCCGGCCGTGGCGGCGACCGGGCCGCCGAGGAAGCTGGCGCGGGCATCCAGGTCCAGCGTCGTGCGATACCAGCGGCCGCCCAGCGTCAGGCTCCAGGCCGGAGCGAAATGCCATTCGGTGTCGGCGAACACGGCCTTCTCGGTCGTCGACGCGATCACGTCGGTGGACGCCAGCACGTCGCTCGGCAGCAGCAGCGGGCCGACCGGGCCCCACAGCGCCTCGCCGCCGGGGGCGCTGACGAGGCCGTGCGTGTTGAAGCTGGTGCGCTGGTAGAAGAGGCCGGCCAGCCACTGGAAGGTCTTGTTGCTGCCCGCCCCGCCGTTGCCGATGCGCAGCTCCTCCGAGACGGCGCGGCTGCGGCGCGTCTCGGGCACCAGCGAGCGCACGCTGGGCAGGTCGGGCAGCGCGCCGACGCCGAGCAGCGGACCGTAGAGCGAGCCGATCTTCGAATAGGCGCGGGTGCCGTCGCTGGTCGCCAGGCCGTGCTTGTCGAGGTAGCCGGTGTTCGACGTCAGTTCCAAGCCGTCCAGCGCATCCGGCAGCGTCCATTCGGCGCGGACATTGCCGAGCGTGAAGGTGCTCGTGCGCGGCGCGGGGCCGGCGGCATTGGTCGTCAGCCGGTCCGGATCGGGCGAGACGGCGAAAGTGTCGGCGCTGTGCGTGCGCTGCGTCAGCAGCATCGCGGTCAGCGTGGCATCGGCGCTGGGCTTCAGCGTGCCGATGACGCGGCCGCCGCTCTGGTGCAGCGTGTTCGCCTTCTCGTGGCCGCTGCCGAGATTGGTGATCCAGCCGGCGTCGTGCCTGTCGAAGGCGACGATGCGCAGGCCGGCGGTGTCGGTCATGATCGGCACATTGACCATCGCATGGACCGCATGGCCGACGCCGCCTTCGGCCACGCTGTCCACCGAGCCCAGCGCCGAGAAGGCGAAGTCCTTCAGCGCCGGCTTGTTCAGCACGTAGCTGACGGCGCCCCCCAGCGAGGCCGAGCCGAACAGCGCGCCCTGCGGGCCGCGCATCACCTCCACGTGCTTCAGATCGAACGGGGCCAGGTCGGCACCGCTGACGAAGCCGAAGGGATCTGTGAAGGGCACCTCTTCGATGTAGAAGCCGGTCGTCGCCTGCTGGATGCCCATCATCTGGCCGTTGCTGGCCGTGCCGATGCCGCGGATCGTCGGCACCGCCTGGTTCGGGTCGCCCTTGTTGAGCTGCACGCCGGGCGTGAGCTTGAAGATGTCTTCCTGGTCGCGCGCGCCTTCGCGCTCCAGCGCCGCGCCGTCGACGACGGAGACGGTGCCGGGCACCTCGTCCTGCTTGAGCTTGCGCTTGCTGCCGCTGACGACGACGGTGTCCAGCGTGGCACTGCTGTCTTCGGCGGCGAGGGCCAGGCTGGCCAGCATCAGCGGGCTCAGGGCAAACAGGATCCGGGAACGGGTTCGCATCGTCTTCCTTTCGCGAGCGCCGGCAATCGCGGCGCGACAACGAAAAGATAGGGCGAGCCCGGGCTGATGTTTTTTGCAGTCCTCACGGACTTTTTTTCGCGTTCACTCGCTCAGGGAAAACCTGGGCCGAGCAACACATCGAGCGCCGCGCGCTGCTGCTGGTATTCGCGCGGCGACATGCCGGCCAGCGCCTTGAAGGCGGTCGTGAAGCTGCTCTGGTGTTCGTAGCCGACCTGCTCGGCCACCTGGCCGATGCTCAGGTGCCCGGCCAGCAGCAGGCGCTGCGCCTCGACGATGCGCAGCGCAATGCAGTGGTCCTGCATCGTCGTCTGGAAGGCCTCGCGGAACACGGTGGCCAGGCGGTTCTGGTTGGTGCCGAGCCGGGCCGCCAGCTCGGGGATGCGCGGCGGCTTCGCGTACTCGCGGTCCAGTACCTCGCGGGCGGCGTGGGCTAGGTCGAGGTCCTGCGGCCGGGTGGCGCCGGGGCCGGCGAACTGCGGGTTGCGCCAGGCCGCGTCCAGCATCAGCGCCACCAGCTCGCGCAGCTTGCCGCCGACGAACAGCGCCAGCAGCGCCGGGTCGCGCGGCGGCGTCGTCATCAGGGCCACCAGCTGCGCCAGCCGGGCGTCCAGCGGCAGCGTGATCAGCCGGCCGGCGCTGCTGCGGCCCGCCAGCGCCTCGCGCAGGTTCTCGGGGACGGCTTCCGGCGGCAGCTCGAAGCTGCGCAGAAAGGCGGTTGCCTCGATCAGCGCGATGACGCCGTGGAAGCGCCGATGCGCTGCCGTGTCCATGATCAGCTGGGCCCCGAGCGGCACATAGGTCAGCACGATCTCCGGGCGGTTGAACAGCATCGGCGGAAGGCCGGGCACGGCGTAGGCGGAGTCGCTGGCCAGCGAGGCGCGCAGCGCCAGCAGCGGCCGGTCTGCCAGGAAATGCAGGCGCGTGTCGGTGGCCGGCGTCCAGTCGCTGAGCTGCACGCGCAGCACGTCCGACAGAAAGACCGAGACCTGGGTGCCGCTGCTGCCGACGGCCGCTGCGTTGAGCCGGTGGGCCTGCGGGCCCAGGCGCTCGGCGATGCCCGCGCGGACGTGCTCGTCCAGGTCGGCCGGCTCGGTCCAGATCTCCGACACGCGGCTCACGTGGGTCGGCCAGATCGAGGAGGCAGGCGGGACGGGGCGCGGGGCGGAGGACATGCGCGGCGGGGCGGTCGGGTTGTCGGGCGGCCGGAGGGCGGGTGTCGCATCCTAGCC